>CAZIKZ010000108.1:1788-12734 GCA_964539845.1 uncultured Hyphomicrobiales bacterium
GCGTCCGGTCACTTTGAATTAATGCTAACCGGTGATTTGCGCGCGCTGTTAACACGGTACATCCGGCGATTTCATAAAATGCCTGAGGCTGAGGGGGCGCGCCAATGCGCCTGCGCTGGAGTTTATGCGTATGCGTTGGGCGTTCTATGCGCTCGGGTTGGCGACTGCGTTGGCAGGTCTCGTTGAGGCGAGCGCCGATCATGGACCTGTTCTGGTCGTGCCCGGCCGTCCCCACATCCCGGTGCCGATCAACGGTTACAATGCCGCCTGGGGCGTGGTTGAAGGCGGCTGGGGACTGTACCGGCCGGGTGCGGCGCCCGGCGTGACGGTTTATCCGTCGCCATTCGTGCCGCCGCTGCAGCCGGAGCCGCCGGTGCGCTATACGCCGGCGAGCCGCTATTTCCCGACGCTCGGCACCAAGCCCATGCTGGGCCGCGTCGAGATCGAGCCACCCGCGAACCGGCCGATGCCGAAGCCGGCAGAGGGCTATAGCCGTTCGTGGTCCGCTGAATCGCCGGACGTGCCGCCGACGCAATACGCGCCAATGCCTCCGATGATGATCAGTCCGGAGGTGAATATCAATTCGCCGTGGGAGGGTGGCCCAGTCAATCCGTATGGTCCCCGCCAGCCGCATCAACCTCGTCGTCGCTAACTGTGTGTAAACTCTGAGAAGGACGTATCATGTCTCGCGTAACGCTCTCGCTCTTTGCCGCTGCCGCCGTGACTTTGGCGGCTGCCGGCACCGCCAATGCGCAATGCTGCAACACCGGCTTCGCCTTCAGCGCGCCGGTCGTGGCGTATCCTAGCGCCTGCTGCAACAGCGGCTTCGGCTTTGCCGCGCCGGTCGTGATGCAGGCTCAGCCGATTGTCGTACAGGCGGCCCCGGTCGTCGTGCAGCAGCCCGTCATCGTCAGGCAGCCGGTTATCGTGCAGCAGCAGCCGGTCCTGCAGCAATATGTCGTCAATCAGGGTCCGGTCTATTCCGGCCCGGGTCTCAGCGATCCACGCCTCGGCACCTATTACGCGCCGCGCGCTGTCGGCGCTTATCCGTATGCCGCCGGTCTTAGCGGCCGCTGGGGTTATCGCCGCGCCCATTACGGTCCGCGTCCGCACTGGCAGGCGCGTCGTGCCTATCACGGGCACCATTACCGGCATCACGGTCCGATCCGCGTTCATAACTGATCGCGCTTGGCTCTTTTCCTCACCCTTCCCATAACCGGGGAGGGTGATGGACCGGGAGGCTAAGGGCGCAGCCGCGTTGTCGCGACATAGAGCGCGAGTGCGGCTGCGTTCGACACATTGAGGCTCTTGATCGCGCCTGGCAGATCGAGCCGCGCAGTATGATCGCAGGTTTCGCGCGTCAGCTGGCGCAAACCCTTGCCCTCGGCACCGAGCACAAGCGCAAGCGGCGCCCGCAACGCCGTCGCAGCAAGGTCCGCATCGCCCTCGCTGTCGAGGCCGACCAGCAGAAATCCACTGTCGCGCAATGCAGCCAAACCGCGGGCGAGATTTTGCACCGTCACCATCGGCACATAGTCGAGTGCGCCCGATGCCGACTTTGCGAGCACGCCGGTCGCTTCCGGCGAATGACGCGCGGTGGTGACCAGCGCCTTCACCCCGAACGCTGCGGCACTGCGAAGGATCGCTCCGACATTGTGCGGGTCGGTGATCTGATCGAGCACCAGCACGATGCCCTCCGATGGTAGTTCGGAGAGGTCGGGCGCTTCGAGCGGATCGGCCTCGGCGAGCAGTCCGTTGTGGACAGCATCCGGTCCGAGCCGTCGCGCGATCTCGTCCGGCCGCACGATCTGCGGCGTCATCTTCAACGCAATGCCATCCGCGGCGAGCCGTTTGGCGGCATTCTCGGTCGCATAGAGCACGCGGATGCGCCGGTTCGGATTGGCGAGCGCCGCTTCGACCGTGTGCAGGCCATAGAGGATTGCCGTGTCGAGGTCGGTCGCGCGCGCAGCGCCGCGCTTCGGCGGGGGACGATCCCGCCGGCCGCGGCTGAAGTCAGGCTTTTTCCGAAAAGACGCCATTGCGAGTCCGTTCTCCGATTGCCCCTCATGGCACAGACTTTGCTGCTCATAAATCCATGTTCGCGGACAAAAGGTGAGGAGCCCGCCATGAACCGTCCCGACCGCCGCCAGATCCTGCAAGCGATGCTGGGCGCCGGCGCTGTGATGCCGTTCGGCGGTCTGCCGGTTTACGCGCAATCGCGTGCCGATACCCTGCTGGTGGTGCAGGAGCTTGGGCCGAACAGCCTCGACATGCACGGGGTTGGCTCCAATCAGACCGTCAACGGCCTGTCCTGGAATTGCTACGACCGGCTGCTCAGTTATGCGGCAACGACCCTGCCGGACGGCACCGTGAGTTACGATCGCGGCACGCTTGCGCCCGAGCTTGCGGAAAGCTGGCAGGTCGCCTCGGACGGGATGTCCTGCACCTTCAGGCTGCGCAAAGACGCGACCTTCCACAGCGGAGCGCCGGTGACTGCGCGTGACGTCAAATGGTCGTTCGATCGCGCGGTTAAGGTCGGCGGTTTCCCCACGTTCCAGATGTCGGCCGGCTCGTTGCTGAACCCGGAACAGTTCGTCGCGGTCGACGACCACACGTTCCGCATCGACTACGTGCGCAAGGACAAGATGCTGCTGTTCAATGTTGCGGTGGTGGTGCCTTTCGTCATCAATTCGGAACTTGCAAGGAAGAATGCGACCGAGGCTGACCCCTGGGCCATGACCTGGCTGCGCAATAACGAGGCAGGAGGCGGGGCCTATCGCATCGAGAGCTGGAAGCCCGGTGCCGAGACTGTGCTCACGCGCTTCGATCAATGGAAGAGCGGACCGCTGCCGAAGATCCGGCGCATCATCGCGCGCGACATTCCGTCCGCCGGCACGCGCCGCGCCTTGCTGGAGAAGGGCGACGCCGATTACTCCACCGGCTTCGCGCCAAAGGATTTCGATCAGCTCAAGAAGGACGGCAAGGTGCAGGTGGTGGGCGTGCCGATCCCCAATTGCCTCTGGTATGTCGCACTCAATACGGCAAAGCCGCCATTCGACAACGTCAAGCTTCGACAGGCGATCGCCTATGCGATGCCGTATGAGCAAATCCAGTCGGCGGCGTTCTTTGGGCGCGCGGTGCCGATGTATGGTGGTCCGGACAAGGTCGAGAAGGCGGCGTGGCCGCAGCCTTTCCCCTACGTGACCGATCTCGACAGGGCGAGGGCGCTGATGGCCGAAGCCGGCTTTGCTCAGGGCCTCGAGACCACCCTCGGTCTCGATACCGGAACAGCGACCGTCGGCGAGCCGACCGCGATTCTGATCGCCGAGACGCTCGGCAAGATCGGAATCAAGGTGACGATCGACAAGATCCCGGGCGCGAACTGGCGCACCACGCTCAACAAGAAAGAGCTGCCGATGGCGCTGAACCGATTCAGCGGCTGGCTCGATTATCCGGAATATTATTTCTACTGGAATTTCCACGGTAACAATTCGATCTTCAACATCTCCGCCTACAAGAGCGCGGAGATGGACGCGCTGATCGACAAGGCGCGTTTCACAGACGACCCGGCGGAATATGATGCCGCGGTGAAGGCCTTCATCGCACTCTGTATGCGCGACGTGCCGGTCGTGCCGCTCAACCAGCCGGTCCACGACGTGGCGCTGAAGCAGGGCGTCGGCGGCTACGAATTCTGGTTTCACCGCGAGCCGGACTACCGTCAGCTGACCAAGAGCTAGAGGCGGAGCCGATCCCGCGGGGGTAAACGGGGTGGATATCCCTGATTTCCCATTGACTTAGGGGCGCTCCGCCACCATAACGCAGCCCGCGCCCGGTGCCCGCAAAAACGTGGTGGCTGGGTGTTTCTAAACAACGCCGATCCGGGTTAAACCTTTTGTCGGCTTGGTGCGACCAAGGAGTGGTCGCACAGACTGATCCCGTGGAGGGGTGCCCGAGTGGCTAAAGGGGACGGACTGTAAATCCGTTGGCTATGCCTACGCTGGTTCGAATCCAGCCCCCTCCACCAGCCTTCGCTTGCTTCGCAAGCTCCGGCCCGGCAGGCCGGCTACGCCTAGCTGCGAAGCAAGCGAAGGTTGCCGCGCCGTAGCCCAAAGGGCGGAGGCGGGCTAAATTCCGCTGATGCGGTATGTCTATATTCTCACCAGCGAGAGCCATGGAGAGCGGTTCTATGTTGGCGTTACCGCCGACTTGAGAGATCGCTTGAGGCGTCATAACGCCGGTGAGGTCCCACATACATCCAAATATTTGCCTTGGAAACTCAAGACCTACATCGGCTTTTCCGACCCGGAAAAGGCACTGTCTTTTGAACGATACTTGAAATCCGGCTCCGGCCGGGCATTCGCGAAGAAGCGGCTCTGATATCGAGAACGCGCCTTCAAGCCGCGGCTCAACCGACCCTCTGTCTTCACCAGCCGAAATCCGGTGTAGACTTTCCCCCGATCAACGATGAGGGGGTTATCATGCGTGCGTCTCGCCGTGACGTTCTGACCGCCATCGCCGGCCTTACGGCCGCTCAGGCTCTCACAGTGCAGCCTTTTGCGACGACCGCCATGGCGCAGGCCGCGCCGCAGACCGCCGCCGGCATTGTTGCGGCGATCCGCGAGAAGCGCATGACCGCGACCGATGCGGTGAAGGCCGCGCTGGCCCGCGCCGAGCAGATGAAGCACCTGAACGCGATCATCACGCTGAACACCGACAATGCGCTCGCCGCCGCTCAGAAAATCGATGCGATGGTCGCGGCGGGTCAGGCATTGCCACCGCTCGCCGGCCTGCCAATCGTGGTGAAGGACAACATCAACACCGCGGACATGCCGACGACCGGCGGCACCGAGGCGCTGCGCAATGCACGGCCAAAGGGCAATGCTCCGTCGCTGCAGAAGCTCATCGATGCCGGCGCTATTGTGATCGGCAAGACCAACCTGCATGAGCTCGCCTTCGGCATCACGTCCACCAACGCCGCCTCGTTCACAGGTCATGTCAAAAATCCCTACGACACAACGCGGATCCCCGGCGGCTCCTCGGGTGGCACCGCGGCCGCGGTCGCGGCCGGCATCGTAACCGCGGGGCTTGGCAGCGACACCGGCGGCTCGACCCGCATTCCCGCCGCGCTCACCGGAACTGCGGGTCTGCGCCCCTCCGTCGGCAATGGCGGTGCGGAACGGCGCTATCACGACGCCAACGCGGTGGTGCCGATCAGCCGCACGCGCGATACCGTCGGCCCGATGGGACGGACGGTCGCCGATGTGGCGTTGCTGGACGCTGTCGTCACCGGCACGCCGGTTGCGGCCGCAGCCCCGCTCAAGGGCAAACGCATCGGCATCCCGACGTCATTCTGGAGCGGCCTCGATCCCGAACTTGAGGCGGTGGTGAAAGCCGCGCGCGGCAAGCTCGAGACCGCAGGCGTCGTGTTCGTTGACGGCGATCTCGCAGGCCTTGCGGACCTCAACGCGAAAGTCTCGTTCCCGGTCGCGCTGCATGAGCCGGTCGAGGATATCCCGGCCTATCTGAAGGCGTCCGGGATCGACGGCGTGACGCTCGCCGACATTGCCGGGAAGATCAAAAGCCCGGACGTGCAGGGCGCGTTCGGCGCGATCATGAAGGATGCGTTTGGCAAGGATTATCCGGATGCCATGAAGGTGCACCGGCCCGCCTTGCAGAAGCTCTATGCGGATTATTTCAAGACCAGCAATCTCGATGCCATGCTGTTTCCGACCACGCCTGCGCCGGCGGTTCCGATCGACGCGGAGAAGGGCTCGGGCGAAATGTCCATCGGCGGCGGCAAGCCCGCGCCGACGTTCTTCACCATGATCCGCAACACCGATCCCGGCAGCAATGCCGGTATTCCCGGCCTGTCGCTCTATGCCGGGATGACCAAGGGCGGGCTGCCGGTCGGGATCGAGATCGACGGCCCGGTCGGCAGCGACGCTGTGCTTCTGTCACTTGGGCTTGCGATGGAGGCGCTGCTCGGTACGGCACCGGCGCCTGCCGCGAAGTGAGGGTTGCGCAACCAGACCGATGACGCGTCCCGCCCTATCGCGATATATCTGACGCTAAGGTCTTGTTTCCGGCGGCGTTTTATGAAACCAAGCAGGCCGCCGGTCCGGCCGGACGCGGGTGTAGCTCAATGGTAGAGCAACAGCCTTCCAAGCTGATGACGAGGGTTCGATTCCCTTCACCCGCTCCAACACTTCGCTGAATTTTCATTTCGCTGAATTTTCGCTTGGCTGAGTTTCACTTGGAGTTCTGCGCGCCGGTTTTGCGGCTGCCCTTTTTTCCAACATTTCCTTGCGTCCGATCCGCAAAGCATCGCGTCGCGCGGCGACATTCAGCACGCATTGCCGCAGGATCGTCATTCTGTTGTGCGCTTATGTCTGCGTTGTATTGCGTAACGGTAAGGGCGTAATCGTGTATCCAAACCCGCTTGTTGCCGATCTGATGGCCTCCGGCATCGCCAATCGGATCGCTTTTCTCCACGATCATCGGCTGCAGCCGAATGCCGACATTCTGACTGCGCTGGTGCGGCTCGAAAGAGAAATGGATCAGCTTGAATCTGCCGTCAGAACTTCGATCGAATTTTTGGAGGGGCAGAGTCTCAGGAAAGCCGCGAGCCCGTCGCTGCACGATGGCGTTTCATCGTGAGCGAAATCGAGGCGAGCGCGCCGCCGAAAGCTGTGCGCTCGCGGTGCGATAAGCCGTGGACCTAGCGCGCGGCAATGTCCAGTTGCTTTCGGACGAGATCGCGGTCCGCGATAAGCCTTGTGTACAGGTCCTCGAATTGCCGCAGCAGCACCATGGTCGCTGTCGCATCGTGACCTTCACGCAGCAGCTCCGCGAGAAGCTCGCGCTGTCTGATCAGATCTTCCTCCACGAGTGCGATATGGCGCTCGAGCTTTTCCGATTGGTCGAGGAGTGAAGCGCTGTCCATGCGCAGAAGTCTAACAGCACGCGGCGGCAGCGAAAGCCCCAAAAGTTGAGGCCGCGGGCAGGGCGGCCAGCGGCCTCGTGTTCCAACCCGTGAGGGCGCTGCGGTCAACTCGTTGGAGTCAGTGTGAGATACCTTTTGCGTCCGAATGTTGCAGCCCAGATTCCGAGCCACGCACCGAATGTATTGGTGACCGCGACTTCGATCGTTTGATCGGGGGCGGTGGTTACGGCCAGCGGCTTGCTTCGCCCCCAATCGACGGATGCTTCCAGGCTGTGCGCGCCCGCAGGCACCTTGACCTCGAGCGTCGTGTTTCTTGCGATCGTACCAACCTGCCGGCCGTCGAGGACAATGCGATAGGAGCGGATCGCGTCGGCAAATCCCGGCGGTCGCACAAATCTGATCGTGCTCTCCACGGCGAGATCTCCTATCGCGCTGCGGCAGTGGTCGGCGCCGCTGCCGGAGCCGCCGCGCGCGGTGCAACCGGCGCCGGCGCGACCGGGCGCGGCTCAAGATTGAGCATCGGTACGGCGCCTCCGGGCAACATCGTCACCGGCAGCTTGCCGTCCCATTTCTCGGCCTGCACCAGGCCGACCAGATTGGGGTTGTCGCCAAGCGCCGCGGCGCGGGCCCGGATGGCGGAAGCTTGCGCCTCTCCGCGCAGCCGGATGGCTTCGGCCTCCGCCTGGGCGCGCTGGCGCACGGCATTGGCTTCCGCTGTCGCCTTGGTGACGACGATCTCGGCCTGCACTTTCTCGCGCTCGGCATTCTGACGCAGACGCTGCACCTCGACTTCGGCCAGCATGCGCTGTTCGATCGACTTTTCGTACTCGTTGCTGAAATCGAGATTCTCGATCTGTACGGATTCGATCACGATCGGGCCGGCTGCAGCCTTGAGGATCGCGGCCATCACTTCGGCATTCAGCCGGCCGCGCTCCTGGATTGCGGTGACGGCATTGAACTGACCGAACACGATTTTCGATTCGGCGTTGACCTGGGGAAACAGCACGCGGTCGGCATAGCCCTGCAGCCCGCCGAATTGCGAATAGAGGTCGTCCACCTTGTCCTCGGTCGCGCGGAAGTTGACCGAGATGACAAGATTGGCGGGCTGCTGGTCGCGGCTGTAGGAATGGACCTTGTCGAACCGCGCCCGCTGCGTTTCCAGCGACACCTTTACGACTGAATCGATGAAGGGAATTTTGAAGCCCAGACCCGGTGTGGCGATTCCGATCAGCTTGCCGTTGCGCAGGATGACACCGCGTTCGCGCTGATCGATCGTGTACCAGCTCCCGAGTATGATTGAGAGTCCGAGCAGGACGAGAAGTCCGACCCCGAGCATGACGACGATACCGCGGGTGCGGCCGCCGCTGGGGCCGCCCGTCTGGGATGTCGCCTGTGCTAGCACCTTGTTCATTCTGCCCTCCCTCTGATGGCTCTCGCCGCCGGAATACGCGGACGAGCGCGAACCTCTCGCGCTGCGCCGACACCGATGCTTGATGTTGGTCGCAAGCCAGGGCCGTACGGTTCAATGCCCGCGCGGCCGGGAAAAAATTGGCAGGATTCGTCGGCTCTGGCACGACACAAGGTCGCGACAATGCGAACCGGCCACCCTCGTCAGAGGGCGACCGGTGGATAATTCAGCGTCAAGGAATAACGAGCGTGCCGATCAGGCCCGCTTCTTGCTCACGATGCCCCAGATGAACAATACGATGACCGCGCCGACGATTGCGCCGATCCATCGCGCGCCCTGGTCGGGACCGTACCAGCCGACCGCCTGACCCAGGAAGGTCGCTACGACCGCTCCGACGATGCCGAGCAGGGTGGTCAGGATGAAGCCCTTCGGCTCGTTGTCGCCGGGCATGATGAATTTCGCAACCACGCCCGCCACGAAGCCGATGATAATGGTCCAGATAATGCCCATGCGCCGCCCTTCCTTCACTTGAGGCTGTGTCAAACGCACCGCCTGCGCTGCGGTTCCATGATAGCGGCGAATTGCTCGGGTTGTCATTCCGGGTTCGCCTCGCGTGCGTCCCGGAAATGCGTGGATGCGGCTCATACTCTCCGGATCGGAGAGCTATCCACATATTCGTTCGGCCTGGACGGGTCGAACGCCCATCACGTCGAGGTCGGGGGGCGAGTGCCGGCGCGGCGGCGGCGACCTAGTCGTCGCGCAACGAGCGCATGTAGGCGACGAGTGCGCGCGACTCGTTTTCCTTCAGTACGAAACCCGGCATGTCGGGGTGGCCTGATAGGATGCCATCCTGCAATCGCTCCGCCATCTGGTCCAGATCGACGCGCGGCTCCATGCGGCGGAAGGCCGGTGCAATCGGGATCGGACTGCGCTCGGCGCGGTCGACGGCGTGACAGGAGGAGCAAAGGCGCGCGGCAATATCCTGGCCCTGCTGGACAAGCTCGCTTGCCGATGCCGGCCGGTCAGCGGTGAACAGCAGCGCTGCGGCGAGCGCTGCCACCCAGATCGGGACGGGTTTCGGTCTACACGTCAAAGAACACCGTTTCATCGTCGCCCTGCAGGACGATATCGAACACATAGATAACCTTGTCATCCCGGTTTGTTCGTTTTGCGATCAGCGTGGTACGGCGATCTTCCTGCTCGATCAAGTTCAAGACGGGATCGGCGGCATTGGCCTCGGTCTCATCGGAGAAATACATTCGCGTATGCAGGCCGATATTGATGCCGCGTGACACGATCCAGAAATTGATGTGGGGCGCCATCACGCGCGTATGGCGGCCGATCACTGCGCCCGGTTTTACCGTCTCGAACGTATAAAGCCCGCTCTTGAACTCGGCGCCGGTACGGCCCCAGCCGCGGAAGTCCGGATCGAGGGCCTTCTGCTGGTCAGCGGCGTGATTGTAGCGGCCGTCGGTGTTGGCCTGCCAGATTTCGATCAATGCGTCGCGGACGGGCGTTCGCGTGCCGTCCAGAACGCGGCCTTCGATGGTGATGCGCTCGCCGCGGGTCGCTGCACCGGCAAGCACATTGCCGAAATTATTCTGGAAGATGTCGAAGCCCGCCATGTGCGGGATCAGCCCGATATGGACATAGGGACCGGCGGTCTGCGAGGCGGTTTCCTTCAGATAGCCGAGTGACTGCGGCATGGGTGTCTCCCTGGATCAGGTTTTAACTCAGTTGCCGTCGAGCCGGTTCTCGAACAGCGTCGAGCGGCGGCCGCGCAGCACAATGTCGAAACGGTAAGCGAGCAGGTCCATCGGAATGGCTGCGTTCATGTCGAGCGGCGCAATCAGCCGGTCGATCGCGGACTCGTCCGCCACGGTATGGACGATCGGGCAGATTTTGATCAGCGGATCGCCCTCGAAATACATCTGGGTGATCAGCCGCTGCGCGAATCCTGAGCCGAAGATGGAGAAATGAATGTGCGCCGGACGCCAGCTGTTGACGTAATTGCGCCAAGGGTAGGGGCCGGGCTTGATCGTGCGGAAATAGTAATATCCGTTGTCGTCGGTCAGCGTGCGTCCGCAACCGCCGAAATTCGGATCGACTGGAGCGAGATAGGTATCGTTCTTGTGCCGGTAGCGGCCGGCGGCATTGGCCTGCCAGAATTCCACCAGCGTGTTGGGGACAGGCTTTCTGTTCTCGTCCAGCACCTGACCGTGAACGATGATGCGTTCTCCGATCGGTTCGCCGTTTCGGGCGTAGTTGCGGATCAGGTCGTTGTCGAGGAGACCGATATCGTTTTGTCCGAACACCGGGCCGGTGATTTCCGACAGCGAGTTTTGCAAGGACAGCAGCGCCTTGCGCGGCGATCGTCCGACGCTCGTCTTGTAGCCCGGCGCATAGGCAGGCGGATGCAGCGAGAGATCGCGCTGATAAAACTCGACCGGATGAATGGACGGAAGAAAGGTGTCGTGTAACGGCTCCGAGTCACGCTCGGATACCTGTTGTCTGACATTCATTAGCGTCCTCCCGATGTGTCCTCAGAGCCTGACCGAAAAAGCAGTGAGTGATTTCAGTCGGCTGTGATTCCAT
>CAZIKZ010000109.1:0-8321 GCA_964539845.1 uncultured Hyphomicrobiales bacterium
GGATCTGGGCCTGCACGGTCACGTCGAGCGCGGTGGTCGGCTCGTCGGCGATCAGCAGTTCGGGCTCGTTGGCGAGCGCCATCGCGATCATCACGCGCTGGCGTTGTCCACCTGACATCTGGTGCGGATAGCTCTGCAGACGGGCGGCGGGATCGGGAATGCCGACCTGTGACAGAAGTTCAATCACGCGCTTCTTCGCGGGGTCGCCACGCAGGCCGGCGTGCAGTTCGAGGATCTCGCGAATCTGCCGCTCGATGGTCTGGAGCGGATTGAGCGAGGTCATCGGCTCCTGGAAGATGATGGTGATGTCGTTGCCGCGGATCCGGCGCATGCCGCGCTCATTCATCCCGAGCAATTCCTTGCCCTTGAAGTGGATCGTGCCACTCGGGTGGCTTGCGGCGGGATAAGGCAGAAGCTTCATCACCGACATTGCGGTGACCGACTTGCCGGAACCGGATTCGCCCACCAGCGCGACGGTCTCGCGCGGCTTGACGTCGAACGAAATACGGTCGACGGCGAGCGTCGTCCGTCCGGCTTGCGTGAAGGCGATGGAGAGATCCTTCACGCTGAGAAGCGGGGGCACGCTCATGAGAAAATCTTCCGCGGATCGAAAGCGTCGCGCACGGCCTCGCCGATGAACACCAGCAAGGACAGCATGATCGCGATGGTGAAGAAACCGGACAATCCGAGCCACGGCGCCTGGATATTGGCCTTGCCTTGCGACAGCAATTCGCCAAGCGATGGCGAGCCCGGCGGCAAACCAAGGCCGAGGAAGTCGAGCGATGTCAGGGTCCCGACCGAGGCCGACAACAGGAACGGCATCATGGTGAGGGTCGCGACCATCGCGTTCGGCAGGAGATGGCGGAACATGATGCGGATATTCGACACGCCGAGCGCACGAGCGGCCATCACGTATTCGAAGTTGCGGCTGCGCAGAAATTCGGCGCGGACGAGATTGACCAGCGACACCCACGAGAACAGAAGAAGGATGCCAAGCAGAACCCAGAAACTCGGTGTCAGCACCGACGAGATGATCATCAGGAGGAACAGCGTCGGCACCGATGTCCAGATTTCCAGGCCGCGCTGGAAGAACAAGTCGACCTTGCCGCCGAAGAAGCCCTGTATCGCACCGGCCGTTACGCCGATCACCGACGAGATGCTGGTCAGGATTAACCCGAACAGCACCGAGATGCGGAAGCCATAGATGATGCGGGCCAGCACGTCGCGGCCCTGATCGTCGGTGCCGAGCCAGTTGAATTCGAGGTCGCGACAGCCGGTGAGCTTCTTGCGCTCGACCACCGCCCTGCATTGTTCCTCGGTGAGCATCCATGTCGGCTTCGACGGCGCAGGCGTCGGCAGGTCGAGATTATGCGTCCTGTAGGAGTAGCGGATCGGCGGCCAGAACATCCGGCCGTCTTTGTCGGCGACCTTCTGCTGAAGATAAGGGTCGCGATAATCCGCCGCCGTCTCGAATTCACCGCCGAAAGTGGTCTCCGCATAGGTGAAAATCGAGGGGAAGTAGAAGCGACCGTCATAGTGGATCATGAACGGCTTGTCGTTCGCGATCACTTCCGCAAACAGCGAGGTGACGAAAAGGAACAGGAACACCCAGAGCGAGATGAAGCCCCGACGATTGCGCTTGAAGTTTTCCCAGCGCCTGCGGTTGATCGGCGACAGCTTTAGCGGCCGCCGCTCCGGCGGAATGACGAGGCCCATCGGTCCGATCGAATCGGTTTCCGGCATGGTGGTCGGGACACGCGCATCCATATCAGACCTCGCGCGCCTCAAAGTCGATGCGGGGATCGACCAGTGTGTAGACCACGTCGGAAATCAGACTGACGAAAAGACCAACCAGCGCGAAAATATAAAGTGTCGCGAAGGTGACGGCGTAGTCGCGGTTCATGATGCTTTCGAATCCGAGCAACCCAAGCCCATCGAGTGAGAAGATGGTCTCGATCAGCAAGGCTTCGGCGAAGAACGCGGCGATGAAAGTCGACGGGAATCCGGCAATGATGATCAGCATCGCGTTGCGTAACACGTGGCCATAGAGCACGCGCGCATTTTTGCAGCCCTTGGCGCGCGCGGTCAGCACGTATTGCTTGCGGATCTCGTCGAGAAACGAGTTTTTGGTCAGAAGCGTCATGGTGGTGAACGCGCTGAGCGACATGGCGATTAGCGGCAAGGTGAGGTGCCAGAAATAGTCCACGATCTTGCCGTGCCAGGGCATCTGCGCCCAGTTGTCGGAAGTCAGCCCGCGCAGCGGGAACCAGTCAAGGAACGAGCCGCCGGCAAACAGGATGATGAGAAGAATCGCAAACAGAAAGCCTGGGATCGCATAGGCGATGATGATGATCCCGGAGGTCCAGGCGTCGAAGCGGGAGCCGTCATTCACAGCCTTGCGGATGCCGAGCGGAATCGAGACCGCGTAGGCCAGCAGCATCATCCAAAGTCCGAGAGAAATCGAGACAGGCAGCTTTTCCTTGATCAGCGCGATGACCGATACATCGCGGAAATAGCTCTTGCCGAAATCGAAGCGGGCGTAATTCCATAACATCATGAAAAAGCGCTCATGGGCCGGCTTGTCGAAGCCGAACTGCCGCTCGAGCTGCTTGATGAATTCCGGGTCGAGACCTTGTGCGCCGCGATATTTGCCCGATCCGCCGTCCATCCCGGCGCCGCCTTCCATGCCGCGGCTGGCGAAATCGCCGCCCGGGGTGCCCGAAATGCGGGACGTCGCACCGGTATCGGACCCCGATAATTGTGCGATCACGCGTTCGACCGGACCGCCCGGCGCGAACTGAATCACCACAAACGACACCAGCATGATTCCGAACAGCGTCGGAATCATCAGCAGCAGGCGACGAAGAATGTAGGCACTCATGTCATTCGGCCCATTATGGCCATCCTTGCCATCCCGCGGGAACTAGGCATAGCGAGAACGCTAACCTCGCCGCTCCAGTTGCGCCGCTTTGGCCGGATCGTACCACCATGTTTCCGGAATGCCGCGGGCATATTTTGGTTTGCCCTGCGCGGGCCGGTCGAACATGTCCCAATAGGCGATCCAGTGCGACGCCTTGTACCAATGCGGTACCCAGTATCGGCCGGAGCGGATCACACGGTCCAGTGCCCGGCAAGCCGTCACCAGTTCGGGCCGTGTGGGCGCCGCGACAATGGTATCGACCAGCGCGTCTATGACAGGATCGGAAATGCCCGCCAAATTCTGCGATCCCTTGATCGCCGCTGAGCGGGACGAGAAATAGGAGCGCAGCGATTCGCCTGGGACCGTCGAGAAACTGAAGCGCTGGATCACCACGTCGAAGTCGAATTCGTTGGTGCGGGCCTTGAGCTGGACCGGATCGACCATGCGGATATTGGCATCGATCCCGAGCACGCCGAGATTTTTGATGTACGGCATGTGGTGTGCCTGGAAGCTCGGCTCCTCGAGCAGAAACTCGATGGTCATCCGTTCGCCTTTGGGCGTCATGCGCTTGCCATCCTTGATGGGGTAGCCCGCCTCATTGAGCAGCCGCGTCGCGTGGCGCAGGAGATTGCGGTCGTTTCCGGAGCCGTCCGTGACGGGCGGCACGAATGGCTCGCCGAAAACGTCGTCGGGGATCTTTCCGCGGAATTGTTCCAGCAGCTTCAATTCATCTTCGCCCGGCTTTCCGGTCGCCATCAGATCGGAATTCTGGAACACCGAATGCGTGCGGTCGTACGACCCGTACATGATCGTGCGATTGGTCCATTCGAAGTCGAAGGCGTAGATCAGCGCCTCGCGCAATTTCGCGTTCTGGAATTTCGGGCGCCGCGTGTTGAGGAACCAGCCCTGCGCGCCTGATGGTGTTTCGTCCTTCAGGGTGTCGCGCTTCACGCGCCCGTCGCGCATGGCCGGGAAGACGTAGCGGGTCGCCCAGATCCGCGACGTGAATTCCTCACGGAAGCTGTAGTTCCTGCCGGTAAAGCCTTCGAAGGCCACATCGCGGTCGCGATAGAATTCGTAGCGGATGACATCGAAATTGTGCAGGCCGCGCTGCACCGGCAGGTTGGCGCCCCACCAGTCCTTCACCCTGTCATATTCGATATAGCGTCCGGCCTCGAAGCGACCGACCTTGTAGGGCCCGCATCCGAGCGGGATATCGAGGCTGGATTCCTCGAATGGCCGCTTGCTGTAATAGGTGCGCGAAAAGATCGGCAGGCCCGCAACGAACAGCGGAACGTCACGGCCGCGCTTTTCCTTGAAGCGCACGACAACAATGCTGTCATCGATCGCTTCCGCGCCTTCGACGTCCCGCATCAGCGTGGTGATGATGGGATGGCCTTTTTCCTTCAAGACCGTCAGCGAGAACGCCACGTCATGCGCGTTCAGCGGGCTTCCGTCGTGAAAGACGAGGCCGGGCCGCAGCGTAAAACGGTAGACGAGGCCATCTTCGGAAATCTGCACCGACTTCGCAGCGAGGCCGTACATCGAATCCGGCTCGTCTGCCGCGCCGGTCATAAGGCTCGCGAAGGTGCGCTCCATGCCCAGCGCTGCGTCACCACGCAGAATGTAGCTGTTGAGTGAATTGAAGGTCAGGAAGTTCTGGTTGAATTGCCGGCTGGAGCCGATCATCGAAAACGTGCCGCCCTTGGGCGCGTTCGGATTGATGTAGTCGAAATGCGGAAACTCGGCGGGATATTTGAGGTCGCCGAATGCCGAAATGCCGTGACGCTCGCGGTTATCCGCGAGCGCCGTCTGTCTCAGCGCCAGTGCACCGGCACCCGCGGCCGCAATCGTGAGAACGTTGCGGCGCGTCAGCCTCATCACGAACGCGATCCTGTCTTCGCGGCCTTCTCAGCGTCCCACCACCACACGGTCGGGAAGGCGGCCATGCCGTATTTCGGAAGCGGGTCGGGCCTGCCGAACCGGTCCCAGCGCGCGGTGCGGACCTTGCCGTAGGTCCATTGCGGAACCACGAAATGATTGGCCAGCAGCACGCGGTCGAGCGCCTGCGTGGCGGCGATCAGTTCGAGGCGATTCTTGGCGAAGATCACGCGTTCAATCAGCGCATCGATCGCCGCATCGCGGATGCCGACAAAGTTGCGCGAGCCCGCCTGGTCGGCGGACTTCGAGCCCCAGAATCCACGCTGCTCGTTCCCGGGCGACAGCGACTGACCCCAGGATGCGAGGATGATATCGAAGTCCCAGCTGCGCTGACGGTTCTCGTATTGCGTGGCGTCGACGACGCGGATCGACACGTCGACCCCGACGCGCTCGAGCAGCGGCTTCCAGAAGCTCACAATCCGCTCGAACGTCGGCTGCGACAGCAGCACCTCGACCTGCATCTTCTCGCCGGTCTTCACGTGAGTCAGCTTTTGGTCTTTGACTTCCCAGCCGGCCTCGCGGAACAGCCGAAGCGCTTCGCGCATATTGTTGCGGACCGCGGCGGCGTCGCCGCCCTTTGGATTGGTGAAGGGTGTGGTGAAGACTTCAGCCGGCACCTTGTCCTTGACCGTCTGCAGGATTTCCAGTTCGAGGCCCTGCGGCAGCCCGGTGGACGCAAGCTCGGTGCCTTCGAAGAAGCTGTTGATGCGCCGGTATTGCCCGAAGAAGATCTGCTTGTTCATCTCTTCGAAATCGAAGGCATAATTGAATGCGCGCCGCACGCGCGGGTCCTTGAACTTGTCCCGCCGCGTGTTGAACGCGAAGCACTGCATGATGCCGAAATTGCGGATATCGAATTCCTCGAGGAGGACGCGCTTTTCGCGCACAGCCGGGAAGTCGTAGGCGGTTGCCCAATCCTTGGCGCTGTTTTCGTAGCGCCAGTCGAGATTGTCGGCCTTGAAGGCTTCGAGCGCGACCGTGGAGTCGCGGAAATATTCGTAGCGCAGCTCGTCGAAATTGTTGGTCCCGACATTCACGTTGATGTCGTTGCCCCAATAATCGGCCACGCGCTCGTAGGACACGCTGCGGCCTGCAACGAAGGCTTTCACCTTGTAGGCGCCGGACCCGAGCGGTGGCTCGATTGTCGTGAGTGCGATGTCGCGCTGGCGGCCCTGCGAATCCTTGGCTTCCCACCAGTGCTTCGGCAGCACGTTGAGCTGTCCGACGATCTGCGGCAATTCGCGGTTTCCGGCCTGATCGAAGGTGAAGGTGATGTCGCGCTCGCCGGTCTTCTCGGCTTTCACCACATGCCGGTAATAGGCCGAGAGCTGCGGGTCGTGCTTCTTGAAGGCCTCGAATGAGAAGATCACATCGTCCGGGGTGACCGGCTTGCCGTCATGCCACTTGGCTTGCGGGCGCAAACGGTACGTGCAGCTCGAGAAGTCGTCGGGATGGCTGACCGATTCCGCGAGCAGGCCGTATTCGGTTGAGACTTCATCGAGCGATGAGGCCATCAGCCGGTCGTAGATGATCGAGATGCCCGCTGCGATTGCACCCTTCACCCCGCCGATGACAATGTTGAAATTGTCGAACGTGCCGACGGCCACCTGCCGCACCAGGCCGCCGCGTGGCGCTTTCGGATTGACGTATTCGAAATGCGTGAACCCGGCGGGATATTTCAGATCGCCGAACAGCGACAATCCATGTCGCCAGCTTTGAGACGGCGTCGACGCGAGCGCGCGGGTTTTGAGTGGGCCCAGCACCTCGACGGCGGTGATGACGGGCGTTGTCAGCGCGAGCGCGCCAGCTTGGATCAGGGTACGGCGGGACAGGCTCACGATCTTGCTCCGGTCACTTCGGGGACATCCGCAACTGCGCTTTTATGTATGACAGTTTTACGGATAACCCCACCATCGGCGCCTTAAAAGGCGGTAACCTACCGTCTTCGGCGTCACAGCCTTAACGGTAGCGTGAGACCCCCAAAACGCAAACGGCCGGGCGAGGCCCGGCCGTTTAAACGCAAACACGTGTTCGCGAGTTATTTCTTTTCCGCCGGCGTGGCGTCGGCAGCCTTGGGCAGCGGAACAGGGCTGTCCGACAGCGTATGCAGGTAGTTGATCAGGTCGGCCCGCTGCCCTCCGCGGGTCAGACCGGCGTAACCCATGCTGGTCCCCGGGATATAGGCCTTCGGAGCGGCAAGGAACGCATCGAGATTCTCGTAGGTCCAGCTGCCGCCTTTGGCCTTGAGGGCCGCGGAATAGTTAAAGCCTGCGACCTGCCCCTTGGCGCGATCCACGATACCGTAAAGGTTCGGTCCGACCCGGTTCGGGCCGCCCTTCTCGAAGGTATGGCAGGCGGCGCATTGCTTGGCTGCGGCCTGGCCCTTGCCGGCGTCCGAACTGGCGAGACGCACGGCGATCGGCTCGGCCGGCTCCGGCTTGGCGGTTTCCGTCTCGCCCGGCTTGTCCGGCACGGCGATCGCGTAACCGGGCTTTTCCAGCTTTCCAGGTGTGAAAATTGCCCCGGCGGCGATATTGAGGGTCAGAAGACCAAGACAGGTCGCCAGAACAGCGCCCATGATCTTGTTAAGTTCGAAGGAGTCCATCGGCGTTCCGCAGCAGCCCGTGATCGTGGGAAGCGCGCGGGAACACACCCGCGGCGCGGGCACCATTAGCCGGTTTGCGCCACGGGTGGCAACCCGTATAAGCGGGCAATCCCTGCGACATTGGTGGCACCGGGACAGCCCGAAAACACCGCCCAGTTCAATGCCAAAACGCGACGTCCTGATCCTGATCCCCGCCCGCATGGCGGCCACCCGGTTGCCCGGCAAACCGCTGGCCGACATCGCGGGCAAGCCCATGATCGAGCACGTGATCCGGCGCGCCCAGGAGGCACATTTGGGCGAGGTGATTGTTGCGACCGATTCCGAGCCCATCCTGGCCGCGGTCGAGAAGGCCGGCGCCCGTGCTCTGATGACCAGCGCTGACCACGCGTCAGGTTCGGATCGGATTTTCGAGGCGCTCCGGATTGCCGATGCAGACCGGCGCATCCGGGTGGTGGTGAATGTCCAGGGCGACCTGCCGACGCTCGATCCGGCCGATCTGCGGGCCGCGGTCGCGCTGCTGGACGATCCCGCGGTCGATATCACGACGCTCGCAGCGGAGATCGCGGAGGACGAGCAGCGTACCAATCCCAATGTGGTGAAGGTTGTGGGCTCGTCCGTGGCGCCGAACCGGTTGCGCGCGCTTTACTTTACCCGCGCCACCGCACCCTGGGGCGAGGGTCCACTCTACCATCACATCGGCCTTTATGCGTATCGGCGCGCGGCGCTGGAGCGTTTCGTGGCGTTGCCGCAATCTGCGCTGGAAAAGCGCGAGAGGCTTGAGCAATTGCGCGCTCTGGAAGCCGGCATGCGCATCGATGCGGCGATCGTCTCTTCGGTGCCGCTTGGCGTCGACAC
>CAZIKZ010000109.1:8421-12690 GCA_964539845.1 uncultured Hyphomicrobiales bacterium
CCCTCTTTCGTAAAGCGTAACGAACCCCATGACCAAAAAGAGAATTTCGTTTCAGGGCGAGCCCGGCGCCAATTCGCATCTTGCCTGCCGTGAAGCCTATCCCGACTTCGAGCCGCTGCCCTGCGCAACCTTTGAGGATGCGTTTGCGGCGGTGACCGGCGGTGACGCCGCGCTCGCCATGATCCCGATCGAGAACTCGGTCGCCGGCCGCGTTGCCGACATTCACCATCTGATGCCGCGCTCGGGTCTGAATATTGTCGCAGAGTGGTTTCTGCCGGTGAAGCACCAATTGGTGGCGCCGAAAGGCGCGACGCTCGCCGGCATCAAGACGGTCGAGAGCCATGTCCATGCTCTGGGACAGTGCCGCAACATCATCCGCAAGCTGAAGATCAAGGCGATCGTCGCTGCCGACACCGCCGGTTCTGCGCGCGAAGTCTCCGAGCGCGGCGACAAGTCCTGCGCCGCGCTTTCGTCGCGGCTCGCGGCCGAGATTTACGGACTCGACATTCTTGCTGAAGATGTTGAGGACGAGGCGCACAACACCACGCGCTTCATCGTGCTCGCGCGCGAACCGAAATGGGCGGAGGGCGGCAACGGCCCGGTGGTGACGACCTTCATCTTCCGGGTGCGCAATATTCCGGCGGCGCTTTACAAGGCGATGGGCGGTTTCGCCACCAATGGCGTGAACATGACCAAGCTTGAGAGCTACATGATCGAGGGCAATTTCTTCGCCACGATGTTCTACGCCGATATCGAGGGTCACCCGGACGATCACAACGTGACGCTGGCGCTGAAAGAGCTGGAATACTTCTCCAAGGAAACCAAGATCCTTGGCGTCTATCCGGCGCATCCCTATCGCGCGACCTTCAGCGAGCAGGCGGAATAGATCCGAGTCAGGAGACGCTCAGCGATGAACGACGCCGATCTGCCGCATCTTCGTCGCTGCGTCGAACTGGCTGAAAAGGCACTGGAGGCCGGCGAGCGACCGTTCGCCTCCGTGCTCGTCGCCGCGGACGGCACGGTGCTGGCCGAGGATCACAACCGCGCCATGTCGACCGGCGATCCCACCCGCCATCCGGAATTCGCACTGGCGCGCTGGGCCGCGGAAAATATGACGCCGGAAGACCGCGCGATAGCGACCGTCTATACCTCTGCTGAACATTGCCCGATGTGTTCCGCGGCCCATGCTTCGGTCGGGCTCGGCCGGATCGTGTATGTCAGTTCGGCGGCCCAATTCACCGCATGGTTGGCCGAATTCGGGGTCACATTGAACAGGCCGGTGAATTCGATCCCGATCCAGCAGGTCGCGCCCGGCCTCAAGGTCGAGGGACCTGTTCCCGGGCTTGCAGACCAGGTGCGCGAGCTGCAGCGCCGGTTTTACGGCAAGGTCCGCGCGTGATGGGCGATGCGCAAGCAGTTAAGGGATAGCGCTCGCCGGAAGGTTGAATGCTGTTAATTTGGGCAACTGATTGAAAGGCGAGCAATTTCAGTATAAGCGCCCTGACCATTTCGAATTGGGGCGATGACCAGTGTTAGACGAGAAGCTTGAGCCGATTTACGCTGCCGTATTGCGCCGCAATCCGGGCGAAGCCGAATTCCATCAGGCCGTACGTGAAGTGCTCGACAGCCTGGGCGCGGTCGTCGCGAAACATCCCGATTATATCGACAGCGCCCTGATCGAGCGGATCTGCGAGCCCGAGCGGCAGATCATTTTTCGTGTGCCTTGGGTGGACGACAACGCTCAGGTGCAGATCAACCGCGGCTTCCGCGTGCAGTTCAACTCCGCGCTCGGCCCGTTCAAAGGCGGACTGCGTTTCCATCCGAGCGTCTATCTCGGCACCATCAAGTTTCTCGGCTTCGAGCAAGTCTTCAAGAACGCGCTCACCGGCATGCCGATCGGCGGCGGAAAAGGCGGCTCCGATTTCGATCCGAAGGGGCGCTCCGATGGCGAAATCATGCGCTTTTGTCAGTCCTTTATGACCGAGCTCGCGCGGCATATCGGCGAATATACCGACGTGCCAGCGGGCGACATCGGTGTTGGTCAGCGCGAGATCGGCTATATGTTCGGTCAGTACAAGCGCATCATGAATCGCTATGAATCGGGCGTCCTCACCGGCAAGGGTCTGGCATGGGGCGGGTCGCGCGTACGGACCGAGGCCACCGGTTACGGGGCGGCCTATTTTGTAGAGCGCATGCTGCGGCAGCGCGGCGAAAGCCTGGACGGACGCAAGGTCATCGTGTCCGGTGCGGGCAATGTTGCTATCTACACGATCGAAAAGGTGCAGCAACTCGGTGGGCGGGTCATCGCCTGTTCGGATTCCAACGGGTTCGTCCTTGAGGAAAAAGGCATCGACCTCGCATTGCTCAAGGAGATCAAGGAACGCCGCCGAAGCCGGATCGCCGATTACGCCGAGGCGCGCGGGAGCAGTGCAATCTACGTTCCGGACGGCCGGGTATGGGAGGTGCCGGCGGACATCGCCATGCCGTCCGCGACCCAGAACGAACTCACCGGACAGGATGCGCGGATTCTCGTCAAGAATGGCGTTCGCGCGGTGGGCGAGGGGGCAAATATGCCCTGCACGCCGGAGGCGGTACGTCTTTTCATCGAAGCGAATGTCCTGTTCGGACCCGGCAAGGCCGCGAATGCCGGTGGTGTCGCGACCAGCGCTTTGGAAATGCAGCAGAACGCTTCTCGCGATTCCTGGAGCTTCGAGGATACCGAGGAGCGGCTCGCTGCCATCATGCACGGTATCCACGACCGCTGCGCACAGACGGCGGAGGAATACGGCGCGCCCGGCAATTATGTGCTGGGGGCGAATGTCGGCGGCTTCATCCGTGTGGCTGACGCGATGCGTGCTCTTGGCGTGATCTGAAGCAATCTCTCGTCATTCCGGGGTGCGAGCCCCGCGAGCGAGCCCGGAATCCAGAGCTACAGAGACGGGAATTTGCGCCCTGGATTCCGGGTTCGTGCCTCGGCACGCCCCGGAATGACAGCAGCAATTAAATCGTCTGGTTATATTCGCCGACCTCGGGATGCGTGCGCAGCACACCATCCATCGCTTTGAACATCTCGTGCATCCGGGCTTCTGACGCGGGGCTTTCCACCACCACGACCAGTTCCGGCTTGTTGGATGACGCGCGAACGAGGCCCCAGGTGCCGTCCTCGACCGTGACCCGCACGCCGTTGACGGTAACGAGATCGCGGATCGCCTGACCTGCGACCTTGCCGCCGACTTTCTGCGCGGTCTCGAAATGCTTCACCACGGCATCGACGATTCCGTACTTCTTCTCGTCGTCGCAATGCGGCGACATGGTCGGGGACGACCAGGTCTTCGGCAATGCATTCTTGAGATCGCTCATGCTCTTACCCGGATTGCGATCGAGCATGTCGCAGATCGCGATCGCCGACACGAAGCCGTCGTCATAGCCGCGACCGAACGGCTTGTTGAAGAAGAAGTGTCCCGACTTTTCGAAGCCGACCAGCGCCCCGGATTCGTTGACGCGCCGCTTCATGTAGGAATGGCCAGTCTTCCAGTATTCGGTCTTGACGCCATTCTTTTGCAGCACCGGGTCGGTTGCGAACAGGCCGGTCGATTTCACATCGACGACGAAGGTCGCATTCGGATGCAGCGCCGAAATATCCCGCGCGAGCATCACGCCGATCTTGTCGGCGAAAATCTCGTCACCCTCGTTATCCACCACGCCGCAGCGGTCGCCGTCCCCGTCGAAGCCAAACGCGGCATCGGCGCCCGAGTTGATCACTGCGTCGCGCATGGCGTGCAGCATTTTCATGTCTTCGGGATTGGGGTTGTATTTCGGGAAGGTGTGATCGAGTTCGCAATCGAGCGGAATCACGTCGCACCCGATCTTTTCAAGAATCTCGGGCGCGAACGCGCCGGCGGTGCCGTTGCCGCAGGCGGCCACGGCCTTCAGCTTGCGCTTCAGCTTCGGCCGCTTCGTCAGATCCGCGATGTAGCGCGCCGGGAAACTGTCGTGAAATTCATAGGAACCGCCGCCCCTGGCGGCAAAGGCGGCGCCGAGCACGATCTCCTTGAGCCGCGTCATCTCATCGGGCCCGAAGGTCAGCGGCCGGTTGGCGCCCATCTTGACGCCGGTCCAGCCGTTGTCGTTGTGCGAGGCGGTCACCATGGCGACGCAGGGGACATCAAGCTCGAACTGCGCGAAATACGCCATCGGCGTCATGCACAGTCCGATGTCGTGAACCTTGCAGCCCGACGCCAGCAGGCCGGAGATCAGCGCGTACTTGAT
>CAZIKZ010000110.1:0-4223 GCA_964539845.1 uncultured Hyphomicrobiales bacterium
GCGATCCCCACAATCACGATCATCAGACAGATGGCCAGCACGCCAGTCGTATTGGCGACATTCTCCGCGCGCAGCATTGCGAATCCCAATCCCGATTGCGCGCCAAAGAGTTCGGCGACGATGGCGATCTTCCATGCAACGCCATAGGCCGCACGCAGCGCGCTGACGATATAAGGCAGCAACAGCGGGATTGTAATGCTCGTGAAAATGCGGTTGCTCCGGCCGGTAAAGCTCTTCCCCATCTCCAGAAGATCGCGATCGAGCAGCCGTACACCTTCCGAGATGTTGACCAGACAAAACGGGATCAGGATCGCGGTCTGCACGAACACCACGGTGAAATTCGACACCCCGAACCAGATCGAGGCGAGCAGCGCCCACGCGATCGCCGGAAACGAATTGAAGAACGGCTTGATCATGCCGTGAACCGTGCCGTTCAGGCACGGGAACCAGTACGGCAACAGCGCCAGCAGCCCGCCGATCAGCATGGCGGCCGCGAGCGAGCCGACAACCCGCAACGCGCTCATCAGAAGATCGAACAGAAACGCCTTCTCCTGCAGGAGGCCGAACAGGCTGGTCCCGACCGCGATCGGCCCCGGGAGAATGCCGGACAGCGTCGTCTGCGAGGCGACCTGCCATACGGCCAGCAGGAGCAGCAGGCTCGCGTTGCCGAGCGCGCCTCCGAGTCGCGAGGATGTGGTTGCGGCGGTCATACCGTACGAAACCGCGAGTCAAAGCGGTTCTGCGCCACCGCCAGCATTCGTACATCCGCGATATAGACGAACAGCACGATCAGGAGCGAGATCGCCAGAATGCGGCTCGTATTCTGATCCTGCATCGCCAGATTCATGATGTAACCGAGTCCGCTATTGCCGCCGAGCAATTCGGCGGTCAGCGCCACTTTCCACGACACACCGAAATTCAGCCGAAGCGTCGCGAACAGAAACGGCGCAAGCAGCGGAAAGCCGACCAGCGCGAAACGGCGAAACGGATTGGTCGTGAAGCTCTCCGCCATCTCGACGAGATCGGTATTGGTGGCGCGCAGACCCTGACTGAGATTGATGACATTGAACGGCAACAGCATCGCCGTGATCGCAAAAATCACCGTGCTAGCGTCGAGCCCGAACCAGATAATGCCAAGCAGCGTCCAACCGATCGCAGGGAAAGCGTTGACCAGCGGTGTCAGGCGATCTTCGATCAGGTTCGCAAGCACCGGCACCTTGCGCGCAATCAGCACCAGCGCGAACGCCAGCACGACCGAGATACCGATGGCCGCGAAGATGTGGAACATCGTCGCCCAGATATGCCGGCGGAGGCCCGGCTGCGCCACCAGCGCCCACATATCCTGCGCGACCACAAGCGGTGACGGGATGAGATAGGGCGGCATGCTGCGCGCGGTCAGCACCCAGGCCAGCATCACGACCGAGAGAAAGCCGATCCGCACCGCCGCGTCGGACGAAAGCCGCAGCCCGATCAAGCGTCCTGCTCCATGTCAAAATGGAGAAGATCGTGCAGGCGGCTGCGGATGCGCAGCAAGTCCGGATCGGTATCGATCTGGCGCGGCCGCGGCGCATCGATGGTGATGGTTTCGATCAGCCGCGTCGGCTTCTGCGACAGCACGGCAACCCGATCGGCCAGAACCAGCGCCTCGTCGACATCATGGGTGACGAAAATCACCGTCTTGCGGGTTTCCTTCCACAAGGCGAGGATTTCCTCGCGCATCAGGGTGCGCGTTCGCAGATCGAGCGCGGAAAACGGCTCGTCCATCAGGATGATCTTCGGATCGACCATCAGCGCGCGTGCGATCGAAACCCGCTGGCGTTCGCCGCCCGACATCATCGCGGGCATTTTCTGCGTATCCTTCGCAAGTCCGACTTTGCCAAGCTCGCGGACAGCCCGCTCCATCGCCTTGCGCTTCGTCGTGCCGTAGCGCAGCGTCGCGGCAAGACACACATTCTCGGCCGCATTCCGCCACGGCACCAGACGCGGATTCTGAAACACGAAGGCGAAGTTCTCGCGCGCCTCCTGCGCGGGGCGCCCTTCGACCCGGATCGCGCCTTCCGACGGCGCCAGCAGCCCCGACATCAGCCGCAATGTCGTGGACTTGCCGCAGCCGCTCGGCCCGACGATGCAAAGAAACTCGCCGGAGCGCACGTCGAGATTGAGCCCGGCATAAAGCGGGTCGCCCCCGAAGCGCAGGGTCACATTGTCAAAGACAATAGCGGGCGGCGGGCCCGCGATGGCGGCGTCGGTTGCCATCGGACTCCTTATTCGGGCTGCACGAGGCGGCCCGCGTCGACGATCGTTTCGCCGTCCAGCGTCACTGTACAATCCCGCATCGGGAAGTCGAAATGGCAGGCGGTGAAGCGGTTTGCGGTCTCGTTGGAGCCGGTCGAGAACAGGAAATTCCCCTCGAAGGCGCGCAGCTCGGTCCCGTTGATGTCGCGCTTGTCGTACATCACCATCGCGTCCCAGCGGGCCCGCGGGTTGAGACCCCAGCCGACATGCGAGACCGCGTATCCGGCCGGCTCGTTCCAGGCCGCGTAATAGGAGCGCGTCATCTCGGCATCGAGCCCGTCGCCCTCGACCGCCGTCACGTAGTCGTTTTCAACGACCAGAGTCATCGGGCTTTCGATGTATCGCTTGAAAGTCAGGTTCGCATCGCCGGGTGCCAGCACGAGGCGGCCATTGACCGAGCCCGGTGTCGGAAACGCGACGCACAATCCCGCCGGCCAATAACCGAGTTTGCTCGGCTCATCGACAAAACCGGCTGCGCCACGCGCCGGCGCACCGACAAGGCTCACCGTGAGATCGGTACCGTGACGCGACGTCACTCGCATTTCCTTGGCCTTGTCGAGAAGCTCGACGGCGCGGCGCACTTTGGTGCGCAGCTTGGGATCCGGCATCAGCCTTTCGAGCACCTCCGGATGCTCGTTGCTGATCATCATCACGCGCGTACCTCCTCCGAGAATGGACGGCAATTCGCGCGAATGCAGAATACCTTCAACGGTGCAATCGATTACGACGTCGGATGTCGCCAGCGCGCCGACAATCTGCTTGATGCCCTGGATCGCCTGGCTCGACCCGGTCGAGCGGATCGGGACCGCGTAGGTCTGCGCGGGCGTCGGAATCACGATGTGGAACGGCTTGGCGCCCATTGCGACCAAGGCCAGTTCGGACAGTTGCACATTGACCTTGCGCGACTGGGTTTCCGACAAAATCGTCACCACATCGCCCGGCTTCATCGCGCACAGGCTAAACACTTCCATGAAGCATTTGAGCCATTTTCCTTCGAGATGATCGTTCAACATGGTGCTTTACTCCGGCGTGGTCGCGGCAAAGACATGACGCAGCCTGGCGAACCAGGGATGCTGCGGGTCTCTCAATGCCAGATGAGTATCGAAGTGGTCGAGTCCGCTCCACTCCTCGATGCAGACCGGCCGATGACGCTCCTGGATCGCAGCGGCCATGTCGCGGCTTGTGCGGATGATACGCTCGAAATCGCGCTCGCCATGGACGATATGGAAAGGCGGTATCGATCCGGACAGATAGTTGATGGGGCTGGCCGCGTAATCGTCGGCGCGGTCCGCCAGCAGGAATTTGTAGACGCGTTCCTCTCCGCTGCCGGGAGCGGCATCCGGATAATGCAGGTTGAAGGACGAACTCAGCGGCATGCACGCCTTGACCGCCCCATGCGGCACGCCGGCATCGGGCAAAGCCGTCGGATGCAGACACGTCAGCGCCGCCAGATGTCCGCCGGCGGAATGGCCGCCGATCACAATTCGGTCGGGGTCGATGCCGAATTCCGCTGCGTTTCGGAACACCCACGCAATGGCCGCGGCCACGTCTTGAAGCTGGCGAGGGAACTTCTCTTCGGGCGCGAGCCGGTAGGTCGGCGTCACCAGAATCCCGCCGGCCTGACGCACGCCCGGCGCCATGTAGCTCGACCACCACGGGTATCCCGCGACCCAGGCGCCGCCATGGAAAAAGATCAAGGCCGGCCGTAGCGCCCCGGTGTCCGCTTCGGAGAAAACGTCCAGCACGTTGCTGCGGTGAGGCCCGTAGGCGCGCCGCTGTGGCTGCCACCGCTTCATCACCTCTCGCGAGGCCGCGCTTGCGTCCGCCGCGTAGTCGGCTACCCTCTGAACCGCTGGGGGCTCTTGTGGCGGAAACGCGTCCGGATTCATGAACTCGACGTCAAGCATTGTGGTTCTGAACCCATCTTC
>CAZIKZ010000110.1:4323-11106 GCA_964539845.1 uncultured Hyphomicrobiales bacterium
TCAAGCATTGTGGTTCTGAACCCATCTTCGAGCGGGATTGAGACGCGAATGGTACGCAAACTGCCTTCGCAACCGTGACGCAGGCACAGCACGAGGCAAGTCATGGCAACGAGTGCCGAACACGCTCCGCATACACCCAAGCAGCATCTGGCTCGCATTCTGTCGGGCGTGGTACCGTGTGATCGCTGCGTTGTTTACGACATCGATGGCGAGCTGATCCCCAAGGATCACACCGCCCATGATGGCGAGACCCGCTGGGTGGAGCCGTATCGCCACTTCGTCGACATCGATCCGATGCGTCCGGCGCTTTTCGCCAAGAGCGACGACAACATCCTTGTTACCGGCTGGAATTTCGCCCCCGACCGGCTGTATCGCTCGGCCTATTACGAGGGCTTCATGCGGCCGCTCGGACAACGGCATAAGGCGGAGATGTTCTTCCGCAGCCGCAGCGGACGACTGATTGCGGGCGCACGCCTCTCGCGGCGCTCGGACCGCGGCGCATTCCTGGAAACGGAAATCTCGATGCTGCAATTGCTGCGGCCGGTGCTCGAGAGTCACATCAACCAGATGGCGGCGCACGGCGTTCACGACCGAACGGGGCCGTTCACAAAACTGACCGCGCGCGAGTGGGATGTTGTGCAGCTGGCTGCTCAAGGGCTTTCGAACAAGGTCATTTGCGATCGCCTCGGCACAGGGCTTCCCACCGTGAAGAGCCAGCTTGCCAGCGCCTTCCGCAAATTGTCGCTGCGCACGCGCGCCGAGTTGATCACGCTGTTCTTTGCCTCGCATTCCGAGGGCGAACAGCCGGCACAATCCCGACCCCGTGCCTGACCGCGTGCGGCTGCGCGGCGTCATGCGCAGCATCGATGCATGTGTGTTCATGCGAAGCGCCGAAGATTGCAGCTCACCCGGCTTAAAAACCTGCGCCGGAGAAAGCCGCCCGAACCATCAGTTGCGGACCGCGTCGGGCGAGATGAAGGACTTCACATCCGGCTTCGACTGCAGCAGACCGCGCTTCGCTGAAAGCTCCCAGAGCTTGTCGATCGCCTTGATGTCGGCGTCGGTGATATCGGCAGGGATCTCGGCGAAGTCGCTGAACACCATCTTGAAGAAGTCCGGGCTGACCTTGCTCTCGGCTGCGACTGCGCCGAAGACCTCGTCGGGGTTCTTCTGCATATATTCAACGGACGCGCGCAGCAGTCGGTTGAACTCCTTGTAAGCCTCCGGACGCTGCGCGACCTTCTCGGGATATGCGACATTGACCGAGGGGATCATCTGCACGCCCCACAATTCATACATGCTGCGCGCCGGCGTCGCGACCGCGCGGAAGGATTTGTCTTCGCGTGCGCGATAGGCCTGGCTGTACAGCATGGTGCCGGCGTCGAACCGGTTGGTTTCAAGGCCGGTGATCAGTGCCGATGGCGCCGTTTCGACGAACTGGAAATCGCCCGCGGCGACATCCGCATTCACCTTGTATTGCTCTTCCATCCACATGCGCAGCATATGGAAGCCCGCCGAGCCGAGCGACGGCACGCCGATCTTCTTGCCCTTCAGGTCCGTGACCGACTTGTACGGCGAATCCGCGCGGACATAGATGTTGTGGCCGACGCCCTTGGGGCTGTAACGGATCGCCGTCGACATGATCATCAGGTTGAGCCCGCGCGTGGCCGAGCGCGGCACCGCGATCGTGTCGGACTGGATGACGTCATATTGTTTGGTCAGTGTCGCCTGAATCAGCGCCGGAATTGTCAGCGAGTTGAGCTCGACGTCGATCTTGTCCGACTTGACCTTGCCGTTCTTCAGCGCCCACATCGCGGCATCGAAGGTCGGATCGAGCTGGTAGGCGTAGGTCACCTTCTCTTTCGCCGAAGCGGCGAAGGGAGCCACGACAGAAACGGCTCCTGCCAGAGCCAGGGATGCGAGAAACTTGAACCGGATCATCCTGTATCCCATCGCGCTGATGCGCCCTGCCGCGGCACGCTGGCGCAATAATCGCTGATATGATTGCCCTTTCAATCATCCTTGAGGATGAAAATGGTGAAAATGCAGGCCAACACGCACGCCATCGTCCGCACCGATATTCTGCACGAAGGCTGGGCACGATTTCTGATCGCGACCGTCCGATTGCCGGACGGGCGCACCGCCACTCGCGAAATCGAGGATCACGGTTCGGCGATCTGCGTGTTGCCGTGCAATCCGCAACGGCGAACGGCCGTGCTGGTGCGCCAGTTTCGTGCGCCGCCCTTCTATGCTCTCAAAGAGGAGGAGACCGTCGAAGCAATTGCCGGCATCCTCGAAGAGGACGATCCGGCCGATTGCGCGCGTCGCGAAGCGCATGAGGAGGCGGGGCTTGCGATCGGCAACGTCGAGCATCTGTTCACGGCCTGGACGATGCCGGGCATTTCGACGGAACGGATGCACTTCTTCCTCGCCACCTATTCGGACGAGATCGCGGACGGACGGCGGGGCGGGCTGCCGCACGAGCACGAAGACACGATTTCGGTCGAGCTCAGTCTTGCCGAACTCGCACGGCGCGTTGATGCGCAGGAAATCGCGGATGTGAAGACCCTGCTGCTGGTGCAAACCGCGAGGCTGCGCCACCCGCATCTTTTTTCGGAGTGACTGAGCGTTTGGGAATGATTGGTCAGGAGACCGGCAGATCGTCGCCCGGATGACCGAGCGGAAGGAATGGCGCGCCCGAAAGGATTCGAACCTCTGACCCCCAGATTCGTAGTCTGGTGCTCTATCCAGCTGAGCTACGGGCGCATGTCACACGAGGGATGGCCTGAGCCGATCCCAAACCAGCGCGACGGCGGATAGCTATCGCTCCCCTCCCCGGATGGCAAGGCTTTTCGGCTCGGAATATGCGCCTCTCAGGCGCTGGCCCGCTCTTCCCGCCAGGCATCGAGATCGACCGCCTGGTCGGGGATGGTGAGGTGGAAGGTCGCTCCGATCGTCCCCTCGACAAGCCGGATCTCGCCGCCATGCGCGCGGACAAGCTCGGCCGCGATGGCGAGGCCGAGCCCGGTTCCGCCGGGCCGGGCCGAACCGGAGAACGCCTGAAAGAGATGCTCGCGGGCGCGCGGCGGAAAGCCCGGTCCCGTATCAGAGACCTCGATCACCACCACGCCGCCTTCGCGGCGGCCGGTGACGCGGATCTGATCGCGAAGCGCGTTGTTGGGAGCGCGCGCTTCGAGCGCCTGCATCGCGTTGCGGGTCAGGTTCAGCAGCACCCGGAACATGTGGTCGTGATCCGCATCCATTTCGAGGCCGCGCTCGATCGATACGATCCAGCCGATATTGCTCTCGGAATTCAGGCCGAGCGTCTCATGCACCTCGTCCATCAGCGGCTCGACCGGAGTCATCTCGCGGTCCGGCGGAGCCTCTTGCGCGCGGCCATACGACAAGGTCGACTGGCAGAACTCGATCGCGCGCTCGAGCGTGCGCAGGAGCTTCGGCGCGAAGCGCTGCACCCGCGGGTCACGCACGCTCGACAACTGATCCGACACAAGCTGCGCGGACGCGAGCATGTTGCGCAGGTCGTGGTTGATCTTCGATACCGCCAGCCCGAGCGCGGCAAGGCGCGAACGCTGATGCAGCATCGAGGTCAGATTGCTCTGCATCGAGGCGAGTTCGCGTTCGGTCACACCGATCTCATCGTTGCGCTTCGACACCCTCAGGGTTCGCGACGGGTTTTCGGGATCCGCACGAAACGCCATGATATTGCGCGTGATCCGGCGCATCGGCCGCACGAACATGAAGTGCAGCGCCAGATAGACCAGCGCGAGCGCGGACGCCGAGACGATCAGCGATGCGATCAGAACGTTGGTCGAGAAGCGCAACATCGCGCGCTGCAGCGGCTCGTTCCGGATCAGGATTTCGAGAAATTCGCCGTCACGGGGAGCAGCCCCGACGACACGCAGGATGGAATCCTTCGGATCGAACAGGCCATGATACGCGCCGGCGACCGCATCGAACCAACTGACCTCGCGCAGATCGAAATTGCGGTGAATCTCCCCGGGCATTTCGGTGACCGCCAGAAGACGGCGGGTCTGGCCGGTCTTCATCACCACCGCCTGCGCGCCGATGCTCGTCAGAATGTCACGGGCAAGATCATCGGGGACCATCCCGCTGGGCGCGGCATAGAGCACGAGCGCCGCAGTGCGCGCGGCGGCGAGCCGGTCATTCAGCCAGTTGAGCCGAAACGTCGAGACCGACGGGACATAGATCATCACCTGCACGATCATGACGAACAGGATCGTGAGGATGAGGAGCTTCCCCGAAAGGCCGAAACGCGCCACCCGGACCGGACTTTGATTGTCGAGATCAGTCATCAATGCTGCCTGTACGGGCTCGCCTGAATTGGGCGAGCCTCGTAATACCCCCATGATGCGGCGGCGCTGTGAACACGTCAAACCACGGGTAAAATTGGTTGATTTATGACTTATGTCTAACCTTAACACGCTGGCGTCGGGCGGCGTGCGGAGGGGCACAGACCGCCGGTTGCTGTCGCATTGGCGGCCGGATCAGGCAAGAGTTCCCTCCGATTTGCCCCGCGCTGCTGGGGACGTTACGTTGGCCCCGCGCATGTGCCTGATAGATCAGACGAAATCCAGGCGCCGAAAGCCGCGACGATGGCCGACCAGTCTCATTGACGACACGCCAGCCGATCCCGTATAAGCGCCCGGAATTTCCGGCACTGGTGGCCTTTTCGCGGCGAGACCTTTTTTCGCTCCGAAAGTGTTGCGGCCTCGCCGGTGCGCACCACCCGAAGCATCCGGCATCGCGCCGCGACCAGCGGAGACTCTTCCCGTGAAACGGACCTATCAACCGAGCAAGCTCGTGCGCAAGCGTCGGCACGGCTTCCGTGCCCGCATGGAGACCACAGGTGGCCGCAAGGTCATCTCGGCCCGGCGCGCGCGTGGCCGCAAACGCCTCAGCGCCTGATCCGGGGGCGGCCCGGAAGGCCGGCCCGTATGGAGCGCCTGAGACAAAGAGCGGATTTCCTGGCCGCCGCAGGTGCGCTCAAGGTGCCGTCCTCCAGCTTTGTCCTGCAGGCTCGCGACCGAAGCGACCAAGGCCCTGCGCGTGTCGGCTTCACGGTGTCGCGCAAGGTCGGCAATGCCGTCCAACGCAACCGCGTCCGCCGCAGGCTGCGCGAGCTGGTTCGCCTTAATTCAAGGGATGCGTTGCGTCCCGGACATGATTATGTGCTGGTCGGACGGCGGGCAGCCTTGTCCGCCGCATTTTCCGATCTTGCAGCGGATTACGACCGCGCGATCACGCGCATCCATACCATGCGCCAAAAGCCGAAACCCGAGCCGGTTAACTCCAGACCCGTGAGCTAAGAACACATGATCAACGACCAGAAGAACATGTTTCTTGCGATCGGGCTTTCCCTGCTCGTGATTCTGGGCTGGCAATATCTGATCGGCGGCCCGCAGCTCGAGCGCCAGCGTGAAGAGGCCAAGCTCAAGCAGCAGCAAACACAACAGACCGCGCCGGGAACGGCACAGCCCGGCACAACACCGCAACCCGGCGCCGCATCACAGCCGGGCGCCGCAGTGCCTGGGGTTCCTGGACAGCCGAGCGTTCCGGGACAGGCGCTGACCCGCGATGCGATCCTCGCCACTTCGCCGCGCGTCAAGATCGAAACGCCGACCATCCATGGCTCGGTCTCGCTGCGCGGCGGCCGGATCGATGACGTGTCGCTGATCAAGTACCGCGAGACCGTCGATCCGAAGTCGCCCGCAATCGTGCTGCTCGCACCGTCCGGAAGCGCGCATCCGTTCTACGCGCAATTCGGCTGGACCAATGCAGCCGGCGGCAAGTCCAAGATCCCGGATGACAACACGCTGTGGACCCAGCAGGGCTCGGGCGCACTCGGCGTCGGCAAACCGATAACGCTCGCGTGGGACAACGGCGAGGGTCTTGAATTCCGTCGCCTGATCACCGTCGACGAAAATTACCTGTTCACGATCGAAGACAATGTCGTGAACCGCGGTACCGAGCCGGTCACGCTCTACCCCTACGCGCTGATTTCGCGCCACGGCAAGCCGGAGATCCTCGGCTATTACATCCTGCACGAGGGCCTGATCGGCGTGATGGGCGACAAGGGCCTGCAGGAAGTCTCCTACAGCAAGATCGAGTCCGAGAAGCAGATCCCTTTCAGCGTCATCAATGGCTGGCTTGGCATCACCGACAAGTATTGGGCGGCGACGTTGCTGCCCGAGACCGACGCCAAGCTGCAAGCAAACTTCTCCGCGCGCGACCTGAACAACCGCAAGGTCTATCAGACCGACTACCTGCTTGACCCGGTCACGGTGGCGGGCGGCGGCACCGGCGCAGCGAAAGCGCGGCTGTTCGCCGGCGCCAAAGAGGTCGCGCTGATCGACGGCTATGACAATGCGCTGAAGCTCAACCGTTTCGAACTGCTGATCGACTGGGGCTGGTTCTACTTCATCACCAAGCCGCTGTTCTGGGCGCTGGATTATTTCTTCCGGCTGTTCGGCAATTTCGGCTTCGCGATCCTGGCAGTCACCGTCGTCATCAAGATCGTCTTCTTCCCGCTCGCCAACAAATCCTACGCTTCGATGGCGAAGATGAAGGCGGTACAGCCGCAGATGGTGCAGATCCGCGAGCGCTATGCCGACGACAAGGTCAAGCAGCAGCAGGCCTTGATGGAGTTGTACAAGCAGGAACGGATCAATCCGCTCGCGGGCTGTCTGCCGATCCTGATCCAGATTCCGGTCTTCTTCGCGCTCTACAAGGTGCTGTTCATCA
>CAZIKZ010000110.1:11116-12664 GCA_964539845.1 uncultured Hyphomicrobiales bacterium
GATGCGGCACGCACCGTTCTTCGGCTGGATCAAGGATCTTGCAGCGCCCGATCCGACCACGCTGTTCAACCTGTTCGGTCTGATCCCCTGGAACCCGGCCAATGTGCCGGTGATCGGGATCTATCTCATGATCGGAATCTGGCCGATCATTATGGGGATCACGATGTGGTTCCAGATGAAGCTGAACCCGTCGCCGCCGGATCCGACCCAGAAGATGATCTTCGACTGGATGCCGCTGCTGTTCACCATCATGCTGGCGAGCTTCCCGGCCGGTCTCGTGATCTACTGGGCCTGGAACAACACGCTCTCGGTGTTGCAGCAGTCCTACATCATGAAAAAGCACGGCGCGAAGTTCGAGCTGTGGGACAATGTCCGCGAGACGTTCGGCTTGAAGAAACCGCAGACGCCGTCGAAGTGACGACGCCACGCAGGCCGGATAACATTTGATCCGTCATGGCCGGGCATGTCCCGGCCATGACGACTTCGCCGAGACGAGAGACGCCATGCCCGCGACAGCCGCGGACATGATGACCGAATACCCAGGCACCCGAATCCGACATGTCCAGCTTCACCCGCAGCGAGATCGAGGCCGGACGCAAGCTGTTCGCGGGCGACTGGCAATTCATCTGGGCCGCCGCCTCAGCCGAGACCCTGCCACCGATGAAGGGCATGGAGATCGCGTTCGCGGGCCGCTCCAATGCCGGCAAGTCTTCGCTGATCAACGCCGTCACCGGTCGCAAGGCTCTGGCACGGACATCGCACACGCCCGGCCGCACGCAGGAAATCATCTTCTTCCAGGGACCGGACAATCTGCGGCTCGCAGACATGCCGGGCTATGGCTATGCGGAGGCGCCCAAGGCCAAGGTGAAGGCCTGGACCGCGATGATCCATTCCTATCTGCAGGGCCGCAGCAATCTCGCCCGCGTCTATGTCCTGATTGACGCCCGCCACGGCATCAAGGACGCCGACAAGCCTGCACTCGACCTGCTGCGAACTGCGGCGGTCTCGCACCAGATCGTGCTGACGAAATGCGACCAGCTCTCGGCCGACGAGCTTGCGGCGCGTCTGGCCGATATGTCGGCCCTGATCGCAAAGAGCGCCGCCGCATTCCCGGAGATCATTGCGACCTCGTCGCGCGAGGGCACCGGCATTCCGGACTTGCGCGCGGCGATCTCCCGCCTCATCGCCGAGCGAAAATAGGGGAACCGCATGCTTCATGTCCTGATCGCGATTGCCGCCCTGTTCGGCTGCGCGGGCATCGTGTTTGCGGCCGCCGGCGCTCATGCGAAGCCCGGGTCCGGCCTCGATAGCGCGGGCCATATGCTGCTGTTTCACGCACCGGCTGTCATTGCGGCCTGCACGGGTATGGCGGCGGGCCTGATCAGCCGTCCGGTTGGGGTGATTGCAGCCATTGTGCTGCTGATCGGGGTCGCGCTGTTCGCGGGCGACCTTGCGCTGCGGGCCTATGCCGGCCCCCGGCTGTTTCCGATGGTCGCGCCGACTGGGGGCGTTGTCATGATCGCGGGCTGGGCATTGCTGGCCGTGGCC
>CAZIKZ010000111.1:0-12638 GCA_964539845.1 uncultured Hyphomicrobiales bacterium
GATCGGTGAATCGGCGGTCGGACCAGGGCATCGCACACCATCAGTTGGACTGCTTTGCTGCATCCTAGCGCGCCGCCAGCGCCAACACCCATCAAACCTGCAGGCGCCAAACGATGCGATTTCGTGATACCCGCGAGACACCGGCCTGTAACCGACGACCTCGAAAATCGGCGAACGGACGACGCGCAACGGGCGTTGCCCGCCGCTTATTCCGTGTGTCCTTTTTTATTTTGCGGACACAACCCGGACGGAACGTTGCTATCATGACGTGCCGGCTCGAACCGGCCGCGCCAACGATGCGCCGATAACCGGAGGAAGCCATGAGGCTCATGCTTGCAGCCGCGGTTGCGGCGTCGCTTTGCTGCGCGAATGGTGCGACCGCGCAGACCTATCCCGATCGTCCCATCACCGTGATCGTCCCCTATGCACCAGGCGGCAACACCGACGTGATCGCGCGCATCATGCTGGAAGGCATGACACCGCATATCGGCCAGCGGTTCGTCATCGAGAATGTGTCCGGTGCGGGCGGCACGACAGGCTCGACGCGTGCCGCTCGAGCGCCTGCAGATGGCTATACGCTGCTGGTCGGACAAATGGGCACGCATGCCGCGGCGGTCGGGCTCTATGGCGACAAGCTCGGTTATGATCCCATCACCGATTTCGAACATGTCAGCCAGTTCACCGATACGCCGATCGGGATTTTCGTGAAGAAAGACTTCCCGGCGAAAACGCTGCAGGAGCTGATCGCCGAAATCCAAGCGTCACCCGGCAAGCTCACCAACGGACATGGCGGCGTCGGCGCGACCTCGCATGTCAGTTGCCTGCTCTTCACCTCGCTGATCGGGGGCAGCGCGACGCTGATCGGTTATCGTGGCTCCGGTCCCGCGCTGAACGATCTGATCACCGGGCAATACGACTTCATGTGCGACCAGATTCCACACACCATCGGCCACGTCGAAGCTGGCAGCATCAGGCTTCTCGCGCTGGCACAAGCCGATCGCTCACCGGTCGTCCCCAACGTACCAACCACAACGGAAGCCGGTCTGCCGCAACTCCAGGCCTCGGGCTGGAACGCGATGTTCGCGCCGAAGGGCACGCCAAAGGCGATCGTCGACAGGCTGGCGGCAGCGGCCGCGAAAGCGTTCGAGGACCCCACGACCCGCAAGCGGCTGATCGATATCGGCGGGATCATTCCGCCGCCGGAGCGGCGCGGACCCGACGGACTTCGGACCTTCGTTGCCGCCGAAGTCGCGAAGTGGACGCCCGTCATCAAGCAGGCGTCGAAATAGGCATCAGGCCAGATCAGGCGAAACCGCGTTACCGCTCCACGAACGCTTTCTCGACCACGAAGTGGCCCGGCTCGCTGTGGTTTCCTTCGGAAAAGCCCACGCCTTCGAACATGTCCCGCAAGTCTTCAAGCAGTCCGGGGCTGCCGCAGAGCATCACACGGTCAGTCTCGATCGAGAGCGGGCCCTGCCCGATATCGTCGAAAAGCTTTGCAGATGAGATCAGGTCGGTGATGCGGCCGCGATTACGGAACGGCTCGCGCGTTACAGTCGGATAATAATGCAGCTTGCCGTCGAGCATCTCGCCGAACACCTCGTCGGTGCGCAGGCGCTCCACCACGTCTTCGCCATAGGCGAGTTCCGAGACCTGCCTGCAGCCATGCACAAGCACGATGCTCTCATAGTTCTCGTAGACGTTCGGATCCTTGATCAGGCTGACAAACGGCGCCAGTCCCGTGCCCGTGGAGAGGAGAAGGAGGCGCGATCCGGGAAGCAGATTGTCAAGAATCAGGGTGCCGGTCGCTTTACGTCCGACCAGAATGGTGTCGCCCTCGCGGATCTGCTGCAGGCGGGAGGTGAGCGGACCCTCGGGAACCTTGATGCTGAAGAATTCCAGATTGTCCTCGTAATGGGCGCTCGCCATGCTGTAGGCGCGCAGGAGCGGACGGCCCTCGACCTCGAGGCCCATCATCGCAAATTGCCCGCTCTGAAAGCGAAAGCCGGGATCGCGGGTGGTGGTGAAGCTGAACAGCGTATCCGTCCAGTGCCGGACCGACAGAACCTGTTCCCTGTTGAGTGCGCTCATTGCCGTACCAAAAGCCACGTCGAAGGGCTGTTGCATTGCAAAAAATCAAAGACTTTGCACCCGCAAAATCGCGATTTTTCCAATTAAACAAGGCCCATCTGCGAAATCCGCATAGCGGGGTAAGGCCTTCTCCCAATGGCCCTGAAACAAGAAGGGCCGTCCTCTCGGACGGCCCTTCCATTGTCAAACCGCAGCCCGGTTTCTCGGACTGGCTGCATCCGCCCAGGCGCGCTTTCAGGCTATGTGGACCCCGGTTAGCCGCTCGGAAAGCGCGCCAGCCTTAAACGATGGCGCGCGCTCGAACGCAAAACCGGTTCCCACTTTTGCTGAGCGCGTGCTAGGCGGCCGCGTCCTCGAACGAGCCGAGGGACCAGTTCACAAGCCTCCGCGTATGCGGCGATAGACAATGAGACACTGGATCACCTCCTTTCGGTTGTTAACGATGCACCGAATCTAGGCAACGGTGCCCGATTCGCAAAGATCAAAAGTCTGGCAGGCCTTGCCTGCGGGGCCATCAGTGGCGGTGCGACTTCTCAAAAGCTGCCTTCTGCTCGGCGGAGGCCTCTTTCTGGTATTTGGCGCGCCATTCCTCGTACGGCATGCCGTAAACCTCCTCCCGGCTCTGATCCTTGGAAAGAGGAATGCCTTTTTGGTCGGCAGCCTCCTTCATCCAGTTGGACAGGCAGTTCCGGCAGAAGCCGGCGAGATTCATCATGTCGATATTCTGCACGTCGGCGCGCTCGCGCAGGTGCGCGACCAGACGGCGGAATGCCGCGGCTTCGAGCTCAAGTCGGGTCTGGTCGTCCATTGGGAACCTCGTGTCGCCGATCCCCGCAAGATAGGCACCTCGCGACCCGATTGCTACATGACGCGCCGCTGGCAGTGCCCTCCATGGCGGGGGTGACTTGGCCGGGGCAGGACCATAAAAGGCTGGTCGGAACGGAAGCCGACCGTCTCATGTCCCTCTCCGCAACTTCACCCGCCGAACGCCGACGCGAGGGCATCGCCCTTGCGGCTCTGGTGCTGGGCGCGGTCGCAATGGGCGTATCGCCTCTGTTCGTGCGGATGGCCGATGTCGGCCCCTTCGCCAGCGCTTTCTGGCGGACAGCACTCGCCCTGCCCTTTCTCGCGCTATGGGCCCTGACCGAAACCCGATCGCTGCCGCGGCGCGCATTATCCAACCGAGCGGTCTGGCTGTCCGGCCTGCTGTTCGCGGGCGATCTCTTTTTCTGGCACCTCGCGATTCTTGCGACCACGGTTGCCAACGCGACCTTCCTCGCGACCACAGCGCCTCTGTTCGTTGCGGCCGGCGCGTGGTTCCTGCTCGGCGAGCGCATTCAGCAGCGCGGCGCCGCGGGACTCGCGCTCTGTCTGGTTGGCGGCGCTGCTCTCGTCGGACACAGTTATGGTTACGAGCCGCAGCGTCTGACCGGCGATCTCTACGGCATTGTCACAGCGGTCTTCTTCGCAGGCTACATGCTTGCCTTGCGCGCCGCACGCCGCGACGTGCCAACCGGCACGTTGTCTTTCTTTTCAGCGGCAATCACGACCGTCATCCTTTTCGTTGTCGCCTATGCGCTGGAGCCCAGGTTGCTTCCGCAATCGACGCACGGATGGACGGTCCTGATCGCACTCGCGCTGATCTCGCAGGTCGCGGGCCAGGGCTTGCTGGCATTCGCTCTCGGAACTCTGCCGGCACCATTCTCATCGCTGGTGATTTTCCTGGAAGCGGTCGCAGCTGCGCTGTTCGCCTGGATCGTCCTTCACGAAGCGCTTGAGCCGATGCAATGGCTCGGCGGCGTACTGATCCTCGCGGGCATCTGGGTCGCGCGTCCGCGCCATACGGCAGCAGGTAGCCTTCCATGACGTCACGCCGGGAATTTCTGGAACAGCTATTCAACACGGCGATCGCGGCGGCGCATCCGTCGCGCTGTCTCCCGCCACTCCTTCCCGACGCGCCGCAATCCGGCAAATTGATTCTGCTCGCAGCCGGCAAGGCGGCAGGCTCCATGGCTGAGGTTGCGGAAGCGCATTATCTCGACCGCGGCTTTCCGAAAGAGCGCCTCACCGGCATCGCGGTCTCACGCCACGGCTACGGACGGCCGCTGCGCGTCGTTGAAATGGTTGAAGCCGGTCACCCGGTGCCGGATCAGGCTGGGCTCGATGCCGCTGCGCGCGCACTGGCGTACGCCGACAGCGCAAGCGAGAACGATCTTGTGCTGGTCCTGATGTCGGGCGGTGCTTCCGCGAACTGGATCGCCCCGGTGCAAGGTCTGTCGCTTGAATCGAAACAGGCCGTCACGCGCGCCCTTCTGCGTTCCGGCGCATCGATCGGTGAGATCAACACGGTGCGCAAGCATCTCTCGCGCATCAAAGGCGGACGGCTTGCGCGCCATGCCTGGCCCGCGAAGCTGATGACCATCGGCATCTCGGACGTACCGGGTGACGATCCTGCGGTTATCGGATCGGGACCGACTGTTCCCGATCCGACCACGCTCGCCGACGCACGTGCCATCGTTGCACGCTACAAGCTCGACCTGCCCGACGCCGTCGTCGCGGCGCTCCACGATCCTGCCAACGAGTCGCCAAAGCCCGACGACGCCGCATTCCGCGCCACGCAATATCAGCTTGCAGCGCGACCGCTCGACGCGTTCAAGGCGGCCGAAGCGAAAATCCGGGCGGCGGGCATGGACTGCATCTTTCTCGGCGACCGGATCGAAGGCGAAGCCCGCGAGGTCGCGGCCGCACAGGCCAGGCTCGCCCGGGACCTGAAGGCGGACGGCAAACGCGCGGTCATCCTGTCAGGCGGCGAGTTGACCGTGACAATCCGCGGCAATGGCCGGGGCGGCCCGAACCAGGAATTTGCCCTCGCGCTTGCCACGGAGCTGGACGGGGTTTCCGGCATTGCTGCGCTGGCGGGCGATACGGACGGGACAGACGGCGGTGCGGGCTCGGCCGACGATCCGGCCGGCGCCTATGTGGACGGCGCGACCGCCGGGCGCGGCACGGAGCTGGGCGTTGACGCCGCACGCTGCCTCGCGGACAACAATTCGACAGCTTTCTTTGCTGCAGTCGGAGATCTAGTGTCGCCGGGACCGACCTTTACCAACGTGAATGATTTCCGTGCGATCATGGTGGACGACGTTGACACGGCGCAAAACATCACAACAAAACAGTAACTTAGCTCGTTTCCGGCGCCCGATGGACTGATCTGACGACCGTGATCCGATTGGCCTTTCCCATTCCGCCCCGCCTGTTCGGCGCTGTTGCCGCCTGCAAGCTCGCGCTCGCTGTGGCAATATGCTGCGCCCTGGCGGAGCCAGCATCGGCGGATTTCCGGCTCTGCAACAACACGAGCGGCAAGGTCGGCATCTCGCTCGGCTACAAGGACAACGAAGGCTGGGTCACCGAAGGCTGGTGGAATCTGGGCCCGCGTTCGTGCGAAACGCTTCTGCGCGGCAATCTCATCGCACGATATTATTATGTTTATGCCATCGACTATGATCGCGGCGGCGAGTGGTCGGGCAAAGCATTTATGTGTTCGCGCGAAAAGGAATTCACGATCCGTGGCACGGAAGACTGTCTCGCGCGCGGCTTTGACCGGACCGGGTTCTTCGAGGTCGATACCGGCGAGCAGCGGTCCTGGACCGTGCAATTGACGGAAACCTCCGACCAGGCCCCGCTGACGCCGGGTGGACCATCATTCACGCTGCCGCAAACCGGCACGCGATCACCACTCATCCCACCGCCAACAACAGGAACTCCTCGACGATGAGACGGCAACGCCGGACCAAGATCGTCGCAACGCTTGGCCCGGCCTCATCGGATCGGGCCATGATCCGGCGCCTGTTCGATGCCGGCGCCGACGTTTTCCGCATCAACATGAGCCACACCTCGCACGAGCGCATGCGCGAACTGATCGCCATGATCCGCTCGATCGAGCAGGAATCCGGCCGGCCGATCGGCATCCTCGTCGATCTGCAGGGGCCGAAATTGCGCCTCGGCACGTTCGGCGACGGCTCGGTGGTCGTGAGCAAGGGCGACACCTTCGTACTCGATTCGAATTTGGCGCCGGGTGACACCGCGCGCGTTCACCTGCCGCATCCGGAAATTCTCGAAGCCGCGAAGCCCGGTCAGACGCTGCTGCTCGACGATGGCAAGGTGCGGCTGCGTTGCACCGCAGCCGAGCCCGGACGTCTGACAACGCAGGTCGAGGTCGGTGGCAAGCTTTCGGACCGCAAGGGCGTGAGTCTGCCCGAGACGATGCTCCCGTTCTCGGCGCTGGCGCCGAAGGATCGCTCCGATCTTGAAGCCGCACTCGATGCCGGAATCGACTGGCTGGCGCTCTCCTTCATCCAGCGTCCGGAGGATATCGCGGAGGCGAGGAAGATCACGCGTGGCCGCGCGCTGATCATGGCCAAGATCGAGAAGCCGCAAGCGGTCACGCGGCTCGACGAAATCATGGAGGCCTCCGATGCACTGATGGTCGCGCGCGGCGATCTCGGCGTGGAATTACCGCTCGAGAAAGTGCCCGGCATTCAAAAGCAGATCACGCGCGCTGCACGCCGCGCCGGCAAACCGGTTGTGGTCGCGACCCAGATGCTGGAGTCGATGATTTCGAGCCCGGTGCCGACTCGCGCCGAAGTCTCCGACGTTTCGGTCGCGGTGTTCGAAGGCGCCGACGCGATCATGTTGTCGGCGGAATCTGCGGCCGGCCAATATCCCGTCGAGGCGGTTGCGACCATGAACCGCATCGCTGAGGAGGTCGAAAGCGACCCGACCTACCGCACCGTCATTCAGGCGCAGCGCGCCGACCCGGAGGCGACTGGTGCGGACGCGATCGCGGCCGCGGCGCGTCAGATCGCTGAGACCCTCGATCTTTCCGCGATCATATGCTGGACCTTTTCCGGCTCGACCGCGTTCCGCGTCGCGCGCGAACGGCCGCAGCCGCATGTGGTCGCGATCTCTCCCAATGTCGCGACCGGCCGCCGGCTGTCGCTGGTCTGGGGCGTGCATTGCGTAGTTGCCGAAGACGCGCATGACCAGGACGACATGGTCGAGCGCGCCTGCCGGATCGCCTTCGCCGACGGCTTCGCCAGAGCCGGACGCCGCGTGATCATCGTGGCGGGCGTCCCGCTCGGCACGCCGGGCGCAACCAACATGTTGCGCATCGCGTTCGTGGGGTCGGATCAGGCCGAACCATAGGCTTGCCGCACAGATCTCGAGCCAGGCTCCGGTGCTTCCAGATATTGCTATCAGATGTCGCGGCCTTCGACCTTCTCGGTCAGCGACTTGATCAGGTCGGGAATGCGCGGCAAGTGAGGGTTCACCTCGATCGCCTTGCGGTAGATCTCGAGGGCGCGCTTGTCCTCGCCTAGTTCCTGCATGATCATCCCGAGGCCCGCCAGCGCACCGAAATGACGCGGCTCACGCGCGAGCGTCTGGCGAATGTCCTCGATCGAGCGTGAGAAATCCTTGCGCATGAAGTGAAGTGTCGCGCGCCTGTTCCACGCCTCGATATAATCGGGCCGCAATACCACGATGGAATCGAGCAGCTTCACCGCAAGATCGAGATTTTTGCCTTCGACGGCGCGACGCACCCGGCTCATGAGCAGCGTGGCGGTGTCGCTCGGTGAGACCATCCACAACGCCCAGATCCGGCCCTCGACGGCCTTGGCCGCTTCCGGGCCGGGTGCCGCCTTCAGGGCTCCGAACAGGAATTCGATATCCTGACCACGCGGAACATTGGGAAGCTTTTCAGGCGGCTGGGCAAAGCTCTGCTCCTCCTCCGTCCTCTGGCTCTGTGCGGCGGCCGGCCACGAAAGGCCCAGCACGATCAGCGAGACAACAGCAATCCTGAATCGGTGTTTTCGCATGCGGACAAGCTTATGCGGCCTGCCCGTCCGGGCAAGCCTGCAAAGGGGTCACGCCTGCGTGAAATCGCGCCAGATCGGCCGCGACGATCCTAGCCCTGACGGGCTTTGAAGCGCTTCTGGGTCTTGTTGATGATGTAAACGCGGCCCTTGCGGCGCACCAGACGATTGTCGCGGTGGCGGGCGCGCAGCGAGCGGAGGGAATTGCGGACTTTCATGGCCAGTCTCTTGGGTGGGCGGCCATGGGGCCGCATTAAAAATGGCCGCGCAGACGGCGGCCCGGATTGGCGCGGAAACTAGGGAGCCGGCGCCCATAAGTCAACGCAGGAGGCGCATTTAACGGTACATCCGCACCTCGAATGAGCCAGAAAAAGGGCCGCATACGGATGCATGCGGCCCTGGAAAGGCTCAATATTTGGCCAGAGCGGCGCAGCGCAGAAAGATGCCGGCAGTGACCAGCTATCGATTTACCCGCGAGCCCTTACTTCGGGCACCACGGCTGCCAGCAGGCCATCATTGACGGATACCACTTACCGTCAGCCCAGCAACGCTGCATCGTGCAACCGGCGGGCCCGCAGGCCGCGGTCTTCAGGGCACCCGGCGTGCAGGCCGCAGCGGCCTTTTTCTTGCCCTTTGCCATGGAATCGCCGGCCGACCCGGCAATCGCGAGCGCGGCGACCGCCGCCACCAGCGCGAATTTCGATACGATCTTCATCATTGCTCAGCTCCCCAGTGAGATGCGGAAGTCGACGCCGCAAAGCTTATTTTGCACTGCGAAACGCCGCGCCGCGCCCCGATCAGCAGACCGCACGCAGCCAAGTGCGTTTTGTGCGAGATGCTATGAACCCGGTCTGAATGCCCCGAAATTGAGATGCGCTGGCGCAATACGAAATGCCGCTGCGATCCATCTGCGCGCAACGCCTTCGATGCCTTCGGTTTCGTGGTGCGTGTTTCAGTCAGACGGGTGACGCCGGAAAAGCAGTGCGCGCAATCATCGAACGAACCCTGGTTCAACGACGCTTTGACCGGCAAGCATGTACCGAATCGGTTTTCTCTGAACGCCGTCTATGGCGCAACCGAATGGAGCGCGACGATTCGAACCAATCTGCCGGATTGAGGATGCGGGGTCAGAGCCTGAGTGCTCGACCGCACGCAGAAGCGCCGCGGTAATCCAACACGGCCGCGGAAAATCGCGCGACCTTCGAAAACATATGCAATTGTTTTGATGTTTTACGGCGCATGCGGTCGCGTACGAACCCGTATCAATGCCCGTTTTCCTTTGAACAGGAAACAGGATCACAACCGGGATGCGTACGCTGACCTATTTTGAAGCAGCGTCCAAGGACCATCCGTTCTTCGGATGGCCCTCATTTGTTCACGCTGCGAATCGCGTTCTCCGAAATTGAGAGCGCGAACAAGTGTTAATCGGCGCTTATCTGCGCCGATTAAACGTCAGACCTTCAGATTTTCCGCTGACTCTTTGCCCCGGTTCGAGACAATCTCATACTGGATCTTCTGGCCTTCATTCAGGCCGCTGAGGCCCGCTCTTTCCACTGCCGAGATATGGACGAATACGTCTTTGCCGCCGCCATCTGGCTGAATGAAACCGTAACCTTTAGTGCCGTTAAACCACTTAACCGTGCCGCTTGCCACTTGGGATCTCCTTAGCTGAACGCCGCATTATAGCACATTTTGCTCTGATTAAACCGCGTCTTTTGCGACCTTGAGCGGGGAAGCCTTCACACTCTTGCTGGCGGGCTTCGCCTTGAATTCCATCGGTTCTTTGGTGAACGGATTGATACCGGTCCGGGCCTCGGTCGCGGGCTTATTCACCACCGAGAATTTGGCAAATCCCGGAATGGTGAACTCGCCGGAATCCCGCAGCTCCTTGTAACCGACCACGGACATGTGCTCGAGAACCGCTTTCACGTCGTTCTTCGCCACCTGGCTGGATTCCGAAATTGCATCAATCAATTGGGTTTTGGACATCTTGGCCATGATGGCTCCTTTTCTGTCTGGCAAGCCGTCTACTCGGAACGCTTCAACCTGTCCAGAACGCTCGAACAAGGCGATTTTGCGTATTTTTTGGATTTAAATCCTAAAATTTTATCAGATCTCGTTTTGACAGTCCGGATGAATTTTCTCGGAATGCCCTATTCACCGCATGGCGTGTATGACGTATCGCGCTGGCATGATCCGCGGAGAGGGACGGAGAACTCAGATCGCCGCTCGTTCCTGAGGTTCCGCTCCATCCTGGATGGCGTGCCAGATGCGGGCCGGCGTCAACGGCAATTCGACGTGACGGATGCCTCGCGATGCCAGCGCGTGAAGGACGGCATTCGCGATTGCAGGCACCGAACCTGTCGCCCCCGCCTCACCCGCACCTTTGGCTCCCAGAACATTCAGCGGTGATACGACCGGACGGTCGACGAGGGATATCTCCGGCAATAACCCGGCACGTGGCATGAAATAATCCATGAAGGTGCCGGACAGGAGCTGGCCCGTTTCACGATCGTAGACGATCTGTTCCCCGAGAACCTGACCGATGCCTTGCATCAGCCCGCCCTGCAACTGCCCCTCAACCAGCACATGACTATAGACCGTGCCGCAATCATCGACTGCAACATAACGCAGGATTGAGACCTCGCCCGTATCGGGGTCGATCTCCACCTCCGCGATATGCGCACCGCTCGGAAATGTTGTGGCGGTATCAACGGCCAACTGGGTATCGAGCGGATGATCAGCCGCTCCGGCGGATTTCGTGATGATCGTCTGCAACTCGATCGAAAGATCGGTGCCGGCGACCCGAAACACGCCATGCTCGAATGTCAGATCGCCCGCCTGCACTTCCAGTTCCGACGCAGCAAGCTCCTGAGCCTTGCGAAGGAATTCGTGCGCACCGCGCGACAACGCGCTGCCGTGACTGATGAGCGAGCGCGAGCCGTAGCTGCCGGTACCGGCCAGCCTGGGGGACGCGATGTCATTGTATCGAAGATCAATGTCGTCCGGCGACAGGCCAAGCACATCTGCCACCAGCGCTGGAAACACCGTCTCATGCCCCTGGCCCGATGGTCCTGCGTTCGCGAACAACCCCAATCGGCCGTCCGGTTGCACCACGATCCTGATCTCCTCCTGGCCCGCGCCTCCCGACGGCTCCAGAAACGTCGCGCATCCAATTCCGCGCAGCTTTCCCTCGCGCTGCGATTGTGCCTTTCGCGTATCGAAGCCGTTCCAATCCGCTTCATCGATCGCACAATCGAGCATGCCGACCGGATCGGCGCTGTCATAGAGGGCGCCGGTGAGTGCGCGATAGGGGAACTGTTCTTTGGTCAGCAGATTGCGGCGGCGCAGTTCAATCCGGTCGATGCCGGTTGCAATCGCGGCCTCATCGATCAGGCGCTCCCACATATAGGCGACATTGGGCCGTGCCGCGCCGCGATAGGCCGTCGTCGGCGTCGTGTTGGTGAAAATGAGATGATGCAGGCCGTGAACGGCCGAAATCTGATAGAGGCTGGTGGCCATGGAGGTCGGCGCGGCAATGGTGTTGATGAGCGCGCCGGCATTCGAGCAATAGGCGCCCATATTGACCAGCCATTCGACGCGCAGGCCGAGAAAGCGGCCGTCGTTGTCGACCGCAAGCTGGCCTTTCATCAGCGCCGCGCGTCCGTGGTGATCGCTCGCGATCGTCTCTGCACGCGTTCCGGTCCACTTCACCGGCCGGCCGAAACTGCGGGACGCCAGCATCACCGCCAGAAATTCGGGATAGATCTCGTTCCGCACGCCGAATGCACCGCCGACATCGACGGAATGCACACGGAGTTTTTCGCGCGCGATTCCGCTGATGTCAGCCAGCGACAGGCGAAGATCGGCGGTGCCTTGACTCGGCACATAGACATCGAACGAGCCGTCCGCGCTTACGTATTGCGCCAGACAGGATTTCGGCTCCATCGGATTGCCCGCGATACGCTCGGCATTCAGGGTCAGCTCGATCACATGCGGCGCGCCCTGGAAGGCGCGTTCGGTCGCATCCCGGTCTCCGTAGGCATATTCGAAGGCGCGATTGCCCAGCACATCGTCATGCAGCAGGACGGCATCATCCGCCATCGCATCGCGCGCATCGACCAGAACGGGAATGTCCTCGTAGTCGATGGAAATCAACTCAGCCGCGTCCTGCGCCTGAAGCTCGGTTTCCGCGACGACCAGAACCACCGGCTCTCCGACAAAGCGCACACGATCCTGCGCCAGCGCAGGCCGGGACGGCTCCACCAATGAGCTTCCCCCGACGCCTTTGAAGAAATTGATCGCGCGCGGACTTTTGAAACCCGAGGCGGCGACTTCCGCGCCCGTCAGGATACCGATCACGCCGGGCGCATCCGCGGCCGCGGAAACATCGATGTCCAGAATCCGGGCATGGGCGCGATCGGCGCGCAGAAAATACCCGGTAGCCTGACTCGGGACGTGATGGTCCGCGGTATATTGCCCCTGCCCTGTCACAAGTCGGAGGTCTTCGCGGCGGCCTTTGTAGTCCTGTGTCGACACGTTCAGATTTCCCAATGCCAGGTCAGCACCGAATGCCCGATCGTCAGGCTCCGGTTTCGATATCGTTACGTGAGTGTTTGGTCGGTTCAGCCGCGTTGGGCAAGGCTTCTGACAGCTTCGCATCGGCGAGGGTCA
>CAZIKZ010000112.1:0-12584 GCA_964539845.1 uncultured Hyphomicrobiales bacterium
CGCCAGTGCGCAGGCCGAAGCGGCGGATCTGGGAGGGCGAGACGTAGATGTCGTCCGGGCCGGGCAGGTAATTCGCCTCGGGCGAGCGAAGAAATCCGAAACCGTCGGAGAGAACTTCGACGACGCCTTCGCCGACAATGTCGATTTCCTTGGTGGCGAGCTGCTTGAGGATCGCGAACATCAGCTCCTGCTTGCGCAGTGTGCTGGCGTTTTCGATCTCCTGCTCTTCGGCAAACGAGAGAAGTTCAACGGGGTTTTTGGTCTTGAGGTCTTGAAGCTTTACTTCCCGCATCGGGAATAGTCCTTGAATGAGGTTCACCGGCGCCAGACGAAAAATCGAAACAGCGGCGGCGATTCAGGAGGGATTTCGCAGGTCTTGGCCGGAAAGTTTTGCCGAAAGTCTTTGGCTGACGGGCATTGCGACCCGGCCGATGCTTGCGCCCTTACGGATACACCGATGGCGCTGTCTGGCATCCGCCTGCGTTCGGGGGGATTTGTAGAGGATACGGATCGGGACACGATTCCGCAAGTGGCCGTTCTGTAACAGCTCCGGCGCTGTTGACATCAGAACGGCTTGAGCACCACCAGGAACACGATCAGGATCATGAGGACCGTAGGCACCTCATTGATATATCGAAAGAATTTCTGGCTGTGCTGGTTCCGGTCATTGGCGAAATCGCGGGTCAGACGGGCGAACCAGCCGTGAATTCCCGACAGCACCAGCACCAGCGCCAACTTGGCATGCAGCCACCCGGATTTGAAAAATCCGGCGTCCCACGCCAGCCATAGCCCCAAAATCCAGGTCAGGATCATCGCCGGATTGATGATCAGTTTCAGCAGGCGCCATTCCATGACCTTGAAGGTTTCGGACTGTTTCCACCCGGGTTCGGCCTCGCAATGATAGACGAAAAGCCGCGGCAGATAGAGCATCCCGGCCATCCAGGCGATGACCGCGATGATGTGGAGCGCCTTGAGGGACAGGAAGAGCATTTTATCCCTCCCCCGTAGGGGGAGGGTGGTCGCCGAAGGCGACCGGGTGGGGGGCTTCCTTCAACGCAGCATCAATCACTTCGAGTACCCCCGTCAGGTTGCCGTCGATCTCATTATTCCAAAAGCGAAGAACACGAAGGCCATCGGCATTGAGGCGTGTATCACGCTGCATGTCCTGCGCGCGATGGGTATCAAAATTATGCTGGCCACCATCAAGCTCAATGACCAGGTTCCGGCGAAGACACACAAAATCGACGATATAGTCACTGCGTGGTGCTTGCCGACGAAAATGATAACCGCGTTTTCTCCACGAACGGAGATGTACCCACAGCTTCACTTCCTGCGGCGTCATCACCTTGCGTAAACGTCTTGCGATCTCATTTGCCATTGCCCCCACCCGGCGCGCTACGCGCACCACCCTCCCCCTACGGGGGAGGGATAAGAAATCGGAATTATCCGCGCACGCGCTGCAACATCTGCTCGACATGAGCGATCGGTGTCTCCGGCGTGATGCCGTGGCCGAGATTGAAGATGAACGGGCCGTCCGAGAAAGCACGCAGCACGGCATCCACCGATTCATCGAGCGCACGGCCGCCGGCGATCAGCACCAGCGGATCGAGATTGCCCTGAACCGGCTTGATCGCCTGGATGCGTTCTCGCGCGAAGGTCTTGTCGATCATCCAGTCGAGACCGACGGCATTGACCGGCACCTCGCTCGCGTAATTTTCGAGCGACGCACCGGCGCCGCGCGGAAAACCGATGATCTTCGCATCGGGGATAGCCTCACGCACCGCGAGTACAATGCGGCGCGTCGGCGCAATCGACCAGCGCGCAAATTCTTCCGGCGGCAGCACGCCCGCCCAGGTATCAAAGATCTGCACCGCGTCGACCCCGGCCTTGATCTGGCGGATCAGATATTCGGCGGAGGCCTTCACCAGAAGGTTGATCAGTTCATCGAACGCTTCAGGATGGCGATAGGCGAACAGCCGCGCCGGCGCCTGGTCCGGCGTGCCGTGGCCGGCGATCATGTAGGTCGCGACCGTCCACGGCGCGCCGCAAAAGCCGAGAAACGTCACATGCTCCGGCAAATCCTTCTTCACCCGGCGGATGGTCTCGTAGACCGGATCCAGCAACCCGTGATCGACCTCCCGCCAGATCGTCTGAACCGTTTGCGGCTCAGTGATCGGTTCGAGCTTCGGCCCTTCCCCGGCGACAAAATCGACTTTTCGGCCGAGCGCGTAGGGGATGACCAGGATGTCGGAGAACAAAATCGCGCCGTCAAAGTTGAATCTTTTGATCGGCTGCAACGTCACTTCGGCAGCGAGCACCGGATTGAAACACAGATCGAGGAACGAACCGGCCTTTTCGCGCGTTGCGCGATATTCGGGAAGATAACGGCCCGCTTGCCGCATCATCCAGGCCGGCGGAATCTTTTCTCGGTGACCGTTGAGCACATTGAGGAGGGGTTTGTTCACAAGCGCACTCACCGCCAGGGTCCTTCCTAAAAAGAATCTTAAGAATCTTGGATTCTGTTTCTGTTATGCGGTTGGTTAGACTCATGAATCATCCATCCAACCTTGCGAATGATTTCTGCACACATCCACATATCGCGCCCGAGGTTGTTCACATTCGTCAACAGGGTGCAATTCATTGAATCTTAACGTTTGTCCGGCGCGCGTCCCCAATAGGACCACAGTCTTTTCGTTATCAACGCCAACATCGGCAAATTCACGGATTCTGTCCAACCGGGCAGCAATGTGGACGGTTGAGCACCCGAAGGACCCCGCCGCCTTGCGCTTTGGGTTTCAGCGTGGCCTTCTCCCCAGCACCGCACAGTCTGTTCTGTGCTTTTCCCGGTCTGGACACACGTTTTGCCGCACCGAAACCCGAGCTATTTCCATCTCCATCTGGTCTCTGACTCCACCGGCGAGACATTGACAACGGTTGCGCACGCAGCGGCTGCGCAATACGCGCATATCTCGCCGATCGAGCATGTTTATCCGCTGATCCGGACCCAGAAGCAGCTCGACCGGGTTCTGTCCGAGATCGAGGAAGCGCCCGGCATCGTGCTCTACACGCTGCTTGATGAAGAGCTGATTGACCGGCTGGAAAAAAAATGCGGGGAACTGAGCCTGCCGTGCCGCTCGATCCTCGGTCCGGTTCTGCGGGTGTTTCAGTCCTATCTCGGTGCGACCACCGCCCCGCGAGTGGGCGCCCAGCACACCCTGAATGCCGAATATTTCAAGCGGATCGACGCGCTCAACTACACGATGCTGCATGATGACGGCCAGCATGTGGACGATCTTGAGCAGGCCGATGTCGTCCTGGTGGGAGTGTCGCGCACCTCGAAGACCCCGACCTCGATCTATCTTGCCAATCGCGGCGTGAAGACCGGCAATTATCCGCTGGTGCCGGGCGTGCCGGTTCCATCACAGCTGGAAGCCTTGACGAAACCGCTTGTGGTGGGGTTATTCGCCAGCCCGGAACGCATCGTGCAGATCCGGCAGAACAGGCTTCTGGGCTTGAAGGCGCACCATAGCGAAGCAGCCTATATCGACCGGCAGGCCGTGGCGGACGAGATCAATTTCTCGCGCAAACTCTGCGCCCGTCACAACTGGCCACTGATCGATGTGTCGCGCCGTTCGATCGAGGAAACCGCCGCCGCCGTGCTCCAGCTTCTTAGCGAGCGCCGCCGCGCGCCGGCCCTGTAAATGCAGTTCTGGTCCGCTCCGGCTCCGTTGATCCTGGCCTCGAAAAGTCTGGCCCGCCGCAACATGCTGAGCGCGGCCGGCATTCCGATCGAAATCGTACAGGCCCAGATCGACGAGCGCGCGATCGAACGCACCAACGGCGAAAAGCGCGATCCCGACGAGCTTGCGTTGCTTCTCTCCTGGGAGAAAGCGAGCGCGGTGTCGTTCCGGATGCCGTCGCGGCTTGTGGTCGGCGCGGATCAGACGCTGGCCATGGGCTCGGTCCGGTTCAACAAGCCGGCCGATCGCGAGGAGGCGCGCGAACAATTGCGGCAGCTCTGCGGGCAAAGCCACACGCTTCATTCCGCGGTCTCGGTGGTCCAGGACGGATCGGTATTGTTCAAGGTCGTCGATACCGCGCGGCTGCGGATGCGCCCGTTCTCGGACCGGTTCCTTGAGGAATATCTCGAAGCTGCCGGACCGTCGGTGACTGAAAGTGTCGGCGGCTATCAGCTCGAAAAACTCGGCGTGCATTTGTTCGAGCGCGTCGAAGGCGACTATTTCACGATTCTTGGCATGCCTCTTCTGCCGCTGCTCGCATTTCTGCGACAGAAGGGGTTTCTGAAAGAATAGCGCTTGCGTGGAGTCATGCGCGGGCTTGACCGCGCGCATCCATCGGACAAATAGAATTTGCGCAGCAAGGTGGATTGCCGGGTGCAGTCCGGCGATGACCAAGAGACAAGATGATCATTCTCGGCCTCACCGGCTCCATCGGCATGGGCAAGTCGACCACCGCGACGTTGTTCGCGGAGGAGGGTGTGCCCGTGCATGACGCCGACGCTGCCGTTCACCGGCTCTATGAGGGCGAGGCTGTGCCTCTGGTGGAGGCCGCGTTTGCCGGCACGACTCGTGACGGCAAGGTCGATCGCGCGCTGCTTGCGAAAGCCGTGGTCGGCAATCCGGATGCGATGAAGCGGCTGGAGGCGATCGTGCATCCCTTGGTCGCGAAGGCCCGCGACCGGTTTCTGGACGACGCCCGCGCGCGCGAGGCGCCCGTGGTCGTCCTCGACATTCCGCTCCTGTTCGAGACCGGCGGCGAGACGCTCGTCGATACGGTGGTCGTGGTGTCGGCCGCCCCCGGGATTCAGCGCCAGCGCGTGATGGAACGGCCCGGCATGACGGCGGAAAAATTCGAAGCGCTGCTGGCCAAGCAAATGCCCGATGCGGAGAAGCGCAGCCGCGCTGATTACATCGTGGATAGCGGGCAAGGCATCGAACCGGCGCGCGATCAGGTGCGCGAAATCCTGCGGAAGGTTGCTACAATGACGCCGAAACGCTGATTCGGCCGTCTTTTCTGGACTCACAGCCTTGCGCGAGATTGTCTTCGACACGGAAACCACGGGCCTCGATCCGATGCAGGGGCATCGGATCGTGGAGATCGGCTGCGTCGAATTGCTCGACCGGTTCCCGACCGGCCGCACGTATCACAAATACCTCAATCCCGAGCGCGACATGCCGGTGGAGGCGTTTAACGTGCATGGGCTGTCGCTTGAGTTTTTGAAGCAGCACGGTCTGTTCCACGAGATCGCGGACGAGTTTCTCGACTTTGTCGGCGACGCGCCGCTGGTCGCGCATAACGGTTATTTCGATCTCGCTTTCATGAATGCCGAGCTCGATCTCGCCAAGCGCACGACTTTTGCGCGCGACCGCATCGTCGACACGCTGATGCTGGCGCGCCGCAAGCATCCCGGCGTCTCGAACAAGCTCGATGATCTCTGCACGCGCTACAAGATCGACAATTCGAAGCGCACGAAGCACGGCGCGCTGCTCGACGCCGAGTTGCTGGCCGAAGTGTATATCGAACTTACCGATGCACGGCAGACCAAGCTTGGCCTGGTCGCGACCAGCACGCGGTCGGTTCCCGTCGGACGCAATGGCGCTGCCGGACGCGCCCGGCCTTCGCCGCTCCCGCCACGCATCACGGATGAGGATCGCGCGGCGCATGCGGCGTTCATCGCGACACTCGGAGATGCCGCGGTGTGGCGGAGTTATACGGGCAACGTCTAATCCAGGTCACGCGCGGGCTTGACCCGCACATCCATCGATCGGGAAACAAAGTCTTTTAGACAACAGAGTCTTGCGACAGTGATGGATGGCCGGGTCGAGCCCGGCCATGACAACGTCAGCTCGGCTGTTGCTGCGCCGCCTGCTCCGCCAGCTTCTGGCGGTACAGCCCGACGAAATCGACCGGATCGATATAGAGCGGCGGGAAGCCACCATTGCGTACGGCCGACGCGATGATCTCGCGCGCGAACGGGAACAGGAGCCGCGGGCATTCAATCATCAGCACCGGATGGATGCTTTCGTCCGGCACGTTCTGGATGCGGAAGACGCCGCCATAGACGAGATCGAACGCGAACAGGATCGAATTTCCGATCTCGGCCTTGCCCTCGATCTTGAGGTCGATCTCGTAATCGGACTGCAGCGGCGACGCGTTGACGTTGATCTGGATGTTGATCTGCGGCTGCTGATTGGAGGGTTGCAGAGAACGGGGCGCATTCGGGTTCTCGAAGGAGAAGTCCTTCACATATTGCGCCAGCACGTTGAGCTGTGGTGCGGTCTCAGCGGGCGCCTGCGGGCCGCCATTGGTCGAGTTCGCCATCGTCAATCCTGGTTTTGCGCCTGGTTTTGCGCCGCGATCGAGCGCCTGCGGCGGTGTGGCTAACATAGGCTTTCGAGGCGAACAAGGATTGGCGGATCATCGGCGGTGCGATCGTTTCGGGGGTACTTTTGGCGGTTCGTCACGTCCGTCGCGGATGTGACGGTCCGGCATGTCGCGCCATTGGCTACGGGGGAGCTCCAGAACCCGGCCGGTCGGCCGGGACCGGCCGATCGGGACATGGTTGATCAGCCGTTGCTGGATCGCCGGCACCAGAAGGAGCAGTCCGACGCAGTCGGTGATGAACCCGGGAAGCACCAGCAACAGGCCGCCCAGTGTTGTCAGGACCCCGCTCGACCGGGCGGCGGGCGCGCCGAAATCACGCTGAGACAAAATGTCTGCGAGCCTGCCAGCGAAGCGCCGTCCCATCCGCGCCAGCACTGCGAGACCCAGAACCGACGTCGCCATTAATCCGACCACGGCGATGAAAGACCCGAATGCCCACGCGATCGTGAGAAAAACCGCGGCCTCGGCCACAACCAGGCCTAAAAGTCCGAACAGGATCAGCTTTCCGACCGGCATCGGCGCGTTCCAAATCTCGGTCTCGTGTTGGCCTTTGTGGCCGGGATCGTCTAAACTCTGCCTGAAGCTCAGTTTTTGGTTCGAAGCGACCTATGGCTAAGACCGACCCCGTGCTTACATTACAGCGCTGGGCGGCTCCTCTTCCGCTTTCGGGCTGACGTGGTGGCCCCGTCTGTCCCCGGGCTGCAAAGGCATTCGCGACGTGTTCGACATCTACACCATCATCTTCCTGGCGCTGGCGATTTTCATTTTCATTCGCCTGCGCAGCGTGCTGGGCCAGCGCACCGGGCGCGAGCGCCCGCCCTATGACCCCTATTCCGCCCGCGACGCGCGCGCGCCAGCAAGCGACAAGGTCGTCACTCTGCCGACCCGGAACGCCGAAACCGTGGCACGCCCGGCCGAACCCGCTCCGGATCGCTGGAAGGGTATCGCCGCCGAGGGCAGCGCCGTGGCCTCCGGGCTCGATGCCATCGCCGCGGCGGACCGTACCTTCGATGCCGCGCATTTTGTGACGGGCGCCCGCGGCGCCTACGAAATGATCGTCGTCGCCTTCGCTGCCGGCGACCGCAAGAGCCTGAAAGGGCTTCTGTCGCGGGAAGTCTATGACGGCTTCGAGGCCGCGATTCGCGATCGCGAGGCCAAGGGCGAAACCGTCGAAAACAAATTCGTGTCGCTCGATACCGCCGATATCATCGGCGCCGAATCGCGCGGCAATACCGCGCAGGTGACGATACGGTTCGTCTCACAGCTGATTTCAGCGACGCGCGACAAGGCCGGCAACGTCATTGACGGCAGCCCCGATAAAGTCACCGAAGTCACCGACGTCTGGACCTTCGCGCGCGACGTCACCGCGCGCGATCCGAACTGGAAGCTCGTCGCCACCGAGGCGGGACAATAGTTTCATTGGGGTGTCTTGGATTTGATTGGGGTCTCCTGGCGGGCATTGCGGAGCTTGAACGCGCGCCATCTGCGGTGCGCCGGTCTGGCTCTTGCGATCGCCGCGGCCCCCATTCTCGCTCTGCAGTTTTCTTCCGCTGTTAAGGCTGAGACCGCCGCTGCGAAAAAGTCAGCGCGCGCCAAGGTCGCCAAGAAGCGCGCCACCAAGGCGCATCCGCTCAAGATCCCCAATAGCAATTTCGAAGCGCTGGCTTGGCACGAGATCAAGGGCTGGATCGACGACGATCACGGCGAAGCCTTCTCTGCCTTTCTGGCGAGTTGCAAGCCGATCCTGCGCAGTTCTCCAAAATCGCGGGCCGAGCGCGGGGAAACCTATCGTGCGCTGTTCGAGGTGTGCGGGCGTGCGATTGGTGCGATGCCGCTCGATGAGCTCGGCACGCGCCACTTCTTCGAGCAGAATTTCCGTCCGATCAATCTGACCCGCGAAGGTGAGACGGACGGTTTCTTCACGGGCTATTACGAGCCGGTGGTCGAAGGCGCACGCTGGCCGAGCGATATCTACACCACGCCGCTTTACATGCGTCCGCCGAACATGGTGACGCAGCGGTTGCGCCGTTCCGGCGGCAAGGCCAAGGCCGGCAAGCGCACCGTCAAGCATGCCACCGCCCCCTATTACGACCGCACCCAGATCGAAGACGGTGCGATCGCCGGGCGCGATCTTGAAATCGTCTGGCTGAAAGATCCGATCGACGGCTTCTTCGCCGAGATCCAGGGATCGGTGCGGGTCCGGCTCGAAGACGGCAAGGTGATCCGGCTCAACTATGCCGACAAGAACGGTCACGCTTATTTCGCGGTCGGCTCGGTTCTGATCCAGCGCGGCATCGTCACCCGCGAAGAAATCTCGATGCAGAAGATCCGGGAATTCATGGAGAAGAACCCGGAAGAAGGCAAAGAGTTGCGGCGGATGAACAAGTCCTATGTGTTCTTCCGCGAAACCGATCTTGGCGAGCATGACGAGGCGATCGGCGCGCAGGGTATCTCCCTGACTGCGGCGCGCTCGATCGCGGTCGACCGCAAGATTCACACCTACGGCATGCCGGTCTTCGTCAATGCCTTGCTGCCGATCGTCAGCGAGAAGCCCGATACCTGGTTCCGCCGTCTGATGGTTGCGCAGGATACCGGCGGCGCGATCATCGGACCGGCCCGTGCGGACATCTATCTCGGCGCGGGCGAGGAAGCAGCACGCGCGGCCGGCCGCTTCAAGCATAACGGGCAGTTCGTGATGCTGATTCCGAACGAACTCGATCCGGACGATGAGGCGCTCGGGATGCCGCTGCCTCAGCCGCGCCCGAAGGACACCAGTCTGGTCGCAAGCGTCACGCCGTTCCAGCCGAAGCCCGAGGACAAGCCTGCGGCCGCGCCCGCTGTAGATGCGCCTGCGGTCGCTACGCCGACGCCGAAACCCGATCCGCGCGCGAAGCCGCAAACCGCGGCGCGAAGCGATCCGAAACCGGCCGCTCCCGCCAAGCCGCCAGCCGCAGCCGAGCCGAAGGCAAAACCGGCCGCGCAATTGTCGCCGGCTCCCGCAAAGCCGCAGCCCGCACCGGCTGCCGCCAAGCCCGCGACCGATTCAACTGCAAAACCAAAACCGACCACGTCGACGCAGAACAAGCCGGATGTGGCCGCGGCGAAGAAGCCGCCGTCTGCGACCGGCAGCGGCAACCCATTCCCCAAGCCGCTGTCCTCGCCGCCGGCTACCAAGCCCGCGCCGAAGAGCAATCCCAAGCCATCGGACAAACCGTCATCATGACTGCGGACGGAAGCCGCAAGGGACGGCGGCTTTCCTCGGATGATATCGTGCTCTGGGATGGCGTCACCAAATCGGTTCGTCCGCTGCGCAAGCGGACACGCGCGGCTGCGCCGGCCATCGTCGTTGAAGCGGCCGAGCCGCCGAAGGTTTCAAAGGCTCCGAAACGCGTTGCGCCTGTCCCGGCATCGGTAAAGCCCACACTGGCACCGAAAAAGGCGCCGCCGCTCGCGCCGCTCGATCGCAAGGTGAAACAGAAGATCGCGCGTGGTCGCGATTCCATCGACGCGCGGCTCGATCTGCACGGCCATACCCAGGCGGAAGCCCATGACGCATTGCTGGGTTTCCTGCGCCGGATTCAGACGCGTGGCGGACGGGTGGTGCTGGTGATTACCGGGAAAGGCGGGCGCGGCGAGCATGATCGCGGCGTCCTGAAGCGGGCGGTGCCACTGTGGCTGGCGCTTCCGGAATTCCGCGACCTGGTGATCGGATTTGATTCCGCCGCGATCTCGCACGGTGGCGAGGGCGCGCTGTATGTGCGGCTGAGGAAGGCGCGAGAACGGCTCTAGCTTTATCCCTCCCCTGAAAGGGGAGGGTCGATCGACTGAGCGATAGCGAAGGAGATCGGGGTGGGGTCATCTTGCGAGCATCGCCCCCACCCGGCTCGCATCTTCGATGCTCGCCACCCTCCCCCGCAAGCGGGGGAGGGATAGCTAAAACTTCACCGTCGCGAACACCTTCACCGTGCGTCCCGGCTGCAGCACCTCATCCTTCTTGAACGATTGCGCGAACCGCACGTCATCGTTCAGCAGATTGTCGCCGACCAGGCCGAACTTGAATTCGGACAGACCGCTCGGATCGCTGCGCAGCTTTGCGGTGTAGCTGATCTCGGCCTTCAAGAGATCGTAGCCGCCCGTCTGTGTCTCGTGGTCCGCGATGTCATTTTGCGGGAAGGCGTGCAGCAGCCCGAGGCGCGCGAACCATTGGCCGTCGCGGTAATAGACGCCGCCGCCAAGGCGCTGCGGCGGGATTCGCGGCACATTGGTTCCGTCGGTGAATGTGGCCCGTACGATGTCGTAGCGGCTGTCGATGCCCCACACGCCGGCACCGATCGGCGCAACGTCGAATTGCGCCTGAACTTCCGCGCCCCGGAATGTCGCATCACGCTGGGCATAGACCGCCTGCTGCAATTCGCCGGCGTTGCCGGGTGCGCAGCTTGCGAAATCCTCGTCGCAGGTTTCTCCGGTCAGGTTGCGATAGATGAAACCGTCGAAGCGCGTATAGAAAGCGGTGGCCTCAAAGCGCAGCGGCCCCTTGGCGCGGCGCAAGCCAGCCTCGACCGTGTGCGCAACCTCCGTCCTCAGATTCGGATTGCCGATATCGAAGGTGCCGGTGGCTTCATGCACGCCGCGCGACAGCAGTTCGGGTGCGCGCGGTGCCCGTTCGACATGTTGCGCGGTGAGACTGGCGACGAGATCGCCCGGCAGATCCTGCAGAAAGCCGATCGCGCCATTGATCGGGGTGAAGCTGCGATCGCGCCAGATATTCACGTCAGGATCGGTGAACAGGTCGGGCATGGCGCCCTTCACGATATTGCTCTCGATACGTCCGGCGAGCTGCAGGCGCTGCGCGGCATTGAAACGAAGCTCGTTGAACATGTAGCCCGCGATACTGCGGGTGGTGTTGGGATCGAACAGGCCGCCTTCGAGACCGGGCGCGTCCAGTTTTTCGCGGCTGCCCTGTATGCCAAGTGCTGTGGTGAGCGCGGCAAAGCGCAGATCGAAGGGCTGAAGCTGAACCTCGACGCGCGCTTCCTTCTGGTTGCTCAGGAAATATTGCTGCTCGCCGTAGAAGCCGCCTTCATCGGCGATTTCCGCATGCTTGTAGTCGGTCGATCCGAACCAGTAGCGGATGGCCTCGATGGCATGGCCATCCGGGCGAACCTCACCTTTGCCGGTGAACTTGCTCTGCTTCATGTCGATGCTGGTTCTGGTCTCGGTCGCCTCTTGGCCCGGCACCTGATATTTGCTCTCGAAATTCGTATAGGCGAACCCGAAATAACCGCGGTCGAATATCAACGAACCACCGATCGAGTTGCCGTTCGATTGATGCGCGGAGTTCGGTTGCCATCGGTTCACGAGCGGCGCCGGATCCTCCGGATAGAGATACGGATAAGACGGAATTTTGTAGTCGCCCGAATTACGGCCCCACATGTCGGCGTGGATTGCAAAGTTTCCAGCGCCTGCATCGAGCAATACGGCGCCGTCGCGTCCGCGATCGACGGTGGTGACGGCGCCTCGGCCTTCGAAGGCGAGACCGCGTTGCGGGATCGATGTCGGGATGCGGTTATTCTCGGCATTGACCACGCCGCCGATGGCCTGCGAACCGAAGCGTAGCGTCGCCGGACCGCGGATCACCTCGACCGACTGTGCGGCGAGCGGATCGAGTGGCACGGCATGATCTTCGCCGAGTTCGGAAACGCCGCTGCTGCCGATGCCGTTTTCCTGAATGCGCACGCGATAATTGTCGAGGCCGCGGATGATCGGCCGTGAGGCGGCGCCCGGCGCGAAGCCGGATGATGTGATGCCGGGCTTTTCCTGCAGGATTTCGCCGAGCGTCTGGCCCGTTGCGCGGTCGATCTCGCCGCGCGGCATGACGGTCACGGTGGCGAACTGGCCGGTCACGATAGGCAGCGTGCCCTGGTAGAGATCGGGAGCCGGAACCGGTGCTGCGGCATCGAACGGCGTATCGGGAGCTGTGTCGCGCGGGCCGGGCGTGGCGGCGGGCCGGACCGCGCGCCGCACGATCGGGCTCGCGGTGACCGTGATCGCAGGAAGCTCGACCGCTTGAGCGGCCGCCGGATTCTCGAGAAGTGGTAGCGAAATCAGTGCGATAGCAGCAACGCGGCGAGCGGCCATGACAGTCCCCCATTTCAAGTTATGTTATAACATAACATTTA
>CAZIKZ010000113.1:0-12526 GCA_964539845.1 uncultured Hyphomicrobiales bacterium
CGCGACCTCATGAACGGATCGGCCGAAGAAGGGGCGGGTCAGCTTTCGAGGCACATGATCCTTTATCGCGGGTGCGGTGCGAAAGGCGAGGGCGCACCGCCCTGCCGGGATCGTGATGCACGCTGTTGGAACAGGTTCGCTGATTCGTCCGTTGGCGGCGCGAGAGGAGGGTGACATGCCGCACGTCACTCAAGAGCGCAGAGTTTTCCCGGCCAGCGAGCCGGAACGCGCGTCGATCCGCGCCCTGAAGAATTGGCTGCTGGCGGCGCCGGGCGAGAGCGCGTTCGAGGACCAGCTGGTCCGCCTGCGGATCGCCGCAGCGATCGCCGACATTTCGTCCGCCGCACTCCATCATGGGCCTGCCAAACCCTGATCGGGGCCCACTGGGTTGGGCGACCTCGGCCCACCCCGTCTGTCGCTTTTCCGAGGCATCTGCGCCTGTCAGGTCGGCCATCGGCCGACGGCTTAGTGTCTTCCTCGCAACACATTAGAGACATTTCGGTATCGGTGCCGTGATGCCGCTATTTGGCCATAGGCCTCTCCCACAGGAAACGGCAGAAATAGCGGCGTAGCAGTAGTTTGTCGCGCGTGCGACGGGGCGGGGAGCCCGATCGAGTTCACATGGACGCCAAGACCAATTTGAAAGCCAAGTTGCCCAGCCGCCACGTAACGGAAGGGCCGGAACGAGCACCACACCGCTCCTATCTTTACGCAATGGGTCTCACGACAGCGCAGATCCACCAGCCGCTGGTTGGCGTCGCGTCGTGCTGGAACGAGGCGGCGCCTTGTAACATCTCGCTGATGCGTCAGGCCCAGGCGGTCAAGAAGGGCGTTTCAGCCGCGGGCGGTACGCCGCGCGAGTTTTGCACAATCACCGTGACCGACGGTATTGCGATGGGGCATGGCGGTATGCGGGCTTCGCTGCCGTCGCGCGAGGTGATCGCGGACTCGGTCGAACTCACGATGCGCGGCCATGCCTATGACGCGCTGGTCGGCCTCGCCGGCTGCGACAAGTCGCTTCCCGGGATGATGATGGCGATGGTGCGGCTGAACGTGCCGTCGATCTTCATCTATGGCGGCTCGATCCTGCCCGGCACCTTCAAGGGCAAGCCGGTGACGGTCCAGGACGTGTTCGAGGCGGTTGGCAAGCACTCCGTCGGCGCGATGAGTGATGAGGACCTGTTCGGGCTCGAGCAGGTGGCGTGTCCGTCGGCCGGCGCATGCGGGGCACAATTCACCGCCAACACCATGGCGATGGTGTCGGAAGCGATCGGTCTCGCCTTGCCGTATTCGGCGGGCGCCCCGGCGCCTTACGAAATTCGTGACTCGTTCTGCATGACGGCGGGCGAGAAGGTCATGGACCTGGTGCTGTCCGGGCTGCGTCCGCGCGACATCGTCACGAGAAAGTCATTGGAGAACGCGGCCGCGACTGTCGCTGCCTCCGGCGGCTCGACCAATGCCGCATTGCATCTGCCTGCCATTGCTCACGAAGCCGGCATCGAGTTCACGCTGTTCGACGTCGCCGAAGTCTTCAAAAGGACACCATATATCGCTGATTTGAAACCGGGCGGCCGTTATGTCGCCAAGGATTTGTTCGAAGCAGGCGGCATACCGCTTGTCATGAAAGCTTTGCTCGACGGCGGCTATCTCCACGGCGATTGCATGACTGTTACCGGGCGCACGATGGCTGAGAACTTAAAGTCGGTGAGTTGGAATCCCGATCAGGATGTTGTGCGTCCTGCGTCCAAGCCGTTGTCGCAGACCGGTGGCGTAGTTGGGCTGAAGGGCAATCTCGCGCCGGAAGGCGCGATCGTCAAAGTCGCCGGCATGCACAATCTGAAATTCACCGGTCCGGCACGCTGCTTCGACGGTGAGGAAGCCTGTTTCGATGCGGTGAAGAACCGCAAATACGAAGAAGGCGATGTGCTGGTCATCCGCTACGAGGGACCGCGCGGTGGTCCCGGCATGCGCGAGATGCTGTCGACCACGGCCGCGCTCTACGGTCAGGGTATGGGCGACAAGCTCGCGTTGATCACCGACGGCCGCTTTTCCGGCGCGACCCGCGGCTTCTGCGTCGGCCATGTCGGCCCGGAAGCGGCGGTCGGCGGACCGATCGCGCTTCTGCGCGATGGCGACATCATTGAACTCGATGCGGTGAATGGCACGCTCAATGTGCAGCTCTCCGACGAGGAACTTGCAAAGCGCAAGGCGGGATGGAAGCCGCGCGATAACGGTCACGGCTCCGGCTATCTCTGGAAGTACGCCCAGCAGGTTGGACCGGCTGTCACCGGCGCGCTCACCCATCCTGGCGCCAAGGCAGAGAAGATCAGCTATGCAGATGAATAACATCGCACGGCTGGGTGTTCTGTCCTGCGCGCTCTGGCTGGCGCCAGCCGTCGCATTTGACGGCACGCGCTCCCCGGCCAACACCAAGCCGGATGTGACTCCGGTCGAGGCGTTCCGCTCCGGCGCGGCGTCGCTCAAGGCGGGCCACAACGACAAGGCGTTGACGTCTCTGCAATATGCCGCCGATCACGGCTATGCGCTCGCGCAATGGAAGCTCGGCCGCATGTATGCCGAGGGCGATGGCGTGCCGCGCAATGAACTGCGCGCGTTCCAGTATTTCAGCCGGATCGCCAACACGCATGCGGAAGAGGCGCGGCATCGGCCGCAGGCGCGCTTCGTCGCCAATGCCTTTGTTCAGCTCGGTCACTATTATCTCGACGGCATTCCCGGCACCGAGGTGAAGGCGGACCCCGATCGCGCGCGCGAAATGTATGCGTATGCCGCGTCCTATTTCGGTGATGCCGACGCGCAATATTCGCTCGCCAAGCTGTATCTCGATGGCACTGGCGGCGAGAAGGATCCGCGTCAGGCTTTGCGCTGGTTGCACCTTGCCGCCAACAAGGGTCAGGCGCGCGCGCAGGCCTTGCTCGGCCACCTGATCTTCAAGGGCGATGTGGTGCCGCGTCAGGCCGCACGCGGCCTGATGTGGCTTACGCTGGCGCGTGAAGGCGCCGCCGGCGAGAAGTGGGTCGTCGAGATGTACGACGCCGCTTTCAAGCAGGCCAACGACGGCGAGCGTCAGATGGCGGTGGCCTATCTCGAGCGCTACATGAAGGGCCGGCGCGACTGAGCGTCTTGCGCTTCGGCGCGCCCTTTGCTGCCGGCATATCGGTCAGCGAAATATCAATCCGCAAATATTAGTCAGAACGCACGTCCGGTCAGGGCCTGATCGTCCGGCTGTGATCACGCCGCTTCGACATTGAGGTCGATCCACACCGGCACGTGGTCCGACGGCTTCTCCCAATTGCGCACATGCTTGTCGATGCCGGCCGCCGAAAGTCGGTCGGCCGCGCGCGGCGAGAGCAGGAGATGATCGATCCGGATGCCCCAGTTCTTCTGCCAGGCGCCGGCCTGATAATCCCAGAACGTATAGAGCCCCTTGGCATCGCTTGACGCACGAATGGCGTCGGTCAGTCCGAGATGGGTCAACGCCCTGAATTTCTCCCGGGTCGGCGGCCGGAACAGCGCATCCTGGGCCCAGGCCGCCGGGTCATGCACGTCCTCCGGCGCTGGAATGACATTGTAGTCCCCGGCCATGATCAGGTCTTCTTCGAGCTTAAGTCGCTCAGACGCATAATCATAAAGCCGGTCCATCCAGTTCAATTTGTAGGGATATTTGTCGCTGGCGACCGGGTTGCCATTGGGCAGATAGATCGACGCGACCCGCACCGCTCCGCCGGGATGCGAGATCAGCGCCTCGATGAAACGGGCATGGTCGTCCGAGGCATCGCCGGGCAGTCCGATGGTGACCTCTTCGAGGGGGTATTTGGAAAGGATCGCCACCCCGTTGAACGTCTTCTGGCCATGCACGGCCAGATTGTAGCCGAGCCCCTCAAGCTCGGCGCGCGGGAACGCATCGTCGACAGTTTTGGTCTCCTGCAAGCAAACGACATCCGGCTGACGTTCTTTCAGCCAGACGCACAGGTTTTCCATCCGCTGGCGGATTGAATTGACGTTCCAGGTGGCGATACGCATGGGGATTGATTGCCGAATTTTAATGGAAAAGACCAGTTCCCCGGGAGGGGGCCGGACATAGACTTCGCTTTGCGGTGTTTACCGCATATCGGTCGGCTGGGTGCGGTTCTTGCATGGATATGGTACGAGGTTTTGTGCAAGCGAAAACCCGTCGGCGTGTTGGCGCGGCGAGAAACCAGAGGGACATCCGGGGCCGCGGGAAAGCGGGCCGGGTCGAAAGTTATCCATGAGCGCTCGTAAATGGTCTGTGACGCTGGGGGCGCTCGTTGCCGTCGGAGCGGCGATTTATGCCGTTCAACCATCGCTTTTCACGCCGCTCTCGCGGCTCTGGAATTCCGATAACGCTGCGGCCCAGAAGAAGGGGCCGCCGCCGCGCGTGATTCCGGTGGAGGTGGTGACTGCGGAATTGCGTAACGTCCCGTTGCGGCTCGAAGCCCTGGGAACGGTGACGCCGATTGCCAGTGTTGCAATCAAGGCGCGGCTCGAAAGTGTCATCACCGAAGTGCACTTTCTCGACGGCGCCATGGTGAAGGCCGGCGACCTCCTGTTCACGCTCGACAGCCGTCAGCTCGAAGCCGAGATCAAGCGGGTCGAGGCGGTGATCGCGGGCGCGGTTGCCCAGCAGGAGCAGGCCGAGCGAGACGTCGACCGCTACGTCGAACTCGTCAAGAAAAACGCAACCACTCAGGTCACGCTCAACAACGCGCAGACCCAGGTCAATATGGCGAGCGCGGTCGCAGGATCGAACCGTGCGACGCTGGAAAACCTCAGGGTCCAGCTATCCTGGACCGCGATCCGCGCGCCGATTTCAGGCCGCATCAGCGCGGCCAATGTGAAGGTCGGCAACTTCGTGCGGCCCGCCGATACGGCACCGCTCGCGACCATCAATCAGATCAAGCCGGTCTATGTGACATTCGGGCTGCCGCAGCGGCAATTGCCTGACTTGCGCAAGGCGCTGGCCGCAGAAACCGCAACCGTCGAGGCGCTCGCGCCCGGCGAGAGCCGCGCCGCCCACGGCCAGGTCACGATGATCGAGAACACCGTCGATCCGGCCACCGGCATGGTGCTGGTGCGCGCGACCATGGACAACAGCGACGAATTGCTGTGGCCGGGCACGCTCGTGAATACGCAGGTGATCCTGCGCAGCGAGAAGGCGGTGGTGATCCCGTCGCCTGCCGTGCAGGCGGGTCAGAGCGGGACTTATGTGTTCGTGGTGGAGGATGGCGTTGCCAAAGTGCGCAACGTCACCGTCGACCGGACCGAGGACATGCAGTCGGTGATCACGAAGGGGCTGACCGGGGAAGAGACGGTCGTGCTCGACGGGCAATTGATGCTGGTCGACGGCGCACGGGTCGCGCCGCGCAGCAAGGCGAAAACTGGGGCCTGAGATATGAATCTTTCCGAGCTCTGTATCCGCCGGCCGGTGATGACGACGCTGATCACGGCGTCGTTCATTGTTTTCGGGGCCTTCGCCTACAAGCTGCTCTCGGTGTCGGCGCTGCCGCGGGTCGACTTCCCGACCATTGAGATCACTGCCAACCTCGCCGGCGCGAGTCCTGAGACCATGGCGGCCTCGATCGCGTCCCCGATCGAGCGTCAGCTCTCGACCATTGCCGGCATCTCATCGATGTCGTCGTCCTCATCGCTCGGAATTTCCCGCATCACCATCCAGTTCGATCTCGACCGCGACATCGACGCCGCAGCACTCGACGTGCAGACCGCGCTGACCATCGCCCAGCGAAGGCTGCCGGTAGAGATGACGACCCCGCCAAGCTTCCGCAAGGTGAACCCGTCGGACTTCCCGGTGCTGTTCATCTCGGTGCGGTCGGGGACGCTTCCGCTGTCCACCGTGCATGAATATGCCGACACCGTGCTCGCGCAGTCGATCTCGCAGATCCAGGGCGTGGCGCAGGTGCTTGTCTATGGCGCGCAAAAATTCGCCGTGCGCGTGCAGGTCGACCCGGAAAAGGCGGCCGCGCGCGGGCTGTCGCTCGACGACATCCGTCAGGCCGTGTCCAAGGTGAATTCGTCGGTGCCGGTCGGCACGCTCGCGGGTCCCCAGCAGAACATCACCTTGCAGGCGCCGGCGCAGCTCGAAAAGGCCGATGAATACGCCAATGTGGTGGTCTCCTGGCGCAACGGCGTTCCGGTCAAGCTGAACGAGGTCGCGACCGTCATCGACAGCGTGGAGAACAACAAGGTCGCGAGCTGGTTTAACGGCGAGCGTTCGGTCGTGCTCGCGATCCAGCGCCAGCCCGACGCCAACACTGTCGCCGTCGTCGATTTGATCAAGGAGCGGCTGCCCGCCTTGCGCGCGGCGATTCCGGCCTCGATCGAGGTCGAGATGCTGATGGACCGGTCGATATCGGTGCGTCAGGCGGTCAGCGATGTCCAGGGACACATGTTCATTGCGCTCATCCTAGTGCTGCTCGTGATCTTCATGTTCCTGCGAAAGCTTACGGCGACGATCATTCCCGGTCTTGCGGTGCCGATTTCGATCGTCGGCACCTTCGCGGTGATGTACGCGCTCGGCTATTCGATCAACAATATGACGCTGCTGGCGCTGACGCTGTGTATCGGCTTCGTGGTCGACGACGCCATCGTCATGCTCGAAAACATCGTGCGCCATATCGAGGGCGGCATGCGGCCGTTTGAGGCGGCGCTGAAGGGCTCGCGCGAGATCGGCTTTACCATCGTTTCGATCACGCTGTCGCTGATTGCGGTGTTCATCCCGGTCCTGCTGATGGGCGGCATCGTCGGCCGCGTGTTCCGCGAATTCGCAATGACGATCTCGATCGCGATCATCATTTCCGGCTTCGTGTCGCTGACGCTGACGCCGATGCTGTGCGCACGCGTATTGCGCGGCCACGATCCCAGCAAACCCGAAAAGGAGCCATTCTTCCTGATGCGCTGGTTCGAGTCGATGTTCAACGGCTGGCTGCGCGGTTACGAATGGTCGCTGGACAAGGCGATCAAATACAAGCCTGTGACGCTTGTGGTCACGATCGCCACTTTGGCGGGCACCATCTGGCTCTATTACATATACCCGAAAGGGTTGTTCCCGACCGAGGACACCGGCTTCATGCTGGTGGTCAGCGAGGCCGCGACCGACTCCTCGTTTGAAGCCATGGTGGCGCGGCAGTCGAAGATTGCCACCATCGTCCGGGCCGACGAGGCGGTCGATTACATCAATTCCACCGTCGGCGCGGGCGGTCCCAATACGACCGCCAATTACGCGCGCATGTTCGTCGTGCTGAAGCCGAAGAAGGAGCGCGATCCGATGCCGGTCGTGATCGGGCGGCTGATGCGGGCCACCGCCGACGTGCCCGGCGTCCGGCTGTTCCCGCGGCCGATCCAGAACATCAATATCGGTGGACGCATTTCGAAGAGCGAGTACCAATACACCTTGCAGAGCGGCGATACCGAGGGGCTTTACAAGATTGCGCCCGAGCTCGAACGCAAGTTCATGCAATTGCCCGAGCTGCGCGACGTAACAACCGACCTCTACATCAAGAACCCGCAGATGCTGGTCGATATCGACCGCGAGAAGGCGGCGGTCTACGGCATCACCGTCGACCAGATCCGGCAGGAATTGTTCAACGCGTTCGGTTCGCGCCAGATTGCGACCATCTATACGCCGTCGAATGATTTCCAGGTCATCATGGAAACGCTTCCGAAATTCCAGGAAGACCCGGCGTATCTGTCGAAGCTCAGGATCAAGACGTCGAGCGGGCAAACCATCCCGATCGAATCCGTGGCAAAGCTCGTGCCGACCGTCGGTCCGCTGCAGGTCAACCATCAGGGCCAACAGCCTTCGGTGACGATTTCCTACAACGTCGCGCCGGGTTACTCGATCGGGCAGGCAAACGAGGCGATCAAGCGGGTCGAAAGCGAGGCCAATCTGCCCGCGACCATCGTGTCCAGCTGGCAGGGCGCCACGCAGGTCTTCGAGGATGTGAAGAAGGGGCAGGGCCTGTTGATCCTCGCCGCCGTGTTCGCGGCCTACGTGGTCCTCGGCATCCTGTATGAAAGCTTCATCCACCCGATCACGATCATCTCCGGCCTGCCGTCAGCGGGTGTCGGCGCCATCTTGACGCTGTGGCTGTTCGGCATGGACCTGTCGGTGATCGCGATCATCGGCATCATCATGCTGGTCGGTATCGTGAAGAAGAACGCGATCATGATGATCGACTTCGCAATCGATCGCCGGCGCGTGGGCCTCAGCGCGGAAGCGGCGATCCGCGAAGCCGCGCTTCTGCGCTTCCGCCCGATCATGATGACGACCTTTGCCGCGATCTTCGGCGCGCTGCCGATTGCGCTCGGTGCCGGAGCGGGCGCTGAGCTGCGCCAGCCTCTTGGCATCGCGGTGGTCGGCGGGCTTTGCTTGTCGCAGCTGCTGACGCTCTACATCACGCCGGTCATCTACATCTATCTCGACCGCTTCGACCGCATGCTCAAGCGCGGGCTAGAGCCGCAGCTCGAAGAGGTACCGGAAGTCGAGCGGCCGCGTGCGGTGGCAGCGGAATAGCGCGCTGCCAGACGGCTCCTCATCCGAGCGGAGCCGAAGGGCGCGTCTCAACGGGTGTGGGCGGCATAGTTCTTGCTGGTTTTGCTCCGAACCATTCGGAGATAAGCCATGCGCCGTTATCCGCTCACCGCTTTGCTCATTTTGCTGGCAACAACGCCGGCCGCCGTTGCAGACAGCTGGCCATCGAAGCCGGTCAAGGCGGTGGTCCCGTTCGGCGCGGGCTCCGCAACCGATATCATTCCGCGCATCGTATTCGAGCAATTGCAGTCGCAACTCGGTCAGACCATCGTGGTCGAAAATCGCGGTGGCGCCGGCGGCACGATCGGCGCGCTGCAGGTCGTGAAGTCCGACCCCGACGGTTATACGTGGCTGGTGCATTCCTCGGCACATACGGTTGCGCCGGCGCTTTACCCCAATCTGCCATTCAAGGCCGAGGGCGACCTCGTTCCGATGTCGATGATCGGCAGCGTGCCGAATGTGCTGATTGTCTCGCCGTCCAAGGGCATCAAGTCGATCCAGGACTTCGTCGCCTACGCGAAGGCCAATCCCGGCAAGCTAAACTTTGCGTCTCTCGGCGTCGGCTCGGCGGTGCATATGAGCGCCGAGCGCTTTCGGGTGAGTGCGGGTTACGAAGCCGTGCACATTCCCTTCAAGGGTGGCGCCGAGGCTTTGGCCGAGGTGATCGCGGGCCGCGTCGACTATTACTTCTGCCCGCTCGCGACCGCGCTGCCGCACATCCGCGAGGGCAAGCTGCTCGCGCTTGCGGTGTCCTCGAAAACGCGCGCCGCGCAGCTGCCTGACGTGCCGACCACGCTGGAAGCGGGCTTTGCGGATTCCGATTACACGCTCTGGGTCGGAATCCTCGGGCCGTCCGGCACGCCGAAAGCGGTGACAGAAAAGCTCAACGGCGAAATGATGAAGGCTCTCCAGGCACCGGCCTTGCGCGAGAAGCTCGACAGAATCGGCGTACAAACCATGCCGATGTCGCCGGAGGAGTTCGGTTCGCTGATCAATAGTGAACTGAAAACCTACGGGGCGTTCGTGAAGAAGAGCGGGATGAAGGTAAACTGACGCTTTGGGCGGACCAGTGGCACATTCGGTGGTCATTGCCGAGCTTCAGCCCGGCAACCCATCTTGCGAGGAATGATGGATGCGCGGGTCCAGGCCCCGCGCATGAGGACAGCTACAGCGCGAAGCTTGTCCCGCAGCCGCAGGACGCCTTGGCGTTCGGATTATTGATCTTGAACGCCGCGCCGATCAGGTCGTCGACGAAGTCGATTTCCGAGCCGGCCAGGAAGCCGACCGAGATCGGGTCGATCAGGACGGTGGCGTTGTCGCGCCCGAGCACAAGGTCGTCGTCCGCGCGCTCGCGCTCGACATCGAACTTGTACTGAAAGCCCGAGCAGCCGCCGCCCTCGACGCTGACGCGCAGCATGGAGCCCGCCGGTTCCTTCGACAGGATCGTTGCGATCTTGGAGACCGCGCGCTCGGTGACGGTAACGTTGCCGAGGCTCATGGTTTCAAGGGTCATACCGGATAGTTAGGTGCGCCGACCCGTTCCGTCAATTCGTCCCGGCAAATGGGCTTGCAGAAAGGAAGGGGCTTTGCATCCCGCGCATGCGCACGTAGACAGCCGTTATGGCGATCCAGTCCGCTCCCCGCGCGCCCTATGCCTCAGATCCTGCCCTCAGCCGAGGCCGGCTCGTGCCGGAACCGCCGAGTCCCAGCCGGAACGATTTCCGCCGCGACTGCGACCGGATCATCCATTCAGCCGCATTTCGCCGCCTGAAATACAAGACGCAGGTCTTCATGTTCCACGAGGGCGACCATTATCGTACCCGGCTGACCCATACCCTGGAAGTGCAACAGATCGCCCGCTCGCTCGCTCGGGTGCTCGGCCTCGACGAGGATCTCGCCGAGGCCTTGTCGCTGGCCCACGATCTCGGCCACCCGCCTTTCGGCCATATCGGCGAACGCGCGCTCGACGAGGAACTGAAGCCCCATGGCGGCTTCGACCATAATGCGCAGACGCTGCGGCTCGTAACCGCGCTGGAGCGCCGTTACGCCGATTTCGACGGCCTCAACCTGACATGGGAATCGCTGGAGGGCCTCGTCAAGCATAACGGTCCGCTGACCGATCGCGCCGGTGCGCCGATCGGGCGCTATCTCGACCGTGGCGTGCCGCGCACCATCCTGGACTTTGCGGCGACATGCGACTTGCAACTCTGGAGCTACGCAAGCGCCGAAGCACAGATTGCGGCGATCTCCGATGACATCGCCTATGACGCCCATGACATCGACGACGGGTTGCGTGCCGGCCTGTTCACGATTGCCGATCTCGACGGCGTTCCGTTCGTCGGCGGCATCGTGCGAGAGATCGCGGGCCGCTATCCCGGACTGGAACCAGCCCGGTTCGCGCACGAGCTGATCCGCCGGTTGATCACCTGGATGATCGAGGATGTGGCGGCCGAGTCCGCGCGCCGTTTGAGCGCGCTCGCCCCCGCATCCGCCGACGACATCCGCGCCGCCGATCATGCGGTGATCGGTTTTTCCAGCGCCATGGCGGAGGCCGAACGCGGCATCAAGAATTTCCTGTTTCCGCGTATGTATCGCCACGAGCGGGTCATGCGGGTGATGCGGGAAGCGGAGGGCGTGCTGCGCGACCTGTTCCGGTATTTCTCGCAGGCGCCTGACGAGATGCCGGACGAGTGGCGGAGCGGTCTCGCCACGGCGGATGAGGCCACCCGCGCCCGCCGAATCGGCGACTTCATGGCCGGCATGACCGACCGCTTTGCGCTGGAAGAACACCGGCGGTTCTTTGACTCGACCCCGGAACTGCGTTAGGGCGCGCCGCCCAAGTGACTGTAACCCTTGCGAAAAAACCGATGGCGAACCACATCCATTACGACAATCTGTTTGCCACCATGCTTGGCCGCGTGATCGCCGCCAACGAGGCGCTGATCGCGTCGGGCTTGCTGCCGGCCGGCATCGATCTGTCGCGGATCACGGTCGAACCGCCGCGCGACTCGAGCCACGGCGACATGGCGACCAATGCCGCCATGGTGCTGGCGAAGGATGCGGGAAGGAAGCCACGCGAACTGGCCGACGCTTTGGCCGAAAAGCTCCGCGCCGATCCGCTGATCGAGAGCGTGGACATCGCGGGGCCAGGCTTCATCAATATGACGCTGAAGCACGCGACCTGGCTCGGCGCGCTGCGTGCGGCCATCGCTGCCGGCACCGATTTCGGCCGTAGCCGGATCGGGCAGCGCGGCAAGGTCAACGTGGAATATGTGTCGGCCAATCCGACCGGGCCCATGCATGTCGGCCATTGTCGCGGCGCGGTGTTTGGCGATGCGCTTGCAAGTCTGCTCGCCTTTGCGGACCATGACGTCACGCGCGAATACTACATCAACGATGCCGGGGCGCAGGTCGATGTGCTCGCGCGCTCGGCGTTCCTCCGCTACCGCGAGGCGCTCGGCGAGGACATCGGCGCGATCCCCGAGGGATTTTATCCGGGCGACTATCTGAAGCCGGTCGGCTCGGCGCTTGCCGAACAATACGGACGCGATCTCAACCAGAAACACGAAAGCGACTGGCTGCCAGTCGTGCGCGAGACTGCCGTCGACATGATGATGGCGATGATCCGCGACGATCTCGCCGCGCTCAACGTGAAGCACGACGTGTTCTTTTCCGAACGCTCGCTGATCACGGACGGCGACAAAGTCGGCGCGATCATCGCGCAACTGAAAGGCGCGGGAGAAGTCTACGAAGGGCGCCTGCCGCCGCCGAAAGGTGCGCCGGTCGAGGACTATGAGGATCGCGAGCAGACGCTGTTCCGCTCCACCGATTTCGGCGACGATGTCGATCGTCCGCTGATGAAGTCGGATGGCAGCTACACATATTTCGCCTCCGACATCGCCTATCACAAGTCGAAGTTCGACCGCGGCTTCCGCGACA
>CAZIKZ010000114.1:0-12526 GCA_964539845.1 uncultured Hyphomicrobiales bacterium
CTCAACGTGGTGCCGGATGGCGAAGCCATTCAGGTTTCGACGAACCATGACGATGTGATGGTCATGAAAGGCGGCCCGGTGGAAACAGGGCGCGGCTTCGTCCTGCATTCGGCGGATTTCTTCATCGAGAATTCCACCCTGCCGATCGACGACGGTATTTGCCTGACTGCAACGATCGATATTCTCAAGGCGATCGCGACCGGCGAGGGCCCTGCCAGCGCGATCCTCGCGCTCGGCTATGCCGGCTGGGCGCCGGGCCAGCTCGAGCAGGAAATCCAGGGTAACGGCTGGCTGCATTGCGCGGCGGATCCCGAGCTTATTTTCGGTGAGCCCGAGCGCAAATATGAGAAGGCCATGCGCAAGCTCGGCATCTCGCCCGGCATGCTGTCAAGCGAAGCGGGACATGCGTAGCTGACGGCGTCATTGCGAGGAGCGCCGCGACGACGCAATCCAGTTGCAGTTGATTGCTTGCGGGATGGATTGCTTCGCTTCGCTCGCAATGACGCAACATTACCGCGCTGTTTCCAGCCGCTCGGTCGTGAGCAGCTTCGTCGCCGCCTCCGCCGTCATTGCCTGGCCGAACACGAAGCCCTGCGCGTATTCACAGCCCATATGGTAGAGCTCAACCGCATCGGAATCGGTCTCTGCGCCTTCCGCAACGGCTTCCATGCCAAGATCGTGCGCGAGCGCGATGATCGAGCGCAGGATGACCGGACGCGTGCCCTTGGCGCTCATACGCACGAAGGACTGATCGATCTTGATCGTGTCGAACGGGAAGCGCTGCAGATAGGACAGCGAGGAATGTCCCGTGCCGAAATCGTCGAGCGCGAGACCGGCGCCGAGTTCGCGCAGCCGCTGCAGGATTTGCGCGGCGTGCTCGGGGTTTTCCATCACCACGGACTCGGTCAGTTCCAGCTTCAGTGTGCCACGCATCAGCGATGAACGCGCCAGCACGGTGCGAACGTCCCCGATCAGGTCCTGCCGGAGCAATTGCTTCGAGGAGACATTGACGCTCGCGAACAAGCCTTCCTGCGCGCGGACCGTGCGCTGCCAGATGCTCAATTGCCGTGCGGTGCGCTCAAGTACGAACATGCCGAGATCGACGATCAGCCCGATTTCCTCGGCAATGGAGATGAATTCGGCCGGCGACATGCGCCCGAGCTTCGGATGCTCCCAGCGCGACAGCGCCTCGAAGCCAGCGATCGTGCGATCTTCCAGCCGCACGATCGGCTGGTACATGATCTTGATCTCCTCGCGCTCGATCGCGCGGCGCAACTCCGCCTCGAGCGTGAGGCGATCGGACTTGCGCGCCCGCATCGCCGCCTTGAACACTTCGATGCGATCGCCGCCGATGCGCTTCGAGTGATACATCGCGAGCTCGGCGTCTTTCAGGATTTCCTCGGTGCGAGACGACTGGCTGTCGGCAAGGCACAGACCGATCGATGCGGTGATGAAGATCTCGCGGTCATTGAACGTGATCGGCGCGCGGATGGTGCGCCTGATATTTTCGGCAAATGCGATGATGCGGCCGGGGTCGCGCTCCGACAGCAGAATGAGCGCGAACTGATCGCCGGACAGGCGGGCCAACGTGTCCTGCGGCTTGAGCAGGCGGGCGAGCCGGCGCGCCAGTGTGAGCAGGATGGAATCGCCGACCGCCATGCCGACGGAATCGTTGACCTGCTTGAAGCGGTCGAGATCGATCACGATTACGGTCGGGCGCATCGCCGGGTCGGTCTTGGCGAATGCCAGGACGGCCTCGAAGCGATCGAGGAAAAGCTGACGGTTCGGCAGCCCGGTGAGGTTGTCATGCACCGCGTCGTGCAGCAGCCGCTCTTCCGCGGTCTTGAAATCGGTCACGTCGGTCAGCGTACCGACCAGCCGCACCACTTCGCCATCCGAGCCCACCACCGGACGCGCCTTCAGCGTGAACCAGAGATAATGGCCGTCCGGCGTGCGCAAACGGAAGTCTTCCATCAGCCGGCCGCGGCGCTGTTCGATCACGCTGTCGAGCGTGGCGCGGAAGCGGTCGCGGTCGAGCGGATGCAATACGTCGAGCCATTTCGCGGCCGAGCCCTCGAGCGCGCCGCGCTTGAGCCCCAGCATCGCTTCGGTTTCGGGGCTGGTATAGACCTTGTCGGAGGAGACGTCCCAGTCCCAGATCATGTCGCCTGCGCCGGTCAGCGCCAGCGCGCGACGCTCGACATCGGTGACGATGCCATGCGTGATCGAGCCCGCGAAGGCATGCTGCATCACGGTGAAGCCGATCAGCATCACGATCAGAACAAGGCCGCCAAGGAGCGCCGGACCCACGATATCGTTGGTGACAAGCCCGGTGACCGTGAGCATCGCCGCGATCGTCCAGATGCAGAGCAGGAACCAGGTCGGGATCAGAAGCACGGCGCGGTCGAAGCCTTGCGTCGACAGCAGCACCACGACCGCAAAGCCTGCGAACGCGACACCGGCGAGCGAGAAACGTGCGATGCCGGAGGCGACGGCCGGATCGTAAAGCGCGACCGCGATCAGCGCGGCGAGGCCGCCAAGCCAGGCGACGGTGATATGTGCGTAGCGCACATGCCAGCGGCTGAGATTAAGATAGGCGAACAGGAACACAAGCAGTGTCGCCGCCAGCACGCATTCGCCGATCGCGCGCCAGATGCGCTCGGCGCCCGCCGACATGTCGAACACCTTGCCCCAGAATCCGAAGTCGATGCCGATATAGACGAGCACCGCCCAGCCGAGCGCCGCGGCAGCGGGGAACATTACCGAGCCCTTCACCACGAACAGAATGGTGAGGAACAGCGCGAGCAAGCCGGAGATGCCGATGACGATGCCGTAATACAGCGTGAAGGAGTTGATCTTGTCCTTGTAGGAGTCCGGCTCCCACAGATAGAGCTGCGGCAGGTTGTCGGAGCGCAGTTCCAGCACGTAGGTCACGACCGATCCGGGATCGAGCGTGATGCGGAAGACATCCGCCGTAGCCGAGTCCTGACGTTCCGGACGCTCGCCCGCGCTCGGCGTCACCGTCACGACGCGCGACAGACCGAGATCCGGCCAGAACAGGCCCGACCCGACCATGCGGTAATGCGGCACGACGATCAGGCGGTCGAGCTGCTCATCGCCGGTATTGGCAAGCGCGAACACCGCCCAGGAATTGCCGGCCTCGCGTCCTCGCACCTCGATGCGGCGGACGATGCCGTCGGGTCCCGGCGCGGTTGAGACCTGCACGCGATCGCCGTCGGTCTTCGGACGTTCGGCAACCGCTGTCAGATCGATTGCGGCTGCGTCGGTGCGCACATTGACCGCATCGACCGCGCGCGCGGGTGTCAGCGTCAGCCACAGGGCCGCGCAGACAAGCGCAATCGCAGCGGCTGCGCGCGGCAAATCAAGCCGCAAGCCCACTGGCCAGTGCGTTGTCGTTATGGATGCGCGGCGTCCCGGCAAATTCCCCGTCCTGTAGAGGTACCAAAGTCCGACATTTGCGCCGATTTCGGGGCGCAGCCGGGGGGCAGCCGGGCAGTTATAGGGGGTCGGCGCGGCCGATGGAAAGGGGAAGGCGTGCTGACCGGAAAATAGGTCGCGGAGTCGCGACTCAACCTGTGGTCAGCACGATCTTTCCGATATGGGCGCTGGATTCCATGCGGGCATGGGCGTCGGCTGCTTTCGCCAGCGGGAAGGTGGAATCGATCACCGGCTTGATCTTGCCCGCGGCCACCAGCGGCCAGACCTTTTCTGCGAGTTCCGCCGCGATCGCGGCTTTTTCGGCGATGGTGCGCGGGCGCAGCGTCGAGCCTTCGTGCACGAGACGCTTGGCCATCAGGCGTGCGAAATTTGCCGTTGCTTTCGGCGTACCCGCAAAAGAGATCTGCGCGATGCGCCCCTGTTCGGCCGCCGCGTCGTAATTTTTATCGATATAGTCTCCCCCGATGATATCGAGGATCACGTTGGCGCCCTTTCCGCCGGTTGCCTTCTTCGTCTCCTCGACGAAATCCTGCGTCTTGTAGTTCACGGTCACGTCGGCCCCGAGCTTCTTCGCGGCCGCGCATTTTTCGTCCGAGCCTGCGGTGGTGACGACATGACCGCCGAAATTCTTGACCAGCATGATGCCGGTCGTGCCGATGCCCGAGGTGCCGCCATGCACCAGCACCCATTCACCGCTCTTGAAGTGGCAGCGCATCATCAGATGCTGCCAGACCGTGAAGAATGTTTCCGGCATCGCGGCGGCTTCGACCATCGACAACGAAGCCGGTACCGGCAGCACGTGGCTGTCGTGAGCGAGGCAATATTCCGCATAGCCTCCCGCGACCACGAGTGCGCAGACTTTGTCGCCAACGTTCCAGCGCGTCACGCCCTCGCCGATGGCGGCGACTTCGCCCGCGATTTCGAGACCGGGAATGTCGCCCGCGCCCTTGGGAGGCGGATATGAACCCTGGCGCTGGCGCACGTCCGGACGGTTCACGCCTGCGGCGGCGACCTTGACGAGGATTTCGCCCTTGCCCGGCTTCGGCACGTCACGCTGTTCGGGCACGAGCACCTCGGGGCCGCCGGGTTCCTTGATGCCGATCACAGTCATGCTGGCGGGAAGCGTGGTCATGGCGAAGTCCTGCAGGAGAATGGGCTGTCGGCGGAGGTCTTGTGATAGTGGCCCGGCGACAGTGTGACAAGCCGCGCTGCCGACGCTAGATTTTAACACGTAACGCGAGACGGAAGGCCATGCCCGCATTCGAAGACGACGACCGACCGAAAAAGAAAATCTCGCATGAGATCGGTCAGGAACTGGCGCTGCTATCCGTCGCCGAACTGAACGAGCGGATCGCGTTGCTGCGCGAAGAAATTGCGCGGCTGGAGGCGGACATCGGAAAGAAACAATCGTCGCGCAGCGCCGCCGATACGTTCTTCAAAAAATAACCTTTCCAGATTGCGTGAGTTTTTCGATATCCGGTTTACGGATCGTTTTGCATTTAACGGGTCCTTAAGCTTTCCCCGGTATTACTATCGGCGTCCATCTTCTGGACATCGAGTGGCTCCTGTCCACTCTGTTTGACGCCTCCCTGTTATCCACTTGAGCCGCCGGCAACGGCGGCTCTTTTTTGTTCTGTACCAAATCGGAACACAATTGGGGGGAGAGCGGCCGTTGGCAACTATGTCATCAAATTAGTGTCTCAGTTGCTTTACCCGGTGTGCGGGCAACCCTTATGCTTGCCCCTTGCCAACTTGGCGCTGCACCGGCCCGGCATCCGCGACGTTCTTGCCGGTTGTGTGCATTGGGGTGAGGCGTAGCGTGATGTCGGAAGTATACGTCGAGGTGAATATCCCGATCTCGTTTCGGGAGAAGCTCGCGAGCTCTCAGGCCTTTTCACATCTGTTTCGGGACGGCATGGGGCTCGTCGAAGAAACCGCGGCCTATCTCGATGGTCCTGGCCGCCGCGAATCCAAGGCGTTGCCGCGCGCGGCTGCGCTGACCTACGCCACCGAGAGCATGCGGCTGACCACGCGCCTGATGCAGCTCGCATCGTGGCTGCTGCTGCATCGCGCGGTGAAGGAGGGCGAGATGTCGCTCTCGCAGGTCAATCAGGAAAAGACCAAGGTGAAATTGTCGCCGACCTTCTCGGCGGACGAAGACACGCTGAAACTGCTGCCGGAGACTCTGGTGTCATTGGTCCAGCGCTCTCTTGTGCTGGCCGATCAGGTGCGGCGGCTGGACGCCACGATCCACGCGCCGTCGGAAATGCCGCGCAACAGCAACAATCCGGTCGAATATCAGCTCGGCCTTCTCAAGGCGGCGTTCGAGCGCAAGGCCTGAATGTTCATCGCGCTCTAGCGGCGCGCAGGGGTTATGCGCGCCGCAGCCGTTACGCGGCCTGGCCGGAGCCTGACACGTACCAGTCGTGAATCTCTTCGGCGGTGGTGAACCACACGCCGTCATGGCCCGCGAAATCGCGCAATATTCGTGCGTCGGCCGCCGCCGGAGCGGTTTGCCGGCGCCCCGGATATTCCATCCTTCGCGGAGCAGGGCTTTCCCGACATCGAGGCGATCACCTGGCTGAGCCTGCACGCGCCGGCCGGCTTGCCGGCCGATCTTCAGAAGAAGATCAGCGATGACGTGAACAAGGTGCTGCAGATGCCCGACGTCCGCGAGCGCATGCTCAAGATGAGCTATGTTGCCGCCGGCGGTACGCCCGCCGAACTGGACGCTTTCCTGGTCGCCGAGCGCAAAAAAATCGGGGCGATCGTCGAAAAGGCCGGGATCAAGATCAAGAACTGAGGCCCGAAAAAGCTAAAGCGGCGCTCCGGTCACCCGGGCGCCGCTTATGACGAGAGGGCCGGTCCCGAGAGACCAGGCCGATTGGCTTACTTGGCCGGGTCTTCCTTGATGAAGCCCGAGAACTTCTTCTGGAAGCGGGACAGGCGGCCACCGCGGTCCAGCAGCTGCTGGGAGCCGCCGGTCCAGGCCGGGTGCGACTTCGGATCAATGTCGAGATGCATCGTGTCGCCTTCCTTGCCCCAGGTGGAGCGGGTGACGAACTCGGTGCCATCCGTCATCTTGACGTTGATGGTGTGGAAATTCGGATGGATATCGGACTTCATGATAGGGCTCCCGCGCGCTGTTAGGCCGCGCCAGTCGGGCCTGCGGTTTGATGGAAATTCGCGGCGTCTATAACGCAAGCCCGGCTCGGGCACAAGTTAGAAGGATTCCGGTTGCCGCCCCTCCCGCCACGCGGCATTCAGGGACCTGAATTAGCCGGAGACCGGTCAGGATGGCCCTTGTGGTGGACAGTGAGAAGGGCGCAGCGGCCGGTGACGGCGCTCCGGCAAAGGTGGCCGGGCGGTCATCGCTGAAGCCGCTGCGGCTGCTGGTTCCCTATATGACGCGCTATCGGGGGCGGGCGCTTTGCGCACTGGCCGCGCTGGTCGTGGCCGCGCTGGCGACGCTGGCGGTCCCGGTCGCGGTCCGCCGCATGATCGACAACGGATTTTCCGGCGAACGGGCGCTGATCGACAATTATTTCACTGTGATGATCGGCGTGGTCCTGGTGCTCGCGCTCGCCAGCGGCCTTCGCTACTACCTCGTCACCACGCTGGGGGAGCGGATCGTCTCGGATCTGCGCGAAGAGGTTTTCGCGCATCTCACCCGGCTGTCGCCATCCTTCTTCGACCGCTCGCAGACCGGCGAGATGATGTCGCGGCTCACCGCCGACACCACTCAGATCAAGGCCGCTGTCGGCGCCTCGGTATCGGTCGCGCTGCGCAATCTTTTGCTGTTCATCGGCGCCGGCACCATGATGGTGATCACCAGCCCGAAACTCTCGCTGTTCGTTCTTGGCGCGATCCCGGTGATCGTTCTGCCGCTGGTCGCATTCGGGCGCGCGGTGCGTCAGCGCTCGCGCCAGGCGCAGGATTCGCTTGCCGATGCATCCGCTTACGCGGCGGAGACGATTGGGGCGGTGCGGACGGTGCAGGCGTTCACCAGCGAAAGCCACGCGGCCAAACGTTTCCACGGCGCGGTCGAGGCTGCGTTCGAGGCGGCGCGGCAATCCACGCTGTCGCGCTCGGTGCTGACGGCGATCGGAATTTTCCTGATCTTCGCAAGTGTGGTGACCGTGCTGTGGGTCGGGGCCAATGACGTGCTGTCTGGCCAGATGACACCCGGGCGGCTCAGCCAGTTTCTGCTCTATGCGGTTTTCGCGGCCGGTGGCCTCGGTCAACTCAGCGAAGTGTGGGGAGAAGTGCAGCAGGCGTCTGGCGCCGCGGAACGGCTGTTCGAGATTCTGCACGTGAGGCCGGACGTGAAGGCGCCGGCAAATCCGGTGAAGCTGCCGGATCGGGCGCGCGCCGAGGTCGTGTTCGACGATGTGCGCTTCTTCTATCCCACACGGCCGGAGGTTGCCTCACTCGACGGTGTCTCTTTCCGCGTGACGCCGGGCGAGAAGGTCGCCATCGTCGGCCCGTCGGGCGCAGGCAAGAGCACGATCTTCCACCTGATCCTGCGCTTTTACGATCCGAATTACGGGCGCGTTACGTTCGACGGCGTGAACATCGCGGACACCGATCCGCGCGATCTGCGGCGTCACATTGCCCTGGTGCCGCAGGAATCGGCGATCTTCGCGGCGTCAGTGCGCGACAACATCGCGTTCGGCAAGCCGGACGCGACCCAGGCAGAGATCGAACGCGCAGCCGAGATGGCAGCGGCAACCGAGTTCATACGCAGGTTGCCGCAGGGCTTTGACGCCATGATTGGAGAGCGCGGCGTCACGCTGTCCGGCGGCCAGCGCCAGCGCATCGCGATCGCACGCGCGATCCTGCGCAATGCCCCGCTGCTTCTGCTCGACGAGGCGACATCGTCACTCGATGCGGAAAGCGAAACGCTGGTGCAGGAGGCACTCGCTCATTCGATGGAGGGGCGGACCACGCTCGTCATCGCGCACCGGCTGGCGACCGTTCTGTCATGCGATCGTATCATCGTGCTGGAGCAGGGCCGGATCGTGGAACAGGGTACGCATGAGCAGCTTGCCGGCGCCGGCGGGCTCTATGCGCGGCTGGCGCGGCTGCAATTCGGTGTGGCGTAGTCTGCGCTACGGCTCAACGTGCGCTCCTTCGGAGGGCCGCCAGGTCATCATGTAGACCGGCGCGCCGGACCTGCGGTTGACGTCTTCGCCCGCAACCAGGAAGCCGCATTTCTGATAGAAGTCGAGCGCGCGCGTATTGTCCTTGTTGACGTGCAGATACAGGCCTTCGCGTCCGATCTGCTTGGCCGCGTCGAGCAGGGCTTTGCCAACGCCCAGATGCTGAACCTCAGGCGCGACCACGATCTGGTCGAGATAGCCTGAGCGCGGCGACACCGCGACGAAGCCCGCAAGGCGATCCGGTGCGCCATCGTACTCGGCGACGACCACCTTCGAATTGAGCTGCAAGTCTGTCCAGTGCTCGCGAAACCAGTCGAGACGCTGCGAAAAATCGATCTGCGGATAGGTCTGCTGCCAGCTGCGCTGCCAGAGGGCGAGTGCCGATTGTTCGTCGGCCGATCGATACGGGCGCAGCGTCACCGTCTGTTGCGGCATGAATCGTCCAGGTCCCCAGTTACCGGGACCAACGTTATCGCTCGGTAAGCTTCAGCTCAATCCTGCGGTTGCGGCGGAAGGCCTCTTCGGACTTCTCGGTGTCGAGGGGTTGAAACTCGCCGAAGCCGGCGGCGACCAGGCGCTGCGGCGAAATGCCTCGCGAGATCATATACTGCACGACCGCGATCGCGCGGGCCGACGACAGCTCCCAGTTCGAGGGGAATTGCACATTGGCGATCGGGCGGATGTCGGTATGGCCGTCCACGCGCATCACCCAGGCGATGTCCGGCGGAATCTTCTTTTCCAGTTCGATCAGGGCGTCGGCGATCTTGTCGACCTCGGCGCGGCCCTCCGGCTTCAGGATCGCCTGGCCCGGATCGAAGAATACTTCGGACTGAAACACGAAGCGGTCGCCGACAATCCGCACGTCGGGCCGGCTGCCGAGGATCTGCCGCAAGCGGCCAAAAAAGTCGGAACGGTAGCGCTGCAATTCCTGCACGCGCTGGGCCAGCGCGAGGTTCAACCGCTGTCCAAGATCGGCAATTCTGGTCTGGGAATCGCGCTCGCGCTTCTCGGAGACTTCGAGCGCGGATTCGAGCGCGCCGAGCTGACGGCGCAAGGCTGCGATCTGCTGGTTCAGCAATTCGACCTGTGCGAGCGCACGCGCCACACCCTGCTTTTCGAGATCGAGCGCTGTGGCAAGTTCGCTGGCGCGTCCCTGCGCAGCCGCAGCATTACCGGCGCCTTCGGCGATCCCGCGCAACCGGTCACGCTCGGATTCGGTGGCCGACAGATTGGAGCGCACGCTGCCGAGCAGTGCTTCGAGCTCCGAGCGGCCGCTCTTTTCCAGCGCCAGCAGGTCGGACAGTTGCGCGATCTGCGCGTTGAGGCGTTGCAGCGCCGTGTCCTTGCCGCTGATCTCCTGCGACAGATAGAACTGAACGACAGAGAAAATCGACAGCAGGAAGATGATGCCGAGCAGCAGCGTCGACAGCGCGTCGACAAAGCCCGGCCAGTAATCGATACCGCGGTCCCTGCGGTTGCGGGCCAATGCCATGGTGACTACGTTTTTTCCCGCGCCAGCACTTCAAGCACCTTGCGGATTTCCTGGTTCTGCTCGGCCTGCGAATCCGCCCAGTCGCGGATCATCTGCTGCTCGGTGCGCATGTGATGCACGAGCCCCTGGATCGCCTCGGCGAGATTCGCCATGGCTGTGGTCGCTGCCTTGTTGCCGCCGGTTTCGGAGACCGTTTCGCGCAGGCGTTCGATTGCGATCTTCATATCGCCCGAAAGCGGGGACGATGCGGCAGACGCCGGCTCCGCGATGATGTCATGCACAGTGGTCGACAGCCAGTCTTCCAGATCGGTGTAGAAGCGGTTCTGAGCCTGACTGGTCTGCAGGTCGAGGAAGCCGAGGATCAGCGAGCCGGCAAGTCCGAACAGCGAAGACGAGAACGCGATACCCATGCCGCCAAGCGGGGCGGCGAGCCCCTCGCGCAATGTTTCGAACACCGAGGCCGAATCACCGCCGGGCTTCAAGGTCTCTACCACCTTGCCGACCGAACCCACGGTTTCGATCAGACCCCAGAATGTGCCAAGCAGACCGAGGAAGATCAGGAGGCCGGTCAGGTAGCGTGACAGGTCGCGCGCCTCGTCGAGGCGCATCGCAATCGAATCGAGGATGCCACGCATCATCTGGGTCGAGATCGCCATCAGCCCGAGCCGGTCACCGAGCATGGTTGCCATCGGTGCGAGCAAGGACGGCGGCCGCTCAACCGCGATGCCGGGATCGGCGAGCCGGAAGCTGTTGACCCAGGTGATTTCCGGGAACAGACGCAGCACCTGCCGGAACGACAGCAGGATGCCGATCACAAGCACGCCGAGAATGAGCCCGTTCAGGCCCGGGTTCGACATGAAGGCGCCGAGGATCTGCCGGTGCAGCACGAAGCCGACCAGGCCGCACAGCACAAGGAAGACCAGCATCCGCACAAGGAAGATGCGCGGGGACGAGAGCTTGTGGGGGTCGAATTTGCGAGCCATCGCTGGCAAGCCTTTCATGAAAATGCGTGACATCAATATGGCACAGACGCGGCGAAATAGAACCCGCCGGGCGGGAGAGCCGCAATCGAGTTTGAAATGGTTTGAATTCCTGTCCGTATCTGCCGAAGATCGGCCCCGGACGACGCGCGGGAAGGCCTTACGGTTCCGCTATAACATTTTCATTTCGGCATCTGTCTCCCGCGGTCATCACCGTGGCGCTGTCCGTCATCATGTCGGGGGCCTGGCTGATTCGGGAGCGACAGGTCTGGACGGTCGGGCTTCGGCTCGCGGGGATTGGCGCATCTTGAGGCACATATGGTGCGCAAGCGCGGCCCGGCCTTCGCGGATTACCAGCGCCGCACGCTGACCCGCGCCGGCGCATCTTCCTCCTCGCGACTACGTGGGATGTTCGGTCATGCCGACGGCAAGGAATGGGGCGTCAGCGGCTATTGGATGAAGCCGGCGGGCTGACTGCAAGCGAGTCGATATAGTCGAGGCACCATGTCGGATGGATCGACCTCTCGCCCTGGTCCGAGCATTCGAGAAAAAGAACGTGCGAGCCGATCTGGATGCGGCCGGCGATGTCTTCCACCGCCCCACCGCTGCCGCCATCGGATTGTCCGAGATGCCGATAACGCACAACGCGATCCGTGCGGTCCCGATCGAGGCGGCCATTCTCGTCGCGCATGATGTGCTGTTGGTCGAAATCCTGATCGGGCTTTCGTGGCGCGGCGAGCAGTACCATGATCCGCTGCTGGCGCTGGGTCTTGCGGGCGTAGAAAATAACGCCGTCGGTCCCGTGGTCCCGCATCGCTGCGTCTTCCGGCAGCGAGATCGCATAGCGCACGCCACCGAGATCGAATTCGAAGCGCGTCAGCTTTTCTTTTGTGTCGGGGACGGGAGGCAGTGCGGGCTGGTTGTCGTTGCAGGCGCTGAGCAGCGCGAGGGCCGAAAGCAGGAGAAAAACTCCCGCGCGGCGCATTACGCCGCTCCGGTCCGTTTCAGGATCGCCAGCAGTTCTTTCAGCAGCGTCTCGTTGCCGGCGCAGATATGGCCCTTGGTGAACATCGCCTCGTTGCCGTCGCAGTCGGTGACATAGCCGCCGGCTTCGCGCACCAGCAGGATGCCCGCCGCCATGTCCCAGGATTGCAGGTTGCGCTCCCAGTAGACGTCGAGGCGACCGGCCGAGACATAGGCGAGGTCGAGCGCCGCCGAGCCGAAACGGCGCAGTCCCGCGACCTGCTCCTGCACCGCGGCGAATTCGGTGCGAAATTCCGCAAGGCCGCCGCGGCCCCGATGTGGCAGTCCGCAGGCGACAACCGCGTCATGCATCGTGCGGCGTCCAGCCACGCGCAGACGCTGGTCGTTCAGGAAGGCGCCCTTGCCCCTTTCGGCGACATACATTTCGTCCGAGATCGGATTGTAGACGA
>CAZIKZ010000115.1:0-2871 GCA_964539845.1 uncultured Hyphomicrobiales bacterium
ATCACACCCCACACGAGGCCGCGGGCAGGCTGAGAGCCCGGCGTTCCGCGCGCCCCGGCCTACGGGGCGGAAGCGATGTCAGCGAGCCTGCGCGCGTTGCGCTGCGGGCCGCAAAATCTATGGATTTCCGTTGCGGATGGAATGGCTTCGCAGAACGCATGCCCCGGCGGCGCACGCCATGCTATGCCCGCTCTGCCAGCCGGGATTTCTAGAAATGACGCCGACCACCATCGACGCCAGAGCGCCGCGTTCGACCGATTTTCGAGTGATCGGGCTTGTCGGCTCGGCACATTTCGTGAGCCACATCTTCATTCTTGCGCTGCCGCCGGTGTTTCCGTTCGTGCGTGCGGAATTTGGCGTGAGCTATACCGAACTCGGTCTCGTGATCGCGGTCTTCAACATCATTTCGGCGCTGCTGCAGACGCCCGCGGGCTTTCTGGTCGATCGTACATCGGCGCGGACCGTGCTGGTCGGCGGGCTGTTGCTCGGTTCGGCATCGCTCGCTGCCGCGGCGGCGGCACCGGTGTTCCTGCTGCTCGGTCTTGCCTTCGCCGCGCTCGGGCTTGCCAACACGGTCTATCATCCGGCCGATTACGCGCTGCTCTCCAACCGCGTGTCGCCGGGTCGGATGGGCCAGGCCTTCTCCATCCACATCTTCGCGGGCTTCATCGGCACGGCGATCACGCCGGCGGCGCTGGTCATCCTGGCGAGCGCGTTCGGATGGCGTATCGCCTTCCTCGCGGCGGCGCTGCTCGGCGTCGTGGTCGCGGTCGCGATCATGATATTCGGGGCTCCGCTGGGCGGGCGCGAGGCGGCGCGTGCCAAGGCCGCGGATGCATCGGCTCCGTCGGCCGGCGACTGGCGCGTTCTCGCCACCTGGCCGGTGGTGCTCAATCTCGTGTTCTTCATGCTGATCGCGGCGGTGTCGGTCGGCACACAGAATTACGGCATCGTCGCGCTCGAAGCGCTTTGGGGTACGTCGCTGTCGCTCGCAACCTCCGCGATCACGGTCTATCTGATGTTCAGCGCGTTCGCGGTTCTGGCCGGCGGATGGCTCGCCTCGCGTACGCACCGGCACGACATGGTCGCGCTGATCGGATTGATGGTCAGCGGCGTTGCGTTGATCCCGATCGCGTTCATCGATTTCAATGCGACGCTGCTGATTGCGCTGATGGCGGTGTCCGGCTTCTTCAACGGGGTGCTGCAGCCGTCGCGCGACATGATCGTGCGGTCGGTGACGCCGCCGGGGGCGTTCGGACGCGTGTTCGGATTCGTCACGACCGGCTTCAATATCGGCGGGGTGATCGCGCCGCCGGCCTTCGGCTACATGATGGATGTCGGCACGCCGGCGAGCGTGATCGTCGGGACCGCGATTTGTTCGCTGGCAGCGATTCCGGTGGTTCTGATGAGCTTCGGATCGCGCGCGCGACCCGCCTGACGCGGCGGCCCGGTGACGGAATTTTAACGTTAAGAAAGTGTAATAGCGCTCCAGCGGGGACCATCCCTGCGATGGAGATTGCGATGCGGAGCATCCTCATTGCCGGTGTCGCGGCGGGTACGCTCCTCGCGACGCCGAGTGCTGCCGATGTATACTTCGAGAGCCGCGGTGTCCTGACTGGTGCTGCGATCGGTGCGGGCGTTGGTGCGGTGATCGGTGGGCCGCCCGGCGCCGTGGTCGGCACCATCGTCGGTGTGGCCGTCGGCGGCCCGCGTCTCCCGCCCTGGATCAGGGGCCGCCAGCAGGAATGCTGGTACGACCGGGCAGGCATGCGTCAGTGCCGGTTCTACTGAGTTAGAGACTCAGATTTCGCTGTAAAGCTCGGGGACTGCCCGGGCTTTTTTGCGTTGCGACGCGACCGTGACGAAAGCGTGAAGAAATTGTGGATAAGCGGTGGAAATCTACCGCCCACGCAAAATCGCGTCCGCGCGCAGCGTAGAGTCTCTCGCAGGGGGAGGGCGCGGCCGTATGCTAAAATATAAATGTCCACGGAGCGGGCGTGTCGTTACGACCAGTATCGAAACTGACACCGTGACACTGCTCGAGATGAAAAACATGAAGCTGTCGGTCTGGTGCGCGCATTGCTGGAAGTCGCATCAGATCCGCGCGACCGAGGCGTTTCTGGAACCGGCGATGCAAGCGGCCGAGTAGGCGCGCTCTTCGTCACGCTCAGAAGGTGCGAGCAGCTGGTGATCGCTCGCCTGGATGGCGTGCCCTGGATCGCGCGCTTGGAGTGTTCGCGCGCCTGTGGTGATCACGTACATCCCGCGATCACGGCCATTGGCTTGGCCTTCTCACTGCACCGGTGGAAGCGTGAACAGGTCGGGAATATTTCGTCCGCGCAAATCATAGACACGCGCAAAGACGACGCCCTCGCGTTCGATACGCACGAGTTCGGGTGCCTTGAGTTCGGAACAATAGAACTCACCCAGCATCAGCGCGAAGTCGGCGCCCTTGGTGTTCCAGGTGGTGAGGAAGTCTTCACCGAGATTGACCTCGGCCGGCGGATGCGGGCCGCAAACCGCAATCACCCAGCGGCGTCCTTCCGGAGTCTGGGTGCCTTGCTCGTCCAGAATGCCGAGCAACTCGTCTGCCGCTTCCTTGAATGAGAGCCCCCAGTAATCGAGCATGTAGCCTTTGTCGGCAGCGCGCATGCCGCCGCTGATCGCGTTGAAAAACGTATATTGATACGGGTGCAGGGCGATCATGTGGTAACCCGGAACGGCGAGTCCGGCGACAATCGCAATGGCGCCGGCTGCGGCAGCGATGCGCGAGCGGTCGTAAAGCCAGCGCAGAAGCGCGCCGCCTGCCAGCCCGCCCAGAACGCAGATCGGCGGCAGGATAAAAAGGAAATGGCGGATGCCGTTATACAT
>CAZIKZ010000115.1:2971-12460 GCA_964539845.1 uncultured Hyphomicrobiales bacterium
TTTTCGAAGAAATGCGAAAAGTATCCGATGGCGCGGATCGGGTTGAGCGGCTCGACCACTGACCACGGCCAGATCAAGGCCATCACCGCATAAGCGAGCACCAGACCCGGCACCAGACGCAGCACGAACAGACCGGCTGCGCTCACGGCCGGCTTCACGCCTGTCGCGCGCACATCGTGTGTGAGGATCACAGCCATCGGCAGGATGGCGTAGAGGGCGGTCATGCCGCCCATGATGCGGGTGCCGAGCGCAAGTCCGAGACCGAGCCCGAAGATCACAATCGTCGGCGCGCCCGGGCGTGGATACTCCTCCAGCGCGCGGACGAGCCCAAACAGCAACAGGATCATCGCAACCGCGAACGGGGCATCCTTCGCGTTGATGAACATGTGTCCGTAGAACATCGGCGTCGTCGCCAGCAGCGCGAGCGCTACCAGGCCTGCGACCGGACCGCCGAGCCTGCGAGCAAGCCGCCAAACGATGGCCATGCCGAGAATGCCGACCGCTGCGCCGACAAAGCGCCGGGTCTCGAACAGATCATACGGCAAGATCTTTGCGGTCAGCGCGGCCAGCATGTCGAAGCCGCCGCCGTACATATACAGATTGACGAAGGAGAGGGCGCGTCGATCCGAAAAACCGGACGCATAATAGTCCAGCAGCAACTGGCCATATTGCGAATGGGTGTAGTCGTCCCATCCGAGGCCGTAATCGGCGAAAGTCAGGTAGCTGATGACTCCGAGCACTGCGAGCAGTATCCACGCGGCTGCATCGCAACGACGTGCAATCGGATCCCGTGACAGATGCTCCCGCAGCGCACCAAACGGATCACTCAAAAGCGATGCGGCCGCCGGGTGGGGCGGCCGCATCGGATATTGTTGAGGATCGCGCAAGGATCGATGCGAAGGCCGGCCTACTTGGCTGCCTTCTCGTACATTTCTGCGACGTAGTCCCAGTTCACCATGTGGTCGACGAACGCCTTCAGGTAATCCGGGCGGCGATTGCGGTAGTCGATGTAATAGGAATGCTCCCACACGTCGCAGCCGAGAATCGGCGAGGCGCCTTGCACCAGCGGGCTTTCGCCGTTGGCGCTCTTCATGATCACGATCTTTCCGTCCTTGACCGCGAGCCAGCACCAGCCCGAGCCGAATTGGGTGACGCCAGCCTGCGCGAAATCTTCCTTCATCTTCGCCACCGAACCGAGGTCGGAGATGATCTTCTTCTCAAGTGCGCCAGGAATCTTGTCGCCGCCGCCACCGGGCTTCATCCATTTCCAGAAATGGATGTGATTGTAATGCTGGCCGGCATTGTTGAAGAGGCCGGCATTCTTGCCGAAGGAGCCCTTCACGATTTCTTCGAGGGACTTGCCCTCCCACTCGGTCCCCTTGAGCAGGTTGTTGCCGTTATTCACGTAAGCGAGATGATGCTTGTCGTGATGATATTCGAGCGTCTCGCGCGACATGTAGGGGGCGAGGGCGTCGTACGAATAGGGCAGATCGGGCAACGTAAATGACATGGGGGCTTGCTCACGTTTCGGGTGACGTTAAAGGCGTCCGGCCGGCGGATGCGATGCCGGCCCGCCCTCAGTTAGGCCTTGCGCAATAAGGAAGCAATATTGCAGCACGGAATCGGAGCGGCAATTCAAACTTTGAAGCGTGGAACTAAGCTTTTCTTCTTGCGTTTCATGTGGTTGAGGTAGGTCAGGGCATGTCGCCGTTAAGCAATTTGTTAAAGTTTGCCGTCCCCCGGTGGGTCGGCGGCTTGCCTGTCACTGGGAAGGCAGTCACAATTCGTTTAGACTTGTGGCGGCGGGGCGCGAGGACGGAATGTCTTTTGTCTTGATGGTGGTCGGGATCCTGGCAATCGCGCTAGGTGCGATCCTGATCGGATTTGGTATTCCGATCAATGAGTTCAGTCTTGGAAACACGCTGATCCTGGCCGGCACCGTGACGGCGGCAGGCGGCTTGGTGACGTTTGCGATTAGCCGTGCAGTCAGCCAGCTATCCCGTATCGCGGATCTCTTGGCGTCACGGCCGATGGCGCCGTCTGCCGTGCCTGCGTCGGCCTCAGGATCTAGTGCTCCCCAGGTTGCTCCTGCACCCCGTGCGGCGCAATCACGCGCCCAGCAGCACGACGAATTCGAATTGCCCGAGGTTGAGCCTGTGCGGCACGCCTCGCGAGGTCCGATCCCCACCGCCGAAGAAATGGCGGCTCCAGCCGCGGCGCCGGCGCGCGGAGGCTGGCGGCCACCGCGGCCTTCGGTTGAACGTCCTGCCAAGCCGGCAGAGCCACGCCGCCCGGTCGCTGCTGCGGACAGCGCGCCCGCGGCACCGCGCCGCGAGCCGACCATCGAGGCTCCGGCAGAGGCGCCCGCTGCTGCAGGACGTGCCGAGCCCGCCACCGTGCTCAAGTCCGGTGTCGTCGATGGCATGGCTTATACGCTCTACACCGACGGCTCTATCGAAGCCGAGCTTGCGCAGGGTGTGGTGCGGTTCGGTTCGATCGAGGAACTGCGCAATCACCTCGAAAAGAGCAGCTGAGGTTATTCACCGCGTGCGGGCGACGTCTCGCCGCGGTGAGGCCGAATAAAAAAAGTTATCCCCCTGCCAGCCCATCTGTTGCAGTCTGTAGGCATTAAGTCCTATAGAGGTGACAATGGATCAGCATGTGATCGAGGTGGCGGGGGAGGGGCGGGGATGCCTGTTGCGGCTGCCCCGACGGGATCAGCGCCGGACGATAGCGCAGACGCGTCTGCTCCGGGCGGTTGAATCTGCTTTCGCGGTTGGGCGCGACGATCTGTGTGCAGCAACGCGCGGCCGATGTGACATCGCATTCGCGCGCCAGACCGGAATGTATCTCGCACGCGTTGTGCTCGGGATGACGCTGACGGATGCCGGCCTTCTGTTCGGGCGGGACCGCACCACCGTCTCTCATGCCTGCCGGCTGGTCGAGGATCAGCGCGACGATCCCGGCTTCGATGCATTCCTCGATGCGCTGGAAGCCTCCGTATTGCGCCTGCCTGTGCCGAACGGGAGCGCGCGCCGATGAAAAATCCTCGCACCGGCCAGTCGCGGTCGATGCCGGCAACGGCGGCCTCGATCGACCGCTATCGCGCGCAGCACCTGTCACTGATCGATGGCGTGGGACCCGAGGTGGGTGTGGGGGCGAAGTTCGACGAATCGGAAAGTCCCCTGATCTGGCTCTCGCGTCGAAAGGGTGTTGACGGCCGTCCGCTGATTGAGACGCATCAATTGCAGGCAGGCGAACGGTTGCGCGCGGATTTCACGATGGCTCAGATGATGCCGCGCACAACAGCGAATCTGCATGCAACGGTCGCCGGCCGTCATCGCGATCAGTCATCCGGTGATTTTACTCACAGGGTTATCGCCGCGCGCCAGCGCCTCCGGCACGCGCTTGACGCGGTTGGGCCGGAATTCTCCGGACTGTTGATCGACATCTGCTGCTTTTTGAAGAAGCTCGACGCAGTTGAACGCGAGCGGCAATGGCCGGCGCGCTCGGCCAAGATCGTTCTGCAACTCGCGCTCGAACGTCTTGCCCGCCACTTTGGATTCGCATCCGAGGCCAGGGGCAGGGCTGTGGCAGCGACGCGCTCCTGGTCCGCCGGGGATGGCGTCAAGCCGGTCGTCGCAAAGAGCTAGGCTGCAAGCGCTGTGCGTGCGTCCGACTTGATGCGATCGACCATGGCCCGAAAGCCGTTGGAGCGCTGCGGCGTCAGGTGCTCGCGCAGCCCGAGCTTTTCGAACAGCGCTTCCGCATCGGTTGCCGTAATCGTGCTCGCGGGTTTCCCGGAATAGAGCACCAGCAGGATCGCGATCAGCCCGCGCACGATGTGGGCGTCGCTGTCGCCATGAAAATCGAGGACCGGAGCTTCCGAGCCATTCGGCCGGACATGCGTCGTCATCCAGACCTGACTCGCGCAGCCGCGCACCTTGTTGGCCTCGGTGCGCGCGGCGTCCGGCAGGTCGGGCAGGCCGCGGCCGAGCTCGATGATATAGCGATAGCGGTCGTCCCACTCATCGAGCAGTTCGAAATTGTCGATAATCTCGTCGATCGTCATCAGCGCATGCCCTGTCCCTTGCGGGAGATATAGGCAGCGAGAGGCGCGGGGGAAAGCGCCGTCTGAGGCCGGTCAGGCTGCGCGGCGCGGATCCTTCGGCGGCAGCGGGGCGCGCCATTCGGGGTCGAGGTCGGCCGGCTTCAGCGTGTGTTGCGAGGGAACACTGGCTCCATCTGCTCGGCCAATCGAGCCGGTCTGCGCGGGCGCCAGCCTGTCCGTCAGCATGTCGAACAGATAGCGCGCGCCGGCCTGGGCGCGCTGCCCGAATGCGATGGCCGCCTGACCGCCGACTTGGCAGGCATCCGGCTGACGGCCGCAGAAGCCGCTCAGATCCGACACGGCAGCGCTCGCGGCGTTCACCGCATCGGCTGCTCCGATCTGGGGGGCCTGATCTTTTGGCCGGTAGTCGCCGCTCGGCAAAAGCACGAGCACGATGCTGAGCCAGAATGCCACTCGCAGCAGAAAGAACATGGCCGGAACGCTCCCCACGGCTCAACTGGCCGCTTATGGGCAAGAATCTAGCAGCCGCGATTGAAGGGCCTGTTGGGTTTTTGCGGCTTATTCGATGAGAATGAGCATCGACTTTGATTACAATTTGAATCGACTTCGCGCGGAACTCTCGTGTCTGCCTGTTTCAATCGGGCTTTCGTAAGCGGCGGCAAGGATTGGTATACCGTGCGTGGAAACCGAACATTCACCATTCGGCGACGATGGCGGCAATGCGAGGCGTTTTGCGCCGCAGGTGACCGGCACGCTGCTGTCAAAGTTCGTTCCCTTAGCGTTCGCTTAAGCGGCGTCTGACACGATCCTCGCAAATGGGGAGTGCGTCGGGCCCGGACAGGCTGGCGTAGTGAGTATCTTGAGTTTCGCCCAGCCGCTTCGCGAATACATCGACAGTCTGGTTCATCCTTCGGTCCAGCAGGATCCGCTGACCACGACGCGGCATCGCGCTTTCATCGCGCCGCGCCTGCTTGGATCGCTGATCGCGCTTGCGGCCCTCCCGGTCTATCTGGTCATGCGCGGTGTACCGAGCGCCCTCGAGATCGCGGTGTTTGCGTGGCTCGTCGTCCCGATCCTGATTGCCTATTACCTCTCGCGGACCGGACGCTATGAGGGCGCGCATATCATGTCGTCGTTCTCTCTGACTGGTCTGATTCTGGTCGTGTCCTACAAGACCGGCGGCATCTCGTCCTTTGCCGCGATCTGGCTTGTGGTGGTGCCACTTGAAGCAGCGCTGTCAGCGTCGCGCCGGGTTGTGGCGGTTGCCTCGACCTTCGCGCTGACTGCAGCTGGTGCGTTGCTGGCGATGCAGGAGTTCGGCATTCTGCCTCCATCCGCGGTCGCCGACCATGCGGGTCTGGCTGCACTCGGGATCATCTCCGCCGCACTCTATGCGACCGGGCTTGCACTGGGCGCAGAATCGCTGGCGCGCGTGAGTTTCTGGCTTTTTCACGCAGAGGAAGACCGCTATCGACTGCTTGCGCGCAACATGACGGATGTCATCACGCGACATGGCCGCAACGGCGCGGTGCTGTTTGTCTCGCCGGCTGCACAGACGCTGTTCGGTGTTCGTGTTGCGGAGTTGATGAGCCACGGGTTATTCGAGCGCGTCCATGTCGCCGATCGTCCCGCGTATCTGTCGGCGCTCGCCGATGCCGCGCAGGGCGAACAGAAATCGGTCGAGTTCCGGGTGAAACGCGCGACTGCAACAGGAGAGGGCGGAGTCGAATTTGTGTGGGTCGAGATGCGCTGCCGTCTGCTCGAACAGACGGAAGCGTCGCCAACCGATCGGGAAGTCGTGGCTGTGATGCGCGATGTCTCGGACCGGAAGGCCCAGGAACATGCGCTCGACGTCGCGCGTGCGGAGTCCGATCGCGCCAATGCGGCAAAGACGCGCTTTCTGGCCACGATGAGCCATGAGCTGCGCACGCCGCTCAACGCCATCATCGGCTTCTCCGAGATGCTCGTGAACGAGGATCTGATGCGTATCGACGCCAAGAAGCGCCGGGAATATGCGCAACTGATCAACGATTCTGGCAATCATCTCCTGGCCGTGGTCAACGGCATCCTCGACATGTCGAAGATGGAAACGGGCGATTTCGAGATCACTCCGGAACCGTTCACGCCGGCGAAGGTGGTCAGCAATTGCTGTGACATTCTCGCGCTGCGGGCCCGTGAAGCAGGCCTCGACCTTGTGATACGCAACTCCGAAGACCTGCCCGATATCGTCGCCGACAAGCGGGCGTTCAAGCAGATCATGCTCAACCTGCTATCCAACGCGATCAAGTTCACCAATCGCGGTGGCCGCATCATCATCGCCTCACGTCGTGACGGCGACCGTCTGGTGGTGTCAGTCGAGGACAACGGTGTCGGAATCGGCGCGGCCGATCTTCCCCGCATCGGCCACCCGTTTTTCCAGGCACGCTCGGCCTATGATCGCCGTCATGACGGAACCGGACTCGGCCTTTCAATCGTAAAGGGATTGGTCACGCTGCATGGCGGTGACATGCAAGTTCGAAGCGAACTCGGAAAAGGAACAGTGGTTTCGATCCATCTGCCGCTCGACTGCGAGGCAGAGGTTACGCCGCGCAAGAAGGGCGCGGTGACACCGTTCGAGCCCACCGCTCGTAAGCAGAACGACATTCAGGTGCGTAAGAGTGCGTAAGACATCACAAAAAAAGGCTGTCGCTCAGGCGTTTGACGACGACCAGCCGTCACTCCTTCACGGCTGGCGAAAGGATGCACTCGCCGCCGCCGTGGGAGCAGCGGCATTAAGCGCGATCGTCGCCAACGCGGCTTTCATGCAATCGGGTCCGCACCCGGCGCCACTTTTCGCTGGCAAGCCTGTTCCGATGCCCACACCCGCACCGAAATCCATTCGCGTTGTCGGACAGGAAATCACCGGGCCACCGCTTCAGGCTGCAAAAGGTCGCGCGATCGAGGCTGACTTGCCGAAAGCGGATCTGCCAAGGGCAGATGCGATCAAGACCGAGAATCCCGACGTCCAGGCCGCTCCGAGGCCGCGTAACGAAGTCGTCACGGACATCCAGCGGGAGCTTGGCCGTCGCGGCTTCTATGATGGCACCGCGGACGGCGTGTTCGGGCCCAAGACCAATGCGGCGATGCGCGACTTCGAGCAGGCTTCGGGATTGCGTCCCGGCGCTGAGCCGAACGAGGTCTTCCTGCGAGCCTTGACCCGGTCGCAAGCGAAGGCCGGGCCGCAACGGATGGCTGCCGCCCAGCCCGCTGTAATCGACCCGATCGCCGAACTGATCGCGCCCTCTCCCAAACGCATTCTTGGAGTGCAGCGAGCTCTGACCGACTATGGATATGGCCAGTTCAAGCCGAACGGCACCCTCGGTCCGGAGACCAAAGCCGCGATCGAGCTATTTGAGCGTGCCCGCAAGCTCCCTGTGACCGGTCAGATTTCGCCCAAGCTGATGCGCGAATTGTCGGTTGTCACCGGCCGTGAGCTCGACTAGCTCACTCGTGATGCGCGCGCGGCTTGCCGCGAGACGTGCATCGGGTGTGTGAACCGGCAAATTCTCCTATGCGGCTGAAATCGGCGATCTGGGTTTCCGCCTATATCCGGCGCTGCATGATCGAGAGCGCCTACGCAGTCGTGAGGCGGCGCGGTGCCGAAGAGGCGGGTGCGATTTTCGTGAAAATCGACCGGCTCGACGGAACATCTGATCTGTTTGGTCCCGCGCCACAAAGTACGTTCGACGAAGCACGTCCTGGCGATCGTGCGTTCATCGCATGCCTGCGCGAGCAACCCCGGCCGAACGATGAGGTCGAGAGATATGTCTCGCGTCAGATCGAATTCGACCCGGATATCTGGGTGGTCGAAGTCGAGGACCGCCACGGCCGCAATTTCCTCGACTGCATTGTCAGTTAGACGCTAGTGTCCTTCGAACCCGAAGTTCGCAAAAGAGGTGCCGCAAAATCATGCGAACTTCGGATTCAGGACACTAGCCGCGTGAGCCATCACGTCGCTGCGTGTCCTGGGCTGCCGGCTGGTCGCTCCGGCGTGGCTCCGAGACTGCGGGGCGACGCGTAAGAAGCGGTGCGTCATCCCAATGGGTCCGGCGATGCACGAGGCTTTTGGCCTCCATCCGGTCAGCCGCGCGCCAGATCGCAACGAGATGCAGCGCGGACGATAGCGGCAGATCCAGAAACAGGTCGGAGAGGTCGAACACACGCTCCACCGACTGGCCGATGATTGGATTGAGCGACATCAGAATGCGCTGGAATACGTCGGTTGGCATCGCGAGCGCCTTGGCGGAAACAACAAATGGCTCGCCGGCCCGGTCAGTCACAATCCGGCGAGACAGCGCGCGCGATACGCCAAGGCCCTGTTGCAGAAGTGTGGTGAATTCCTGCGCGCGCCCGGCAAGGGCAGCCTGCTCGAGATAGCGAATGATGTTGGTTTCCTGCTTCAGCGCAACGTCCTGATCTGTGACGAGTTCCAGATTCAACAGGATCAATCTGCGCTCCTCTGCCGGAGCTGAGAAGAATGTTTCGCGCTGCTCGATGTAGTCGACCGGCAGGGGCATCGCATGCGCAGCTGTTGGCATGCTGGTGAGCTGAACGTCCTTCTGCACGTTCGGCGCCAGCGGTTCGAAGAGTCCGAGATCGTCTTCAAGTGAGGTTTCGGTGACGAACAGCTCAATGCTGCCTTGCTCACCCGGATCCGCAGTGACCGGTCCAAGTTGTGCGAGCCGGTTCAGGACCGCTGCCGGAGCGCCCGGATGTTTCCGCAGCCGCACGGCGACGGCTGCGCGCGTCGCCTCATCGACCGCCTCGATCAACCGCAGCGCCAACTCCGTAAAGTGGTGATCTTCATGCGGCGTGTGCGTGGACTTCTGAATGTAGAGGTCGGTGAGGACGCGAAGCAAGGTCGGCTTGATGTCGACCCCGGTACGATCCGCCAACCCTGCAAGACCGGTCATGCCATCGAGGTTGTTGAGCGTTAGATGTTGCACGTGATGCCACCCGTACTGAGACGCCTCGGACACTAGCAGCCTGTCGTTAGCGAACCGTTAACCATGACGGTCTCTAAATCATGCGCAGGCCGGCGCATTGCTGCCGGGCGGGGCGGGACAGGCTGATGGGCGTTGTGATCGACTTTCCGGCAGAGAATGCGGCGTCGCGGGCGCGGGACGCAGCATCAGCGCACCGGCGCTGCGAAGTGGTGATCCTTCCGGTCATCCGCATCGAGCGATACGAAGATCAACCAGCGATCCGGCCGGCGCGCGGAATTTCCGGCGGCAAGCGGCGTAGGCGAGCGTGCCGGTCGTGAAACTCCACAAGACCCGTATTCTGCTTTGTCTGCCGATCCTCGGCTGCCTGAATACCGACTTCGGTCGCGTGCGCCCCACACTGCGCTCCGACGACATACACAAATGGATGGGACC
>CAZIKZ010000116.1:0-6857 GCA_964539845.1 uncultured Hyphomicrobiales bacterium
TTGGCTTGACCGACAATTCCCACGCGGCGAGCGGCAGGACAATCACCGTGCCCGCGATCGCCGTGACCGCGAGGAACGAGAGTGGATGCATCGCGGGGCGCTTGCGCAGCAGCGGTGAATAGAGTGCGAAGATCAGGATCGCGAGCAGGAACCACAGGTCGCCACGATTGAATGAAACCGAATGCAGGACGTCCGGATCGCCGCGGGTCAGGATCACCAGCACGCCGAAGAACGACGTCACGATGCCGGCGATCTGCCATCTCGTGAGCCGGTCGCCCACGAGCAGATACGACATCAGCCCGATCACCATCGGCATCGTGCATTGGATCAGCAGGCCGTTGATGGCGAGCGTGTATTGCAGTCCCCAATAGGAGGGAATCGCATAGCCGGTGGTGCCGATCAGGCCGAGCAAGCACAGGATCGGAATATGCGTTTTAATCGCTGGCCAGTCGCGCTTCAGATAAGGCCAGGCGAAAGGCAGGAGCACCAGGGCCCCGATGCCCCAGCGCAACGCACTCAAGGAGACAGGGGGGATGACGCCCGCGATATGGCGCCCAAGCACGATATTGAGCGACCACATCAGATAGGTCAGGCAGACGAGGAGGTAGGCCTGCTGGTTTAGCCAGCCGCCGAACCGGCCCATGACACTGGCCATCGAACGCTCCCCGGCGGGTTGGATGGTTGTAGCCCGCCGGATGGCGGAGCCGACCTCACTACACAAGGCCTGCCGGGACCGGAAGGCCGTCTTCTGCATGCGGGCCGCGCATTAACCCTTGCGGGTGCCAACCTTCCCAAAATTTCATCCTTTTCAACCGCTTATCGGTCAGATTCGGGCCGTCCACAGGCCCCTTCGTCTTGCCTCTGAGGCGCGCTTGCCGTATCGGAAACGGGCCTCGCCACGGCCGGGCATATGTTGAGCAAGGGCCCGCGGGCCGCGGGAGGAAACTGAGCGGATGGCGAATGTAGTTGTCGTCGGAGCGCAATGGGGCGACGAAGGCAAAGGCAAGATCGTCGATTGGCTGTCCGAACAGGCCGATGTCGTGGTCCGCTTTCAGGGCGGACATAACGCCGGACACACGCTGGTCATCGACGGGAAGACCTATAAGCTTTCGCTGCTGCCTTCCGGCGTAGTGCGTCCCAACAAATTGTCGGTGATCGGAAACGGCGTGGTCGTCGATCCGCATGCGCTCGCGACCGAGATTGACCGGCTGAAGGAGCAGGGCGTCTCCGTGACGCCGGACAATCTGCGCATCGCCGAGAATGCCACGCTGATCCTGTCGCTGCATCGCGAACTCGAAGCGATCCGCGAGTCCGGCGCGACGCGCATCGGCACCACCAAGCGTGGTATCGGCCCGGCGTACGAAGACAAGGTTGGCCGCCGCGCGATCCGTATGATGGATCTCGCCGACTTGCCGGCGTTGCACGGCAAGATCGAGCGGCTGCTCGCACATCACAATGCGTTGCGCCGCGGCAACGGGCTCGCCGAGGTATCGCCCGATACAGTTTACGAGGAACTCGCCGCGGTCGCGCCGCGCGTGTTGCCCTATCTCGATTCGATCTGGTTGCTGCTGGATGCCAAGCGCCGCGAAGGCCGCCGCATTCTGTTCGAGGGCGCTCAGGGCGCGCTGCTCGACATCGACCACGGTACATACCCGTTCGTGACCTCATCGAACACGGTGGCTGCCCAGGCTGCGACCGGTTCGGGTCTCGGGCCGGGGGCGATCGGCTACGTGCTTGGCATCTGCAAGGCCTACACCACACGGGTGGGCGAGGGGCAGTTTCCGACCGAGCAGGACAACGACATCGGCAGGCTGATCGGTGAGCGCGGGCGCGAATTTGGCACCGTGACCGGGCGGCCGCGGCGCTGCGGCTGGTTCGATGCAGTGCTGGTGCGGCAAACCGTCCGTACCAGCGGGATCAACGGTATCGCATTGACCAAGCTGGATATTCTGGACGGCTTCAAGGAGATCAAGGTCTGCACGGGCTATCGGCTGGATGGCCGGGTGATCGATCACCTTCCGGCCAGTGAGCACGCTCAGGCGCTGGTCGAGCCGGTCTACGAAACCATCGAAGGATGGCAGGATGCCACTGCCGGCGCCCGTTCATGGGCGGACTTGCCGGCACAGGCCATCAAGTATGTAAGATGGATCGAGGAATTGATCGGGTGCCCGGTGGCGCTCTTGTCTACCTCCCCCGAGCGCGAGGATACTATTCTCGTTCAGAATCCGTTCGAGGCATGACACGATGAGTAATCGGGGCTGCTTTGTGATCCGGGGTCGACCAGGGACTCATGGCTGACTATCAACCGCTGATTCAGCGCGCCATTGCCGGTCTCGACAAGAACACCGGTGAGGCCCGCCGCGCGCTTTATGAGCGCGCGCGGACGGCGCTGGTCGCGCAATTGCGTGGGGTGAATCCTCCGCTTCAGGAGGCCGAGATCACGCGCGAGCGGCTAGCGCTCGAGGAGGCGATCCGCAAGGTCGAGGCCGAAGCTGCCCGTCGTACCCGTGTCGATGCGCCGGCCCCGGCAGCTCCTTCAGGAGCAGCTCCAGCCGCCCCGCGCTTCCCCAACGCAACCGCGCCGGCGCAAAACCGGCCGACAGTCCGCCCCCCGGCAGCCCCGCCACCGGGCGCAGCCAGACCAGCGGCCCCACCACCGGCTGGCAAACCCGGGATGCCGCCGCAGGGCAAACCAGGTTCGGCGCCGCCCCCGAAATTCACGCAACCTGCGCCGCGCGCACCGGGACCCGGTGCCGGCGGGCAGCCGCCCGGAGCCTCGCCGCCTGGCGCAAAGCGTCCCGCGCGCGACCCGTTCGCGGACCTGTCGAACGACTTCGACCGCCTGATGGAGCCGAAGCTCGCTCAGGAGGATTTCAGCCGCGAGATGCGTCCGCCCGGCCGCGATGGCAGCCCGTCGCAGCCGATGGATCCGTTCCGTGAGCCGCCGCCGGCGCGCGGTGCAAAGCCGCCGCGTGATATGGCGGAGCATGACGAGGATGACGGCGACGACGACGATCAGCCGCGCCGCCCGATCAGCAGTCTCATCAAGGCCGCGGTCGCCGTCGTGCTGGTGCTCGCAATCGGCTGGTTCGCGTGGTCCCAGCGCGGGATCGTGACCGACATGCTGCAATCGAAGGGCTCGTCCACGCCTCAGGTTGCGGGCGACAGCAAGCCCGGCCAGCCGACCACGGGACGGCCGAAGATTTCCGATCGCCTCGGTTCGCAGGATGCGCAATCCGGTCCCGCGGTGGCGCAGCGCGTCGTCCTCTACGAAGAGGAGCCGAACGATCCGCAGGGCAGGCGCTATGTCGGCTCGGCAATCTGGCGCACCGAGACGGTTTCGCCCGGTCCGGGACGGCCGCCCGAGCTTGCGATCCGTGCGGATGTGGAAATCCCAGAGCGTCGTTTGAACATGACGTTCTCGATCCGGCGCAACACCGACCAGACGCTTCCGGCAAGCCACACCATCGAGGTGATGTTCAACCTGCCTGCGGACTTCGCTCCGGGCGGCATTTCGAACGTGCCGGGTGTGCTGATGAAGCAGGCGGAACAGACACGCGGCACTCCGCTCGCCGGTCTTGCGGTGAAGGTCACCAACAATTTCTTCCTGATCGGTCTGTCGGCGGTCGAGTCCGATCAGGCGCGCAATATCCAGCTTCTGAAGGAACGCGCCTGGTTCGATATCCCGATTGTCTACAACAACAATCGCCGCGCCATTCTCGCGATCGAAAAGGGTACGCCCGGCGAGCGCGCCTTCGCGGAAGCCTTCGCGGCCTGGAAGCAGTGATATTTGGTCTTCATTCCGGGTTCGCCGACTTCGTCGGCGCCTCGGAATGACGAAGCTCAATGCACCCGTAGCGAGCCCTGTCCGGGTTCGATCAGCGCTTCGGTGAACGGGAATTCCAGCACGACCTCGCCGTCTTCGTCGGTCACTTCGATGGCGGCGCGCATCAGGCGCGGCTCGGCTTCTTCGTCGTGCAGGATGTCGCGGATCATCGCGCGGGCCATCGTCCAAGCGTGATCGGGATCGCGAAGCTCGGCGCCATCGGGATCGCGGATCAGTTCCCCGTCGATACGGGTATTGAAATAATACCTCGGCATACGCAAAGCCTTCGCACGAAGCTGTGACAGGATCGCGGCGGAACCTGCCCAAATCTCACTCCAGTTTGCTCTTTATGCCATTGCCGGTACGCTCGCGTAAGGTGGGAATTGCCCCGATGACGGCACGGATTGCCCTGGCGGCGCTGTTGATATGCGCGACGAGTCTTGTGGCCAGCTCGCAGGCGCCGGCCCAGACCCCCGTCAGCCGCAAGTCTGACCTGCAATCCAAGCTTGCGAAACAGCCGCTGACGTTTTTCCTGGCCCGCGGGCCGGAAGATGCATGCGGCCCGGGCTGCCGCGAATGGATCGCGGCCGATGGCCAGTTCGACGAGGGCTCCGCGGCCCGGTTCCGGGCCTTCCTTGCCCGGACCAAAGTGAAAAGCATTCCAATCTTTTTCAATTCGAATGGCGGCCTTCAGGAGGAGGCGATGGCGATCGGCCGGATCATGCGCGAACGGCGCATGCGTGCGGGCATCGCGCTGACGCGGCCGGACATCTGCGTGCGCAAGCCGGACGAGCGCGCCGTCTGCGACACTGCCAAGAAATCCGGCAAGCCGCTGGTGTCGGAATGGACGAGCTATGACGCGAACTGCAATTCGGCCTGCGGCATCGCGCTGGTCGGCGCGGCCGAGCGATGGATTCCACCCGGAGGCGCGATCGGCATCCATTCGCCGGCCTATTATTGTTTTCTTCGCAGCGGCCGCATCGTCGGCCAGAAAGGCAACAGCCAGCTTGCGTCGCAATGCCGGAAATTCACCGCGGAGGGTGCCGCGCAACTTGCGAATTATGCGCGCGAGATGGGCATCGGGCCCGGCTATGTCGAGGCGATGGAGAAGGTGCCGCATAACGAGGTGCGATACCTGACGCGCGAAGAGCTTGTCCGGTTTGGCATCGACAAGGGCGACATCGCGCAAACGCCATGGATGGGCAAGCCGGGTGCGGCGCAGGTGACGGTGAAAGTGCTGCTCGAAGCGACCGGCGCCGATGGCGGCAAGCGCATGGGCTGGCTCGAACTGGAATGCGATGCGGGCGGCGCGTCGGCGATCGTGTTCGTTCGGCCGGCAATAGGCGGCGACGTGGGCGCGGGTACGGAAGTGGAACTGACCGCTGGCGAGCGCAAATTCCTGTTCTCGCCGAAGGATATGTCGACGCACAAGAACCCGACCGAGCCAGCGGCGCCCTATCTGCGGCGGCGCGTTGCGGTGCCGACGCCCGAGGTCGCCGTTCTGGCCGCTCAGCCCGAAATGGATTTGCGCATCACCCTGAATGCCGGTGCGCCCGAAGCAAAGACGCAGGTGACGCGCATTTCGAACGCCGGTCTGGAGCAGCGGTGGAAGACAGTGGCGGAGAATTGCCGGGAGAGGAAGTGAGAGCGCTGCCGCGCATGCCGTGCGCTCCCTCCCCCTTTCAGGGGGAGGTGAAGCTGTGGGGCTGCCGCTGGCACTCATAAACTCCTGATCCGCGGCTGCAGTGAGGGCTCCTGCTCCGGACCTTGCGCTATGCGCGACGATTTCAGCGCATCGTATTTCCCCCACAATGCATCGCGTCCGACCAGCTTGGCCTGCGCGATTTCGCTGGCGCGTTCCGGATCTGCGCCCCGGGCGCGGGCGAGCGAGGCCTCGCGCACAAGAAACTTGTCATCGGGATGCACATCCCGCCATTTGTTCGAGAAGCAGTCTGGCAGTCCCGCGCAGGCACGCATGCGGCGGCAGCGCGCTGTGGCGCATGCGCGCCAGAACTTGAACGTGTTGCTGAGGTTGCGATTGTCGCGATCGGCCTCGCGGTCGATGCGGGCTTGCGCGGCGATCTGTTTCGGTGTGCGCCACTCCACCGGATCGCTCCGCCGTCGCTTGCTCCTGCGCGGGCCGCGCTGTCTTTCCGCGTCGATTGCAGACATGCTTCATCCTTCTCGCGGGGTTATCAAACCTCCGAGTTGTGGGTGAGGGGGGACGGCGCGCCGACAGACGCGGGCCGTACCGAATGCTGCGGCCCGTCTCCGGGACACAGCCGCCTCTCGGCGCACCGCCCTGCAGCGTCTTGTGTGCGCGGCTCAAGCCGGACCGCACGAACCCCGGACCGCGTTTGCGCGCCTGCGCGACCGGGCGCAGGCCGTTCAGCGAGCTCCTCGCGCACGGGTCGTGATGCCCGTAGAGCGGAGTCCCGAGGTCCCCCGGGAGCATGGCCGACGAAGCCATGCCCGCGGGCGCCGCACCCCGCTCCGCCAATCGGCGTCACCGGTTGACGCCCCTCGTTGAGCAGGGTGATTTGTGTATATATTCCTATAGGAATTTTGTCAATATGCTTTGGTCGATCTTCTCGCGCAATTCGCGGACCTCCCCAACAAGGGGCGGGTAGGGCGCAATAAGCGCAGCGCATTGCACCTGAGGTGAGATGAGGTGCGGACGGCTGTTGCGCTGGTTCGCGTTGCGGCAGCATCCGGAGGCGCTGCGTTTGGGAATATAAAATGGCGCAATGCGCTGCGCTTATTGCGCCCTACGCTCTACTACTACGCTCTACGCTCCTCGGTACCATCCCCGCCCTCATCCTGAGGAGCGCCCGCAGGGTGCGTCTCGAAGGACGAGGGCGGCCCCAATCCTTCGAGACGGCGCTACGCGCCTCCTCAGGATGAGGCCGATCGGGATTCGTCGCAGGAGAGAAAAAAGCCGGGCGTTGCTGCCCGGCTTGCTGCGATGCCTTCAATCAAAAATCTGGAATGCAACAATCTGGAATGCACCGCGTGATGGGGTGGGCCCGGC
>CAZIKZ010000116.1:6957-12445 GCA_964539845.1 uncultured Hyphomicrobiales bacterium
AATGCACCGCGTGATGGGGTGGGCCCGGCGCGATGCACGCCTTGGCCCACCCTACAAAACGACAATGCGCAACTAAATGGCGCTGCGCGTTACTCGACCGGCTTCACCTTCGGCTCGAGCTGTGGCGCCGGTGCAGGCGGCATATTAGCCGACGAGCCGGTGGTCTCCGGTGCAGGCGCGGAGCCCGTAGTCGAGGGCTGCGTGATCGGCGGGCGGATCTCGTTGGTGGCGACGCTCTGGTCGCTCGGGCTCGCATAGAAATAGAGGAAGCCGCCGATGGCAGCGAGCAGCAGCGCACCGAGCAAGAGCGATGCCCCGGAGCCGGTCTGCTCAAGATCACGATGGTCGCGATAGGCATCGCGCGGCATGTCGTTACGATAGGGATCGTAGGTCATGGCGTGGTCCTCCAGCTTGTCCTGAGGAGCAAACTCGCCATGCCGGACCGAGGTTCCGAATAACATTGCCGTGCGTGATGGAACCCAACCGGTAAAATTGGAACGACCGGTTGCGAAACGATCCGCCGATGACGTGGAGAAATCCGAAAATGAAAGGGCGGGTTACGGCTTGCGCAACCCGCCCGTTTGAAACTGACTCCCGCTGTCGCGAGAGTGCGCCAGTTAATGCGCCGGCAGCGCTTCCGGCTGCTTCGGTGTTTCCATCGCGGCGACGCGATTCTTGACCGCCTTCTGCACCTTCTCAAAGGCGCGCACCTCGATCTGGCGGACGCGCTCGCGCGACACGCCGAATTCCTCGGCGAGTTCTTCGAGCGTGACCGGATCGTCCGAGAGACGGCGCGCCTGGAAGATACGGCGCTCGCGATCGTTCAGCACGGTCAGCGCATGCTCAAGCGCGGAGCGGCGATTGTCGAGCTCCTCGCTTTCGGCCAGCACCTGTTCCTGACCGACGCTGTCATCCGCAAGCCAATCCTGCCACTCGCCGGAATCGCCGTCTTCACGGATCGGCGCGTTGAGCGACGAGTCGCCGCCGAGGCGACGATTCATGTCGACAACGTCCTTCTCGGTCACGCCGAGGCGCTTTGCGATCTGCGCCACCTGGTCAGGCCTCAGATCGCCTTCGCCGAGTGCGGAGATCTTGCTCTTCGCCTTGCGCAGATTGAAGAACAGCTTCTTCTGGTTCGCGGTCGTGCCCATCTTCACGAGCGACCACGAGCGCAGGATGTATTCCTGGATAGCGGCCTTGATCCACCACATCGCGTAGGTCGCGAGGCGGAAGCCTTTATCCGGCTCGAACCGCTTCACGGCCTGCATCGGGCCGACGTTACCTTCCGACACGATTTCGGAAATGGGCAGGCCATAGCCGCGATACCCCATCGCGATCTTCGCGACGAGGCGCAGATGGCTGGTGACGAGCTGATGCGCCGCATTGCGGTCGCCATGCTCGCGCCAGCTCTTGGCCAGCATGAATTCCTGCTGCGGCTCCAGCATCGGGAACCGCCGAATTTCTTCAAGATACCGGGACAGACCACCTTCGGCGGTGATCATCGGCATAGCCGCAGAGCGGGCCATGTATGCGCCCTCCATTATCTTCATGCCCCCGAGGATCGGCGGGCATATGCCCCGCCGCCGTCAACGGGCCGGCAGAACATGCTGCAGTGCACCTTACAGCATAGGGGACCGGGGTCGCGAAAGAAAGTTACATTCCTGTCACCTCCCCGTGAGCGGAGAGCGACTGGAAGCCGCAGCCCAAGCCATTGTTTTAGCTAAGATTTTCTAAACGTTCGTCCGGAACATCGGCCGGCTCATCTTGCGGACAAGCTAGCACGCAAACGGGCAAGCGGCCCCGGCAGTTCCGACCGGAATTGCTCGATTTTGCCCGAAACGGGGTGTTCGAACACGAGTAAATAAGCATGCAGGGCCTGCCGTCCAAGGGCCTGCAATGCCTCCTGGGCAGCCGGGGGCAGGCGGGAGGCCTTGGTGCGGTATCCGGTGGCGTAGGTCTCGTCGCCCAGAATCGGATGCCCGAGATGGGCGAGATGAACCCGGATCTGGTGGGTGCGTCCGGTTTCCAGCCGGCATTCGATCAGGCTGGCGATCGGCTTGCCGTCGGCGCCGGCATAGCGCTCCTTCACCTCCCAGTGGGTGATCGCTTCGCGCCCGCCCTTGCGCACCGCCATCTTGTCCCGGGAATGCGGATGACGGTCGATCGGGGCTTCGATCGTTCCGCGGGTCCGGTCCGGCACGCCCCAGACGAAGGCGACATAGCCACGCTCAAGATCCCCGGTGCGGCCGTGATCGGCGAATTGCGCCGACAGCGACTTGTGCGCCTTGTCGGTCTTGGCGACCACCATCACGCCCGACGTATCCTTGTCGAGCCGATGGACGATGCCCGGCCGCATCACGCCGCCAATGCCCGAGAGCGTATCGCCGCAATGGGCGATCAGCGCGTTGACCAGCGTTCCGGTCTGGTGCCCGGCGGCTGGATGCACGACCAGCCCGTCCGGCTTGTCGATCACGATGACCTGGTCGTCCTCATGCAGGATCGTCAGCGGGATCGCTTCGCCTTCGGGCTCGGCCGGTTCCGGCGGCGGCACCACGACGGCCAGCACTTCGCCCGCCTTCACCTTATAGCCCGGATCGTCGATCGCGCGTCCGTCCGCCGTGACCGCGCCTTCCAGGATCAGGGCCTTCAGCCGTGTGCGTGACAGTTCGGCCAGCTGCGCCGCCAGCATCCGGTCGAGCCGGGTGCCTGCGTGTTCAGGGGCGACGGTAAGGGTTTCGGTTGTGGCGGTGGTCGTGACGGTGGTCATGGGCTCCTTATGATCATTCGCCGGGATTTCTTGAAGAGCGAAAGCGTGCCCCTGATCCGGTCCGCTTCCCCCCTTTGCGGGAAGGGGGGTCAGTTGCAAGCGCCGTGATAGTGGCTTAACCCCCCTTCCGACCGCCGCAACCTCCAGTCAACGTGCCCCGAATCATGTCGTCCCCCGAGCCCCTGAAAGACCCCGACGGCAAGCCGCTCGATCCCGCCTCCCAGGCGGTTGTCGACAAGGTGCGCCGCATGTCGATGCTGTCCGGTATCGCGACCGTGCTCGGCATTTCAGTGGTCATCGTGATGATCGGGTGGCGGCTTTATCGCAGTGGCGACAGCACGCCGCCGGCGCAGGCGGAGGTGGTGGCAACCCTGCCGAAGGGCGCGAAAGTAACGTCCACGGCGGTTTCCGGCGATCGCGTCGTGGTAACGGTGGATGTCGGCGGTGTGGTCGAAGTCCGCACCTTCAATGCCAATAGCCTGCAGCCGGTCGGGCGCCTGCGCTTCGTGGAGGAGCGCTAAATTTGCGGCTTTCACGCCGGTCTTGCGCCGTCGCAAGAGCCGTCGCAAGACTCGTGCGGCCATAGATTGCAATTTTCTGGATTTGCTCTATATAGGGCGCTTCGAGCTTTCGGCCGAACGACTTGGCCTTGCGCGTAACCGCGCCTGACAAAGACATTCTACCCCAAAATCTCGAGAATGAACCAGCTGCGTTAACGCGCGGCCCTATACACGCATATATGAAGGATTGGCTCCCATGCAGACGGGAACCGTGAAGTGGTTTAACGCAACTAAGGGCTTTGGATTCATCCAGCCGGACGACGGGAGCAACGATGTGTTTGTGCACATCAGCGCCGTTGAGCGCGCTGGCATGCACGGCCTGAACGAAGGCCAGAAGGTCTCGTACGAGCTCCGTGCCGACCGTAAGACCGGCAAGTCCTCGGCCGACAATCTCAAGGCCGCGTAAACCGCGCACACTGTTACAGCAAGCGTTCCCACTGCCACGGATGTACTGGTAAGGTCCGCTTGCGGCGACGCGTCTTCGTGATCGCGTCGCCTTCAGGCTCTGCCCCTTTGCAAGATTTCCGCGCGGGGGCAGAGTCACGACGTCTGGATCATCGTGGAGAAAATCGTCTCTTGGCTGACAAGCAGACTGATGCCGACAAGGCCGCCGCGATAAAAGAATATCGCGCGCATCATGACGCCGCCGTCGATCGCATGGCTGCGCTCAAGGCTGCTCGACTCGCACGCGAGGCCGGTGCTTCCGCAGAGGAAGTGCAGGCGCTGGCGGCCAAGAAGCCCGCAGCGAAGAAGAAGAAGCCGGGCGTGAAGCTCGCGAAGCGGCGCTAGGTTTTCGCGCGCCGCGCATACGGCGCAGCATCTTATGACATCTTCCGTTCTGATCAGCCGGTCGCGAGACAGTCGCGCGCGGGCTTTTGACATGCGCGCTTGATCCTCCGTCGTCATTCCGGGCGCGGCGAAGCCGCGAACCCGGAATCCAGAGTCACGAACGCAAGAGTTTCCAGTCCCGGATTCCAGGCCCGCGCTGACGCGCGTCCCCGAATGACGAATTCGTTGTGTCCGGTTCCCGCGCATCACGAACATTTTCAAAAATTTTTAGCGGCACCCGATCGCGCCATCGCGCGTTAGATCCGCACGCTCGATCCGAGCGGCTTTCCCGAACAACCGGAGACACAACCCTGCGCGCAAGCAGATGGAGGATTTCATGTCCGACTTCTCGATTGGTGAATTGGTCCCGAAACCCACGCCGTCTTGTCCCGTTTGCGGCGGAGAGATGGTCCTCGCCGACATGCACAAGGCGGTCGCCAGGGTGACCAACGTGTTTCGCTGCAAGCGATGCGAAGTGGAATATCCGGTGGTGCGCGTGACCGATCAGTCTTGAGCAAGGAGAAGGTGGGATAGTGGCGAGGCGCGCAGAACGGCGTCCATTTCGCTTCACCATGCGAGCTATCCCTTCCGCCCCTGCTTCTCCGCATATTGATCCACCAGCGCGCGGATCATGCGCTGATAGGGTACGTGGCGCGCTTTCGCCGCGCGCTTGAAGAAGTCGACGCTGCGGCGGGACAGCGAAAGCGTCACCTTCACATTGTCGTCGCGCAGCACGAGGTCGTCGGGTGCCGGGAGGAAGTCCTCGATCACGCGCAGGCGGCCGATCTCGCCTTTCGTGTATTTAACGGTTCTGTTCGTCATAGATTTTCTTTCCTTTGCGCCAATAGCCTGCTCCGAAGATGCGGATGCGTCCGTCCCGCCATGTGAAGCGCACCGTCATCACCCCGCCCGCCACCTGACCGAAGCAGAAATAGCGTTTCTCCGAGTCGCTGTGGTCGAGGTCTTCCGCAATGACACGGCTCGGATCGAGGAAGGCTGCTTGCGCCAGTTCGAACGAAACACCGTGCTTGGCCCGATTTTGCCGGTCCTTAATCGCGTCCCATTCGAAATCCGGGCTGGCCATTATATGTAAATAATACCATACAAAAATATGGCGATCAATATCGAGGCTGCTACGCGGATGTTGGCATGCTGGGCGGGCTCGCGATCACCATCGTGGCGCTCGCGCTTGAGGCTGTTTCGTTAGCCGAACCTCGATGACGCTTGAGCCGGAGCGCAGCACTCCGTCTACGAGTATCTCGACCGTCATCCCTGTAGCGATAGACGTGCGTTGGATGGCCGGATTTGTGCCATTCCAGGGCTGTGTTTATGG
>CAZIKZ010000117.1:0-11986 GCA_964539845.1 uncultured Hyphomicrobiales bacterium
GCTTCAGCGTGGGAACACCCGAAGCCTCGGCGGCGAGCTCGTCGTCGCGAATGGTGGCAAAGCCATAGCCGAGCCGGGAACGCTCGATCGCCCGCGCGGCGGTGAGTGCGACCACGACGAGGACCAGCATGACCAAAAACAGGTATTCGATGTAGTTGATGCCGAGGAGCGGGGCCGTCGCCGGCCTGATCACATAGGCACCGCGCGAGCCGCCGACGAAATCCCAGTTCACGATCAGGGTCTGCAGCACGACCGCGAGCGCGAGCGTTGCAATGGCGAAGAACACGCCGCGCAGCCGGAGCGTCAGATAGCCGGTGCCGAGCCCGACAAGGCCGGCCACGATGCCGCCCAGGATGATCAGGATCGGGATGGGCGGCGGCGTGATGGCTCCCACGATGGATGCGAGTTCTTCCGGCAGATGCCGGTTCGCGAAGGCCGGGAGCTTGGTCATCACCACGGTGGTATAGGCGCCGATGGCGAAGAACGCGGCCGAGCCGAAATTCACATAACCACAATAGCCGCCGAGGATGTTCCAGGCGGTCGCCAGCACGATGAATTGCAAGACCACATAGCCCGCGAAGAACAGATAATCGTTCTTCAGGAGCCGCGCGCCCATGAAAACGATCAGGGCGATGGCAAGCGATACAAGAAAGAACTGCCAGGTACGCATTATCGCCCCAGAATGCCGGAAGGCCGCACGGCGAGCGTGATCAGCAGGAAGCCGAAAGCGACAGCGGGCGCCCAGGACGGTCCATAGAAGGTCGAGGTGACACTTTCCACGATGCCGAGCAGCAGTGCCGCGATGACGGTGCCGGGCAGACTGCCCATGCCGCCGAGCACGCAGATCGCGAAGACGCGGCCGATATATTCACGTCCGACCGAAGGCTCGACCGGCTGGATGATGATCAGCAATGCGCCCGCGATGGATGCGGTCGCGATCGAAATCGAGAAGGCGATGCGCTTGATGCGGACCGGGTCGGCCGCCATCAGCGACAGTGCCAGCTGGTCCTGCGCCACCGCCATGATGGCGCGGCCGGTGAAGGTCTTGGTCAGGAACAGCTGCAACCCGAGCACGAGCAGCATGGAGATCACAAACGGCACCACCATGCGCATCGGCAGATCGAGGAAGGAGAAGCGCAGCGTGGTGTCGATATAGCCGGCCTGCACGTAGCGATAGTCGACGCCGAACACGAGGATCAGGATGACTTCGGTGACAAAGAGCAGGCCGAAGAAGAAGGCCAACCCGCGCAGCGCCTGCTGTCCGCGCTTCTCGAATGAGACGTAGTAGACCTGATAAACCAGCGAGCCGAGGTAATAGAAGAACGGCAGCACCAGGATGCTCACCAGGATCGGGTCGAGGCCGAACCGCTGGTTCAGGATATACGCGATATACGAGCCCAGGATGATGAAGGCCGGATGCGCGATATTGACGATGTCGAGAATGCCGAACGAGATCGAAATCCCGATGGTCACCGCGGCATAGAAGCCGCCGAGCAGAATGCCCGCGATAAGGGCATTGATGAATAGTTCGACGGGAAAATCCATACCGGGCGCTTCCTCAATACGAGGGGCCGGTACGCAGAATGCGTGACGTCATATCTATCCCCCCCGCTCGCGCTTGTTGATTTTGAGGTCGTCCGCCCGAGGGGCGGCGGCCGCTTGCGCTTTGATGGCGGAGTATTGCCGCAAGCCGCAACGCTTGGCTAGTCCCCTTGATACGATGGGCAGCGTTCTCAAAAACAAAGCGCCGGGCGAACATCGCCCGGCGCTTGTGGGATGCGACAATCTGCTCAGCGATAGGGCAGAACGACGTCGCCCGATTTGAAGGCGGGCGGGTAGAGGATCGTATAGCGTCCCGCATCGCGGAACTGCTCGGGGCTGTTTCCTTCGATCCCGCGATATTGCACCATCAGCACACGCGGCTCAGTCCATTCGCCATTCGGCGCGAAACGAATTTTGCCGACGATGGTCGAAAATTCGTTGTCGTGGATCGTCTTGGCCAGAGCCTTCTGATCGAGCGACTTGGTTTTTTCGACTGCCTGAGCGACCACCTCCATCGCGGCGTAAATGAACGGCGGCACGTAGTAACCAAGCTGGTCGACGCCCTGTCCGGACGCCTCTTTCTGATAGCGGGTGATGAATTCCTGGATGCCGGGGAAGTTCATCGTCTTCGACGGGACGTAGAGTTCATAGCCCAGCGCATTGTTCAGGAAGGGGCCAAGCTGGGCCTTGATCGTCGTGAATTGCGGTCCGACCGCGCCGCCGCCGACGAGCTTGGCTTTCAGGCCGATCTCGTTGATGGCGCGGTATAGGCCGACAGAGTCGATCGGGTAGGATGCGACGAACACGAGTTCCGGATTTACGTTCTGGATCGCGCGAGCGATCGGCGCGAAGTCGACCGTGGACGGCGGATAGGAGCGGTCATAGACGATCTTCAGGCCCATCTTTTTCGCGATGTCGCGGGCGGCGTCCGATGTGATCTTGCCGAATTCGGCGTCAGCCCCAACGATCGCGATCGTCTTGGGCATCGGGTTGATGGTTTTCACGACCTCGAAAAATGCATTCGGGATCGCATGTCCGGACTCCACACCGAGCGGCATGATCTGGAAATAGCGATCGTAGTTGAACTGCTGGTTCACGCCGACGCCAAACAGGCTCATCATCATCATGCCCTTCTGCATGATGACCGGCATCGCGGGCGCAATCAGGTTGGTGCCGTAGGGCGATACCACGATATCGACTTTGTCGAGGTCGATCAGCTTGGTGTAGAGGCTCGGCACCGTCGCCGGGTTGCTCTGATCGTCATAGTGAAAGAGTTTCACCGGCCGGCCGAGCAGGCCGCCCTTCTTGTTGACGTCGTCGGCCCACATCTGCATCGCGAGCAGCGCGGCCTTTCCGTTGGCCGCGAGACCGCCGGTCAGTGCCATGCTGAAACCGACCTTGATGGGTTCGGCGGCCATTGCAGAACCGGCCGTGCACAATGCACCGGCCACAGCCAGTGCGATGCGCATCCGGCGCATGAATTTACCGATCATGGACGTAGTCTCCCTGGTTCGCCGTGTTTGTCCGGCCTTGATCAACTGAGCAGGCGGCCGCTGATGACCGCGTTGTAGGCTTGTGGATTGAGGATGTGCGGATAGTGGCCGCCGGTCTTGAGGATGTGCAGATGCGCGCCCGCATAATGGTCGCGAACGGCCTGCCGCGATCGCGGGAGAATGATCGGATCGTCCTCGCAGTCGATGACGATGATGCGCTCGCGTGGAATGGAGAGCAGCGGGCAGAGCGTCGCTGCGGCCACGCCGACAAAGCGGGACTTGAGATTATCCGCGCTCTGGCGGCCCGAGAGCATGGCAAGCTGGATTGTCTTCAACTCGCTGTCAGGGGCCTGTTCGACACGCTGCCGCCACGTCGCCTGCAGATCGGCGGCGCCGGTCGCGGCAATAAAGGACGGATCGAACAGCGGGTTCGCGAACAACTCATCCGGTGTCAGAAAAATGTTTCCGAGAAAGAGGTGTTCGACCCGATCCGCATGGCGGAGCGCGAAGAATTGCGCCCAGTAGCCGCCGAAGGACGATCCGAGCACGCTGGCGCGCGCCAGATTGAGATGGTCCATCAGCCCCGCAAGGCCATCGGCGAGACGCGACGGGTCGGACACCGCGGGATAGCTCACCGAAACGATCCGCAGCTTTTCGCCGAATGCGTCGATCTGTTTGAAGAACATTTCGCAGGTGCCGACGGAGCCCGGCAGCATGATGAGCGCCGGGCCCTCGCTGCGCGTGTCGATATACGGCCAGACCTCGCCGTCGATTGTGGCGGTCGTGATCGACGCGCTGCGGTCCCACGGCCCGGCCGGTGTCGCAGGAGCGCCGGCAGCCATCGCGGTGGCCATCGTCACTTTTTCGGCCAGACGCCGGCCTGCTCGAGTTCGTGCATGGATTCGTCCGTGAATTCCGCGCGCGGGCCGTCGCCGCCGATCACGAACATCAGGATGGAGTCCTCGTTCGGATCGCCCTTGGTCACGTTCTCGAAGCGGCGCGCACAGCCAGCCGGAAACGAAACGACATCGAACGGTTCGGCATCGACATAATCGACATTGCCGTTTTCATCGATCCACGAGCAGCGCCATGTGCCGGTCATCGGGATGAAGGTCTCGTTGGTGTCGTGGTTGTGCATCATCGGGCCCTTGCCGGGCTTGGCGCGGCAATAGCCGAGATTGAAGCCTTCCGAGATCTTGATCGCCGCCATACGCGCGGCGTCCTCGCCGACCGGGGAGGTCACGGCGCCGCCTTCGCCCTTGGGCGGCTGGAACCCGATCACATTGTAAAGGGTGCGAACAGCGCTCGCATAGTCGCTATCCGGCAGGCCGCCGTTATAGCCGCTCAGATCCTTGAAGCGGGCGACGCGCTTGAGCATGTCTTCGCGGCGAAGTCCGCTGCGGGGCAGAGTTTCCATGGTGCATCTCCCGTGCCGTTTTTTCATTGGTATAATTGAGCGTTTGGTCAGTATTATTGATCAAGTGCTCAATATGTCAAGCGACGGGCGATCCGTGGCCGCTCGGCTTGTCTGCCGCGACGGTTCTGATAGGCAATCGGGTACGGGTGCACTGAACCCGGGATTGTCCTGATCACATGAAGAAAACGACCTCACCTGCGCGCGCGAAGCGCCGGTCAAAGCCGGAACGGCCGGCAAAGCGAGCCGTCAAGCGCCTGCGGCTCAGCCCCGAAGCGCGCAGTGATCTGATCCTGCGCGGTGCGATCCGCTTTTTCGCCGAACGCGGGTTCCAGGGACAGACGCGAGACCTTGCGGAGCAACTCGGCATCTCGACCGGGCTTCTGTTCCGCTATTTTCCGACCAAGGATGCGCTGATCGACCGGATCTACGAGACGCTGTTCGAGGGCCGGTGGAGGCCGGAATGGGACGAGATCCTTGGCAATCGGTCGCGCGATCTGCGCGAGCGGCTGATCGAGTTCTATCTCGATTATTCAAGGATGCTCCACGATTACGAGTGGGGCCGCATCTACCTTTATTCCGGGCTGGGCGGGGCAGGGATCGCGCAACGCTTCGCGCGCATGGTGACCGATCGCGTCTATGCACGCGTGGTCGGTGAACTGCGTCACGAATTCGGCCGTCCCGATCTCGCAGTCGAGCCGATGAGCGAGCCGGAGATCGAATTGATGTGGTCGCTGCACGGCAGCATTTTTTATATCGGGCTTCGGAAGTGGGTCTACAATGTCGGTGGGCCGAGCGACATTCCCGGCACCGTGACCCAGATCGTCGAGCGCTTTTACGTGAATGCCGCCGAGCTCATGCGGCAGCTGGCAGAGTCAAAACCCTCAGATGCAAAGCGTTCAGATGCGAGAAAGCCTCCGGCGCGCCGGCGGCTTTCCGCAACGTGATTTGCTTGAGGGCCGTTACGCCGCCGCCTTCCGGACCTGCTCGGGAAGCGCCATCGGCTTGTTGGCCGAATTCAGGAACTCGATGGTCATGAAGACCATTTCCTTCTCGCCGAGATTTTCGAGGTCGTGCACCTTGCACTCGCCGGCCCCATAGGTTTCGTGCCGGGTTTCGCCGGGCTGGTAGGTATATTCGACCGTCGTGCCGTCATGCACATGCTGGCGGCCGCGTCCGCCGGATACCGCGGTCCAGAAATAGTCGAGGACATGGCGGTGGAAGCCAATGCGTTCGCCCGGCTGCAGCCGGATTTCCCACACGCGCACTCTTTCATTCTCTGAAAGAAGCCGGGACCCCACGCAAGGGTTCGGGTTGGCGCGCTCGCGCTCGAATTCCTGCGCGATCGGGTCCGGCCAGGCCGAGTGGTCGGTCTTCAATGCCGCTTTTTCCAACATGGACATGGCCATGGCGGTTCCTCCTGTGATCGTATGCCCCAATATAGCAACTTCCGGGTTCCTGCGAAATGCCGACGACTGCAATGCACCCCCAACCCAAGCGCCGCGCCGTCATCATTGGCGGCTCGATGAGCGGGCTGTTTGCCGGGCTTATGTTGCGGGCCGCGGGCTGGTCCGTCGACATTTATGAAAAGGTCGAGGGTGAATTGTCCGGACGCGGTGCCGGCATTGTCGCGCAGCCCGAAATTCTTGCTGCATTGCGGGCGCTCGGTCTGGACACCGACGAGCTTGGCGTCCCGGTGGAGAAGCGCCGCATGTTCGATGCCACCGGCCGCATGACGCTGGAGACGGATTGCCCGCAGGTCATGACCTCGTGGGAGCGCGTGTATCGCGTGCTGCGCGATGCGTTTCCGCCTGCGCATTATCATCGCGGCTGTTCGCTGCAGACGGTGCAGCAGGATGATCGCGGGGTGACTGCGGTCTTATCCGATGGCGAGCGTGTCACGGGCGATGTGCTCATTGGCGCCGACGGTATCCGCTCGACCGTGCGCGGCCTGTATGCGCCCGAGAGCCAGCCGCTCTATGCCGGCTATGTGGCGTGGCGCGCGCTGATCGCGGAAAGCACGATGCCGCCCGATGTGCATCGCGACATTTTCCCGGTTATGGCGTTCTGTCTGCCGCCGGGTGAGCAGATGCTCGGTTATCCGGTGGCGGGTCCGGATGACGATGTGCGGCCGGGGCACCGGCGCTACAACATGATCTGGTATCGGCCCGCCGATGAGCGCAGCGAGCTTGTCTCGCTGCTCACGGACGAGAAGGGCATCGAACATTCCATGTCGATCCCGCCGCCATTGATCAGCCGCGCATCGATCGCTGCGATGCGGGAGGCGGCTGCGCGCTTGCTCGCGCCGCAATTCGTGCGGGCGGTGGCACTGGTGGATCAGCCGATCCTGCAACCGATCTTCGATCTGGTATCGGACGAGATCGCGTTCGGACGGATCGCGCTTGTCGGAGATGCCGCGTTCGTGGCGCGTCCGCATGTCGGCGGCGGCGTTGCGAAGGCTGCGGGCGATGCGGCGGCCCTGGTCGCAGCGCTCGCGTCGACACAGGATGTCGTGTCAGCGCTGACGCAATATCAGGCCGAACGGCTGCCGGAGGGACGGCGCATGGTGCAGCGCGCGCGTCATCTCGGAGCCTATTTGCAGGCCGCACGCAGCACCGAGGAGGCGGCGTTTGCCGCGCGTCACTCGGTTGCCGAGGCGGTGCTGGAGGAAACGGCGACGCTGGATTTCCTGTATGCGTAGTGCCGCCCGAGATGCGGAAACCGGCCGAAGCGCATCCGTCGCCTATATCGCGCAAGCGTCATGTACGAGCGCGAGTATCAACGCTCCCGCGATCACGCCAAGACCCATGCAGATCGATAGACAGATGCGGGATCGGTAACTGTCCAAACCCCATGCGTTGGAGATCGCGAGCGAGATCAATGCGCCCGCGAGCAACCCGCCGAGCAGATAGCCGCTGTTCGATGCTCGCGTCGCACATTCAAACTCCCGGATGAAGTCTGCCATCGGACCGCTCCCGCGACGTCTGCACCGCACTGATTCCGGTCTCTGCCGCGCCTCCTCGGAATGAGGGCGGACAACCTACTTTTTTCCTTTCTTTTTTCCGCTTTTCTTGCGCTTCACGCCGGCCATCTTTTCCAGAACGCCGCAGACCGCGCCGGTATCCTGCTCGGCATAGCCGACTGACATCGCGGAGGCGTAGATCGGCAGCGTCGCGGAAAAGAGCGGCGTCGGTACGCCGAGTTTGTTCGCGAACTCGCCGATTACCGCCATGTCCTTTTGCCAGACATAGTTCTTCATGGTGGCTTCGCTGTAATCGTCCGCCACCATCATCGGCCCGCGCACTTCGAACATGCGCGATTGCCCGGCGCCGCCATTGGCGAATCTGAAGATTTGCTCCGGGTCGAGGCCGGCCTTCATGCCGAGCACCATCGCCTCGGCGGCCGCGACGTTGTGGATCGCGACCAGAAGGTTCGCGACGTATTTCATTTTGCTGCCATTGCCGAAGACGCCGAGATTCTCCGTCTTGCGCGAGAAGCCGGCAAAGACCGGCATCACCTTCGCGATCGCTTTCGCATCACCGCTCGCATAGACCACGAGATCCTTCACCGCCGCTTGCGCGCCGGTTCCGCTGACGGGGCAGTCCAGCAGGGTGTGACCGGCCTTGCGCAGCACGGTTTCGGCCGCGAGCTTGTCGTCGAGCGCGAAGGTCGAGGCCTCGATCACGATGCGGGGCTTCACCTTGGCATCCGCGATCTCCTGCGCCACCGCGTGCAGAGCCTTCGGGCTGGGCAGGCTGGTGATGAGCACCGGAACTTCCGTGATCAGCTCTTTCACACTGTCGGAAACCGCGATCCCGGCCTTTGTCATCTCCTTGCGGCGCTTCGGGTCGGGATCGACGCCGGCGACAATCCATCCGTCAGCGACCAGGTTGCGGGCGAAGGCGCCGCCCATGATACCAAGGCCGATAATACCGACCATGCCTTTCGGTCCTGCCGCCACCTTACGCCTCCCTTATTTTCGACGGCTTTCTTGGCCGTATAGCTTCGTTACTATATGGCTTCAGCCGCGGGTGGTAGACCCGCGAAGCCCGGGGGGTTGTATGCGTCCGCGCGTCTATGTCACGCAGCCGATTGCCGAAAGCGCGCTGTTGCGCCTGAAGGACATTGCAGAGGTTGAGCTCAATCAGGATTCCAGCCGCATCCTCGCCAAGTCAAAGCTGGTGGACGCGGCCAAGCGCGCCGACATCATCCTGTGCCTGCTGCATGACACCATCGACCGAGAAGTGCTCGCGGCCAATCCGAATCTGAAGGCGATCGCCTCGATGACGATCACGCCCGACCGGATCGACGTGACGGAGGCGACCGCCCGCAAGGTCATTGTCACCAACATTCCGGCGGTGGTGACCGACGCGACCGCCGACATCGCATTCGGGCTCCTGCTCGCGGTGGCGCGGAGGATCGTCGAGGGCGACAAGGTCGTGCGGTCGGGCGTGTTTCCCGGCTCGCAGTCGAACCATCTGGCCGGCGTCGCGGTCAGCGGAAAGACGATCGGTATTGTCGGCATGGGGCGGATCGGGCAGGCGCTGGCGCGCCGCGCACGCGGTTTCGACATGACGGTGCTCTATTCCGATCCGCGTGGGCTTTCGGCAGAGGAGGAGCGGACGCTCGGTGTCCGGCTGGTCAGTTTCGATGAGCTGCTCGGACAATCGGATTTCATTTCGCTGCATCCCGCGCTGAATGACGAGACGCATCACATGATGGGCGCGCGGCAATTTGCGCTGATGAAGCGCACGGCGTTCCTGATCAACACGTCGCGTGGACCGATCATCGACGAGAAGGCACTGGCGCATGCGCTGACCGAGGGCCGCCTCGCTGGCGCGGGTATCGACGTCTACGAGAACGAGCCGAGGATCGAGCGCGCGCTGCTCACGATGGACAATGTGGTGCTGACGCCGCATCTGGGCAGCGCCGTGATGGAACTGCGTGAGCGCATGGCACATGTGGTGGTCGACAATATCGCGGCGATCGCCGAGGGCCGTACGCCACCGAACTGCATCAATCCGGCGGTGTTGGCGCCGGGAGCGTAGTTCAACAAGTGCGGTCGGACTCCTCCCCCTGTAAGGGGGAGGGTTGGGGAGGGGGTCTTATGAAAGATGACCCCACCCGATGCGCTTCGCGCATCGACCTCCCCCTTACAGGGGGAGGTGAAGGCTCCGCCTCACTCCGCCGTCCATCCTCCATCGACGAGCAGCGAGGCGCCGGTCATCAGCGCCGAGGCGTCAGAGGCAAGGAACACGATCGCGCCCATCAGGTCTTCGACCTGGCCGAGCCGGCCGAGCTTGATCTTCTCCAGCACCGATTTCTTGAAGGTGGCATCCTCGAAGAATGGCCGCGTCATCGGCGTTTCGATGAAGGTCGGCGCCAGCGCGTTCACGCGAATGCCGTACGGGCCGAGTTCGACGCCCATCGCCTTGGTCAGTCCCTCAAGTGCGGCCTTGCTGGCACAATAAACGGTTCGGCGTGGCCCGCCGACATGTCCCATTTGCGAGGAGATGTGGATGATCGAGCCCGGTCGCCTGGTCTCGACGAGGCGCTTGACCACGGCCTGCGCGACGAAGAAGGCGGAGCGTACGTTCAGCGCGAAGATAGCATCGAAGTCCTCGACCGTGACGTCGATCATGAATGCCGGGCGGTTCGAGCCCGCGTTGTTGACGAGGATGTCGAAGGGCTCGGCCGTCGCGACGAAGGCGCGCACCGAGTCGATGTCGGTCACGTCAATCGCGGCTGCGCTCGCTTTGCCGCCGGCCGCGCGGATATCGCTCGCCGCCTGGTCGATCTCGGTTTTCGTGCGCGCGATGAGCGTTACATCGGCCCCAGCGTCCGCCAGCGCCGCCGCGGCGGCAAGGCCGATACCGCGTCCGGCGCCGGTAACCAGCGCGCGCTTGCCGTCGAGACGGAAGGAGGGGGTGATGGGGAGGGCGGTCATGTGAGGGAGGCACCCTGTGTGCGCTCCCTCCCCCCACGCGAAACGTGGTGGGGAGGGTTGGGGTGGGGGGTGTTGCGGGCAAATGAATATCGGCCCCACACCCCTGACCCCTCCCCACCGCTGTGCGGAAGGAGGGGAAAACAAGCGGCGCGTGTCACCTCATCACTCCGCCGCCGTTGCATAGGCGATATTGCGCCCGCCATAGCGGCGCACGCGGATATTGGCCTGCTCGGCGTGACCCAAGAATCCCTCAAGCACGCAAAGCCGCGAGCAATATTCCCCGATCGTCGTCGAGGCTTCGTCGGTCAGCACCTTCTGATAGGTGCAGGTCTTGAGGAATTTTCCGACCCAAAGCCCACCGGTATAACGCGCGGCCTTCTTGGTCGGCAGCGTGTGATTGGTGCCGATCACCTTGTCGCCGTAGGCGACGTTGGTGCGGGACCCTAGAAACAGCGAACCGTAATTCGTCATGTTGTTCAGGAAATAATCCGGGTCGCGGGTCATCACCTGCACATGCTCGGATGCGACGCGGTCGGCTTCCGCCACCATCTCGTCGACGCTGTCGCAAACGATCACTTCGCCGTAGTCTTTCCACGCCTGACCGGCGGCATCGGCGGTTGGCAAGATTGTGAGCAGGCGCTCGACTTCCGCCATCGTCTCCCTGGCGAGCTTTTCCGAATTGGTGATCAGAACGGCGGGGGAGGTCGGGCCATGCTCGGCCTGGCCGAGCAGATCAGTCGCGCAGATTTCGGCATCGACCGAGTCGTCCGCGATGATCAGCGTTTCGGTCGGTCCGGCGAGCAGGTCGATGCCGATGCGGCCGAACAACTGGCGCTTCGCTTCCGCGACATAGGCATTGCCAGGCCCGACGATCATGTCGACCGGCTGGATGGTGTCGGTGCCCAGCGCCATTGCCGCCACCGCCTGCACCCCGCCCAGCACATAGATTTCATCGGCACCGCCGAAATGCATGGCGGCAACGATTGCCGGATGCGGTCCTCCGCGATGCGGCGGCGCGCAGGCGATGATGCGCTTCACGCCCGCGACACGCGCGGTGACGATCGACATATGTGCGGAGGCGACCATCGGATAGCGCCCGCCCGGCACATAGCAGCCGATGGCATTCACGGGGATATGGCGATGGCCGAGAATGACGCCGGGCAAGGTCTCGACCTCGAGGTCCTGCAGCGTCTCGCGCTGTTTCTGCGCGAAGTTGCGGACCTGCGCCTGGGCGAACCTGATGTCCTCGAGGTCGCGCTTGGAGACTTGCGAAATGGCGCGCTCGATGTCCTGTTCGTTCAACCGGAAGTTCGCCGGTGCCCAGTTGTCGAACTGTTTCGACAGGTCCCGGATCGCAGCGTCCCCGCGCGCCTTCACATCCGACAGGATGCTTTCCACAGTCGCGCGCACTTTCGCGTCGGCGGCTTCGACGGTGTCGGCATCCATTCCGCGTTTGAAGAAGCGGGGCATGGGGGTCTCCTTACTTATCCCTCCCCTGAAAGGGGAGGGTGGCCGGGCGAAGGCCGGCCGGGTGGGGTTATTTGCGGCGCGCGGCGAGCCCCCACCCGGCTCGCATGCGCTCGCCACCCT
>CAZIKZ010000117.1:11996-12408 GCA_964539845.1 uncultured Hyphomicrobiales bacterium
GCCCGATCAATCCGCAGGCGATGAAATAGACGTTGTTGCATCCCTCCCCCGCTTGCGGGGGAGGGATGCAACAACGTCTATTTCATCGCCTGCGGATTGATCGGGCTGCCGGTGCCGCCGGTGATGATCAGCGGCGGGCCGGAGAAGAAGAATTCATAGATGCCGTCATTCTCGCAGTCTTCGGCGAGTTCCTTGAGATTGAAAATCTCGCCCATGCAAAGGCCCATGGCCGGGATCACCACCCAGTGCCATGGCTGGTTGGCTTCGTCGGTCTCGTTGGGGCGCACTTCGCAGCCCCATGTGTCCATGCAGAGCGCGGCGATCTGCTTGTCCTGGCACCAGTAGCAATTTTCGAACATCACTCCCGGGGCATCGCCGCCGGCATAGCCGCCCCACACGCCTTCCGAGAGGC
>CAZIKZ010000118.1:0-12396 GCA_964539845.1 uncultured Hyphomicrobiales bacterium
CGGCCGCCAATGTGGTCTATGCGCTGGCGGCAGCCGGTATGCCGCGCGCCGAACGCCCCGCCGCCGCGCAGGAATTGCTCGACCGGGTTGGTCTGGGTGCGCTGAGCGACCGCCCGGCGCGCCGCATGTCAGGCGGCGAACAGCAGCGGCTCGCGATAGCGCGTGCGCTCGCCAAGGAGCCCGAGATTCTCTTTCTCGACGAGCCGACCGCAAGCCTCGACCCCGCCGCCACCAAGGCGACCGAGGACATCATCGCAAGCATTGCCGCGCGTGGCATCAAGATCGTGATGGCGACACACGATCTTGGCGAGGCGCGCAGGCTCGGCGGCGAGATCGTGCTGATGAACAGAGGGCGTGTCGTTGAAGTGGCCGATACGCAAACCTTTTTCACGTCGCCTGCGACGGACGCCGCACGTCGTTTCGTCGCAGGCGAATTGCTCGTCTGAGTCATAACAACCGGAGGGAAGAGATGATTCATCGCCGTAGACTTGTTGCGCTTGGTGCAGCACTGCTGATTGCGGCGGGTTCGCCCGCGATCGCGCAGGAGAAATCCATCGTCGTGTCGTCGACCACGTCGACGACCGATTCCGGTCTGTTCAACCATCTTCTGCCGCTGTTCAAGAAGAAGACCGGCATCGACGTGAAGGTGGTGTCGCAGGGAACAGGTCAGGCGCTCGATACCGGACGCCGCGGCGATTCCGACGTGGTGTTCGTGCACGCGCGTCCGCAGGAAGAGAAGTTCGTGGCCGAAGGCTTCGGCGTGAAGCGTTTTCCGGTCATGTATAATGACTTTATCCTGATCGGCCCGAAGAGCGATCCGGCCGGTGTGAAGGGCTCGAAGGACATTGTCGGCGCGCTGAAGGCGATCAAGGGCAAGTCCGCACCGTTCATCTCGCGCGGCGACAAGTCCGGCACGCATTCGGCCGAACTCAGTCTGTGGAAGCAGGCCGGCATCGATGCGGCCGGCGCCGACAAGGGCGCCTGGTACAAGGAAATCGGCCAGGGCATGGGCGCCGCGCTCAACACCGCGTCGGCCTCCAACGCTTACGTTCTGGCCGATCGCGGCACCTGGCTGAACTTCAAGAACCGCGGCGACCTCGAGATCGTGGTCGAAGGCGACAACAAGATGTTCAACCAGTACGGCGTCATCCTGGTCAATCCGGCGAAGCATCCGAACGTGAAGAAGGCTGAGGGTCAGGCCTTTATTGATTGGGTCATTTCGCCGGAAGGCCAGAACGCGATCGCCGATTACAAGATCAACGGACAGCAACTCTTCTTCCCGAACGCCACCGCGCAAGGGGTGTGAGTCTCGTCATCCATGCTGCCGTATCTCAGGACGTCATCGCCCGCGAAAGCGGGCGATCCAGCGCACGAGGATGTGCCTTAAACGTTGTGTTACGATGTGCGCAGAGCTTGGCCTTCCGAGGGCAACGCGTTGTGAGCATCGAGCGATCGTACTGGGTCTATATTCTTGCGAGCCAAGTCGGTGGCACTCTTTATATCGGTGTCACCAATAATCTCGTTCGTCGTGTGTATGAGCACAAGATGGATGTCGTGCCCGGCTTCACCAGGAAATACAGCATCCATCAACTGGTCTATTACGAGCAGTTTTCGGACGTCGAAAATGCGATCCGGCGGGAGAAGCGTTTGAAGAAATGGAGCAGGGAATGGAAAATCCAATTGGTCGAGAAATCAAATCCGCGATGGCTCGACCTTTATCCGGAAATCGCCGTTCCGTGAGCACACTGGATTGCCCGATTTCGCGGGCAATGACGCTGAAATCTCGGCTTCGTACTATAACGTTTGTCTGGTTAGCTATGGCCTTACCCACACCCACCCACGCCGCCGACACTGTTCTCCTTCACGCCGCAGGCAGCCTGCGCGGCGCGTTGACCGAGGTCTCGAACGCGTTCGAAAAATCGTCCGGCGTGAAGGTTGTCGCGAAATACGGCCCGTCTGGTCTTCTCCGCGACGAGATCGCGGGCGGTGCCAAAGCCGAGGTCTTCGCCTCCGCCAATATGGAACATCCCGGCGCGCTCGCAAAGGCCGGCAAGGCCGGGCCGGTCGTGCTTTTCACGCGCAACCGGCTCTGCGCGCTGGTGAAGCCCGGACTTGCAGTGACGCCCGACAATCTGCTCGACCGCATACTCGATCCAGCGGTCAAGCTCGGGACCTCGACGCCGAAGGCCGATCCGTCCGGCGACTATGCGTTTGAAGTATTCAGGAAGGCCGATGCCTTGAAGTCGGGCACGAACGATGCTCTGGTTGCAAAGGCGCTGACATTGACCGGCGGGCCAAACTCACCAGCGCCGCCACCGGACCGGAACCTTTATGGGGTCCTGGTCGCAAACGGTCAGGCCGATATCTTTCTCACCTATTGCACCGGCGCGATCGTGGCGCAGCGTGAAAATGCGGGCCAGCAGGTCGTGGCTCTGCCCGCGTCGCTCGCGGTCGGTGCAGATTACGGAATGACCGTCATCAATGGCGCGTCGCCGAATGCGGAGCGGTTTGCAGCATTCATATTGTCGGCGGACGGGCAGGCTATGCTGGCGAAGCACGGGTTTACTAGATAACGGTCATTCCGGGTTCGCGCCTTCGCCGCGTCCCGGAATGACGACAATGGAGACCATCATGAAACTCAGCGCGCGCAATCGCATCAAAGGCAAGATCGTCGACGTCAAGAAGGGCGCCACCACGGCGCATGTGAAGATCGACGTGGGCGGCGGACAGATTGTTACGTCCGCGATCACCAACGAGGCGGTCGACGAACTTGGGCTTGCTGTCGGCAAGGACGCTTACGCCGTCATCAAGGCAAGCGACGTGATGATCGGGGTGGATTGATCGTCATTCCGGGGCACGCGCGAAGCGCGTGAACCCGGAATCCATACTCCCGGTCGTGGTTATGGATTCCGGGTTCGCCTGCACGCAACCAAGTTTACGCTGGCTGCGTAAACTTGCTGCGATGCAGGCGCCCCGGAATGACGGAGTTCTTCATGCTCTCCCGCCGCACATTACTCGCTGGACTGACATCCACTCTCGCGCTGCCGCGCATCGCGCGCGCACAAACCGTCACCGACGCGACCGGACGTGCGCTTACGATTCCGGCGAGCGTGACCCGCGTGTTTCCGGCCGGTCCGCCGGCCGCGATCATGCTTTATACGCTTGCGCCGGACCTTCTGATTGGATGGCCGCGCGCGAACCGCGCCGAGGAGCGTGCGTTTCTTCTGCCCGACGTCGGATCGCGTCCCGAGATTGGCCGCATCACCGGACGCGGCAACACCGCCAATCTTGAAGTTGTGCTCGCACTGAAGCCCGACCTCATCCTCGATGTCGGTTCGACAACGCAGACGTTTGTGTCGCTCGCCGAGCGGGTGCAGGAGCAGACCGGCATTCCATATGCGCTGCTGGACGGGCACTTCACTGCGACCGCGGCCTCCTATCGCAAGCTCGGCGAATTGACGCGGCGCGCAGCGCAGAGTGAGGAACTTGCGGCCTATACCGACCGCACGCTCGACACGATCGCCAAACGTATTGCCGACATCCCCGCCGACAAGCGGCCGCGTGTTTATTACGCGCGCGGGCCGCGCGGGCTCGAGACCGGCCTCGGCGGTTCGATCAATGTCGAGACCATTGAATTGCTCGCGCGCAATGTTGCGGGCGAACGCAAGGGCGGGCTTGCGACCGTGTCGATCGAGCAGGTGCTGGTCTGGAATCCGGATGTGATCATCACCATTGATCGCGATTTCGCAGCGAACGTGAAAAAGGATCCAGCCTGGCTCGGCATCGCTGCGGCACAATCCGGCCGCGTACATCTTGTGCCAAAATTGCCGTTCGGCTGGGTGGACTTTCCGCCCTCGGTAAACCGGCTGATCGGGCTGTGGTGGCTTGCAAAGATTCTCTATCCCGAGCGCTTCCCGGAGAACATCCGCGAACTCGCAACGCAGTTCTACACGCGCTTCTATCATGTGACGCCGACCGCAGCGCAGATGGACGCGGTGCTGGAAGGGCGAGGGTGAATCCCGGGACACGAGACTGAATGATGCCTCGCTCGACACTCCCCGGCACGTTGATCGCGCTCGCCATACTGGTTGCGGGGCTTTTCGTGGCGTTCCTCGTTGGCCGCTTTCCGGTCTCGCTCGCTGACATCGCAGCTGTGCTGTGGAGCAAGGTGAGTGGCACGCCGTCCGGCGTCGCGCCGTCCACCGAAGCGGTGATCCTGCAGGTGCGCGGTCCGCGCGTGGTGGCGGCGTTCCTGGTCGGCGCGGCGCTTGCGATCGCGGGCACCGCATTTCAGGGTCTGTTTCGCAATCCGCTGGTGTCGCCCGACATTCTCGGCGCGTCGTCGGGAGCAGCACTCGGTGCTGTAGTCGGCATTTATTTTTCGCTCGCCGTGTTTGCGATCCAGGCGCTCGCGTTCGCCGGCGGGCTGGTCGCGGTCACTGCGGTCTACATGATCGGTACGGCGATCCGCACGCGCGATCCTGTGCTGGTACTGGTGCTGGCAGGCGTGGTGATCGGGTCGCTGCTCGGCGCCGGCGTCGGCCTCGTGAAATATCTCGCCGATCCCTACAATCAGCTGCCGGCCATGACCTTCTGGCTGCTCGGAAGTCTCGCGGCGGCGAATGCATCGGATCTCGTGCCGCTCTTTGGGCCGGTGATGATCGGCAGCATCGTGTTGCTGGCTCTGCGCCACCGCATGAACGTGATGTCGCTGCCGGAGGAAGAAGCGCGCGCGCTGGGCGTGCCGACCGGACCCCTGCGCATCGCGATCGTTGCGGCGGCGACGCTCGTGACGTCCGCAAGCGTTGCGGCGGCGGGCATCATCGGCTGGGTGGGACTTGTGGTGCCACATCTGGCGCGCTCGCTGGTGGGGCCGGATTTCGCGAAGCTCTTGCCGGTGAGTGCGATCCTCGGCGGCGGGTTTCTCCTCTTCATCGATACGCTGGCGCGCAGCATGGCGCAGGTCGAGGTGCCGCTCGGCATTCTCACCGCGGTGGTCGGTACGCCGTTTTTCATCTGGTTGCTCGCGAGCGTGAGCAAGACATGGTCGTGACTGCATGACCATCGCGGGCCGCGACCTTTCCATCGGCTATCCGGACCGGCTGGTCGGCAGCGGACTGAACGTGCGGCTCGCGGAGGGCGAGGTGCTGGCGCTGCTCGGCCCGAATGGTGGCGGTAAGACTACGCTGCTGAAGACGCTGCTCGGCCTGATTCCGGCGCGCTCCGGCGAGGTCCGGGTGATGGACAGGCCGCTTGCGGCATTGTCGGCGCCGGAACGGGCGCGGCTGATCGGATACGTGCCGCAGGTGCATCACGGCACATTCGCATTCACTGTGGAAAGCGTCGTGATGATGGGGCGGACCGCGCATGGCTCGCTGTTCGCGGCGCCAACCGCGCATGATCGCGCGGTCAGTCTCGCGGCGCTGGCCCGCTTCGGGATCGAGGCGCTCGCGCAGCGGTCCTATACGGAAATTTCCGGCGGCGAGCGGCAACTCGTGCTGCTCGCGCGTGCGCTTGCGCAGGAGCCGCGTTTTGTCGTGCTCGACGAGCCGACCGCGAGTCTCGACTTCGGCAATCAGGGCAAGGTGATGCGCGAGATCCGCGCGCTGGCGGATGCCGGGCTTGGCGTTCTGTTCACGACGCACGATCCGAACCACGCGATGCGGGCGGCGACGCGGGCCTTTTTGTTGCGCGATGGAACGTGCCTCACGGATGGCCCGGTTGCGGATGTTCTGACGCGCGAAACGCTGGAGCAGCTTTACCGTGCGCCGGTGCAGATCATGCGCGAGGATGGACGCGTGGCGTTTCTGCCGGGCTGATCCGTCATTCCGGGGCGCCACGAGGTGGCAAACCCGGAATCCAGAAAAGGGCTTTATATGTGCGACTGGATTCCGGGTCCGATGTTTCGCATCGTCCCGGAATGACGGCAATTCAGACCTTGTCGAACACCATCACCTTCGAGACGAAAGCCGGCTCGTCGCGCACATGGGTGAGGCCGTGCGCTTTTGCGATCGCGGCAAAATCCTCGTCGAGATAGCTCTCGAAATACGGCTCGTGATAGTTCTGCGGGAAGCGTTCGAGCAAGCCCTTGTAATCCGGCACGTCGCGCCGCTGCAGCGAATCCACGATCACAAGCCGCCCGCCAATTCTGAGCACGCGCGCGCATTCGCCGATCATCTCGCGGCGCACCCTCGGCGGCAATTCGTGCATCATGAAAATCGACGTCACGGCGTCCTGGCTTGCATCGGGCAGCGGCAGGCTCTCGGCCTTGGCGACCAATGTCGCGACACGCGACCAGCGCCGCAGATGATGCCGCGCATGCTTGATATAGGCGTCCGACAGGTCGATGCCGGTGACCGGCAGGCGCGGCCAGGCCTGTTTCACGAAATCGAGGAAGCGTCCGGTGCCGCATCCGATGTCCGCGAGGCGAAGCTTGCGCTGGTCGCGGCCGCGAAACACCTCGTGCAGCTCGGGCAGCGCCATGCGGCGCATGGCATTGGCCGTGCCCTTGAACAGGACCTCGACCTGCGTGTCATAACGGTCCGCGGAATCGTCAGTCAACCAGCCGCCGGACTGGAAGTGGAAATTCTGCAGGTAATAATCCGGCCGCTTGCCGCGGATGTCGTCGGTCAGCACCTCATCGTGACGCTGCTCTTTGCGCCGCTGGTACACATTGGGCAGATCGTCGAAGAACAGCCGCGAGCGGCGGTACAGGGTCGCCGGCGATCCGTCGTGATCGGCGGGAAGCGGATAGATGCCGGCCTCGACATGGGCGAGATCGCGGGCCAGCAGTTCCATCATGTCGCCGTAGAGCCGGCCTTGGCTGATGACCGGTGCGCGGTTGTCGCCAGCGCGCGGCGGTGACGGCGGCTCCTCGCCCTCGCGCCGGCGGGCCTCCGCCGCCAGCCGTTGCAGCGCATAGCCATGACCCGCATACCAGGCGAGGCGGGGTAACTGGGTGGCGCCGTAGGCGACGCGGGTAGCAAGGCGGGTGAGGGGGCTCATCTCGGCATTTCCGGTTCCGTCGATCGTATATATGTAAGGTGAAACTGGGAATCACATGCCGAAAGCCGTTGCCGGACCCGAAATCGAGCGCCTGATCCAACTGCTGGCGCGGCTGCCGGGCCTTGGGCCGCGCTCGGCGCGCCGTGCCGCGCTGCATCTCATCAAGAAGCGTGAGCAATTGATGGGACCGCTCAACGATGCGCTGGCGGTCGCGCAGGAGCGCATTACGGTGTGCGGAACCTGCGGCAATATCGATTCACAAAATCCCTGCACGGTCTGCACGGATGTGAAACGCGATCCGTCGGTGATCGTGGTGGTCGCCGATGTTGCGGACCTGTGGGCGCTGGAACGCGCGAATGCGGTGAGCGCGCGCTATCACGTGCTCGGTGGCACGCTGTCACCGCTCGACGGCATCGGCCCGCAGGACCTGACCATCGATGTGCTGGTGACGCGCGCGCACGATCCGGCGGTGAAGGAAGTGATCCTCGCCCTCAATGCCACGGTCGATGGCCAGACCACGGCGCATTACATCACTGATCTTCTGCACAATGCCGGTGTTGCGGTGACGCGGCTGGCGCATGGCGTGCCGGTCGGCGGCGAACTCGATTATCTCGATGAGGGCACGCTGTCGGCCGCGATGCGGCAGCGGACGGCGATGTAGTTCGTAGTTGTCCAGGCGGAGAGCTGAAAGCCTGCAATCTCCGTTCGTCCCCGCGAAAGCCGGGACCCAGATTTTTTATTGTGTGATGTCGTCATACAGATCACACCATGCAGTGTTCGCTTTTTCAATCAGCTCCAGCTTCCAGCTCCCCGCTTTCGCGGGGACGAACGGAGGAAGCGATGCCTCGCTGGACGAGTAATCCTCGCCTACCCCGTCTGCTGGTCGCGACGTTGCTGCCACGGAAAGCGGCCTTCGACCTCAACCTGCAGGCTCATGCTGAGGAAGGTGCGGATCACGACAATTGCACCGAGCACGGCGACGCTCTCGAGCGTCGGCGTCACCGCCACGGTGCGGATAATGTCGGCGGCGACCAGCACTTCGAGCCCGAGCAGAATCGCGCGTCCGATATCCTGCCGGAGTGTCCGATAGGGATCGATCCCGGCGGGCGGTGCGAAGGCAATCCCCGCGTAGCGCACGAAGGCGATGACCAAGCCGATTGCGATCAGCCCGACACCGACAAGATCGAGCGCCGACCCGACCGTTTCAATCCAGTTCGAGAACATCATGGCAGCCCCGGTGTGTGCGGATATTTCCGTACCGGCAGGACTACAACCGATCGGTCCGATTCGGAATCAGCTCGCCGGGTCCTTTGAGACTTTGCAGGCGGAGGACGATTGTTTCGAGCTCAGAATCGTAATTGGCACGTTGTCGAGTGCCGATCGCGTTGCCACCCGGCCGACACCTTCCTCGCGCACATAGGTCCCGTTGACGGTGCACGTCATGCCGTTGCCATCGCGCGCGAAGCGAACCGTCCGCTTGTAGCCGCCGGCATTGCCGAAAATGCGCAAGCTGGTGAGGGCGCCATTCTCGAAAGACCAGAGAGCCTGGCCGCCATCCAGGTCTCTTGCTTCCACAATATTGCCCAGCGTCGTGCGACCCTTCCGCGTCGGCACCTGCCTGGGGCCGCGCGGGCCCTGAGATACTGACGACAATTCAAACTCGATTGTATTGTCCGAGTAGAATTTGACGCGCAATTGCTGATTCAGCTTGGCAGGGAATTCCCGTCCTTCCCGCCGCAATTGTTGATCCATCACCACCCGGGCCTCGACCACATAACCCTCGAGGTCGGCAGGCGTGACCGCCTGGCCAAACGCAGTGGCCGGCACAAGACAAATCCAGGCCCCGAGCAAGTGCCGTCGCATGGTGCTGACCCCCGCAGCCGATCGCGGATCAGTCTATCACAGCGCGCGCTATTGCGCAGGCCTGTCCAGTTCGCGGAAATGGCCGCGCAGCTGCAACCATGCGAGCAGAATGAAGCTCGGGATCGCGAGCAGGACCGAAATCACGAAGAACCAGAACCAGCCGGTGGATTCGGCAACGAAGCCGCCTCCGGACGAGAGCGTGGTGCGCCCGACCGCTGCGAGCGCGGTGAGGAGCGCAAATTGCGTCGCGGTATGCGCGCGCACCCCGCAGAGCGCCGAGAGATAGGCGACGAAAATCACCGTACCGATCGCGCCGGTGAAATTCTCGAAGATGACGGCAACAGTCAGCGCCGGCACGCTCGGTCCGATCAGCGCGAGCCATGCGAAAGCGAGATTGGAGACGGTTTGAAGGATGCCGCCGACCCAGAGGCTGGTGGAGAGCGGCAAAGCGCGGGCGACCATGCCGCCGGCGAAGCCGCCCGCCAGCGCCGCCGCGAGGCCCACACCTTTCACGATCGCCGCATAGGTCGCCTTGTCGAATCCGATATCGATGATGAAGGGCGCGGTGAGCACGCCGGCAAACGCGTCACAGAACTTGAAGAGCACGACGAAGAGCAGGATCAGAACAGCTTCAGGACGCGTGAGAAATTCCCTGAATGCGCTGAAGGCGGTAATCGCGACGCGGCTGATCGGATCGCGCGTCTTGTCGACCACATCGGCGGGTGCCGGAGGCTCGGTCGCCATCAGCGAGGCGAAGATGCCGACGACCATCAGCGCGGCCGCTCCCAGGAAGCCCCACATCCACACGGTCTCGCGCGACACCCCGATATGTTCGAGCCATGCTGTGAGCGCGAGCACGCCTGCGCCGGAGGCCAGCATGCCGATGCGATAGGCCGCGACGTAACCCGCCATGCCGGCGGCCTGTTCGCTGGTGTCGAGGCTCTCCACGCGGAAGGCGTCGATCACGATGTCCTGCGTCGCCGATGCGGTCGCGACCATCACTGCGCCGAGTGCCACGGGCCACAGGGAGATGGCCGGGTTCTGGACTGCGAGAAACAGGATCGCCGCCGTGAGCAGCAATTGGGAGAACACGAGCCAGCCGCGCCGCCGGCCGAGTGCGCGCGACAGGATCGGGATGTCGAGCGCATCGACCAGTGGCGCCCACAGGAATTTGAGCGTGTAGGGCAGGCCGACCAGCGCATAGAGCCCGATGGTGCGCAGGTTCACGCCGCTTTCGGTCATCCAGATCGCAAGCGTTGCGCCCGACAGCGCAAGCGGTAGCCCGGACGAGAAGCCGAGCAGGATCACGATCAGGACGCGCGGCTTCAGATAGACAGCGAGCGCGTCGGACCAGCTTGTTTTTGCGGCGGGTGATTCGAGGGTGGCCATGTGGGGGAGAGTCTAGCCTGTGTTCGCCCGAGATTGAATCGTGCCGTTTCCAATACCGTCATCGCCCGCGAAAGCGGGCGATCCAGTAAACGCAAGCTGCCTGAATAGCGACTGGATGCCTCGCCTTCGCCGGGCATGACACCGGAAAGGGGCGGCATTTCGAGAGGCTCTAATCCCGGAGTGCGACCGTTTCAGTCGGCTGCGGCGCGGGCCGCGGACCGCGTGCGACCTGCGGGGCCTGCTGCGCATTGCGCTGCCGGACAAGTTCCATCACGTCGGTGATGTCGTCGAAGGCCCGGCTATGGGCACTGCCGCCCGCGTTTTTCAGCCCGGACAGGTCGTATACGGCAATCCGGTCGCGTTCGAATTCGGTGCGGTAGGGCTCGGTCGCGCCGACCTCGCCGATCCGCGCCACGCCGCCCCAGATCTCTTTCGACAGCGACAGCGCGCCATCGTCCTGCGACGCGAACAGCAGCATGCGCGGCCGGTTGGCCCCCATGCGCTTGATGGTCGCGCGGAACACGTCGACGTCGACATCCGGCGCGACCAGCATCGCCTGCTTTACCTTGTCGGCACTGCCGCCGCGCGCGACGCGCCGCATCGAGCGGCCTCGCAGCGCTTCCAGCAAAACGAAATTACCCATCGAATGCCCGAGCAGATGGATTTCCTTGATGTGCGGGTAAGCGGCGACCTGATCGATCAGATCCTCGAGCGCATCGCGTGAGTAATTCGCGCTCTCACGATCGTAGGTGTAGGACTTCAGCTGCACATTGCCGCGCGACGGCCACGTGAACAGGATCGGGACAGCTTCAGCCTTTGAATCGTGCACGATCTGGGCGAAGCGATAAACCGAGTCGTCAAAGCGGTTGTTGAATCCGTGGACGAAGATCAGGACGCGCGGGTGCCCGGTCCTTCGCGCGGTGTCGGCGATGGAGGCCGCGAACGCTCTCTGGTCGAGATAGTCGGCGGAGATCGTGACGAAGTCGCGCTTCGGGTCGCCGGGAAGAGCGCCCGGCCATTGCACGGAGCCGACCTTGCGATCCGGCGGGATCGACACCGTAACGGCAGCATAGGAGAGAGCTTCGGAGCGCTCGCCGCTGAACATCTCGCCGGGATCTTCGGTTGATTTCTTGCGGGTGGTGGCGACCAGGATCGGAACGCGTGCGGTTCCCTCGGCCTGTTCTTTCGTGGGGATGAGGACGCCCTGCGCCGGCCGGCCCGAACAGCCCGCACACAAAGCCGTTGCCGCGATCGCGGCCAGAACGAGAATCCCCCTCAACACGGTGCACCGACCCCGAACGCATTTACGAAAGATTAACTACGCCGGACGCTACCCCAAGTCGGGATGCTTCACCAGCCAAGCGGCCCCATACCCCGGTGCCGTTGCAGCGAGAGAGTCCGGGTATGGTTAATCTGCCACGGCCCCGGGCGCCGTGGACGGCCGGAGTTCCATTCTTACGGGGGAGGGCAGTGTGCAGGGGCGTTCGCTGGAAGCGCGGTTATTCCGCGGCGACGACACGCCTTGCGCCGATCGGCGCCGGGATCACGGCATTGCTCTGATCCTCGCTCTCGCCGTCAAACTCCACCTCGCGGATACGATTGCCGCGCCGCTCCAGTTTGTCGGTCGAGACCACGATCTGCTTGATGTCCTCGGTGGCCTGTCCGAAATGCGCCTCCAGCTTGCGGACGCGCTCGCGCAGCCGCTTGAGGTCTTCCATGAAATGCCCGACCTCGGCGTGGATCTGGTCGGCGGCTTCGCGCATGCGCGCATCGCGATGGATCTGCTGGATCACCTGCACCGCAAGCATCAGCAGCGAAGGCGATACGATCACCACGCGCGAGCGGAAGGCGCGCTGGATCAGATCGTCGAACTGATCGTGCAACTCGGCATAAACCGATTCCGAGGGCACGAACATCAGCGCAAGTTCCTGGGTTTCACCCGGAATCAGGTATTTCCCCGCGATATCGGTGATGTGTTTCGTCATGTTCTGGCGCAGCATGCGGCCGGCGATGGTGCGCTCGTCGTCGGACTTGGCATCGCGAAAGGCGGTGACGGCCTCCAGCGGGAATTTCGCGTCGATGACCAGCGGCCGCTGATCCGGGAAATGAATCACGCAATCCGGCCGCGTGTTGTTCGAC
>CAZIKZ010000119.1:0-12321 GCA_964539845.1 uncultured Hyphomicrobiales bacterium
GAGTCGGTGAGCAGGATGCGAGCTTCGCAATCCTCAACGATGTGACGGGTCTGTGCCGGCCGCAGCAGCGAATTGACCGGCACGCAGACGCCGCCCGCGCGGCTGATCGCAAAGATCGCGGCGCATTCCTCGATCGACTTGGGCAGCAGAATCGCGACGCGGTCGCCACGACGCAACCCGGCTGCGTGCAGCGCGGACGCGTAGCCGTGCACGAGCCTGCGCAAATCGGCATAGGCGATACGGCGCGCGTCGTGAACCAGCGCGACGCGGTCGTCATCTCCGGCGTCCCCCAGAAGGTCGTGAACGAGCAGCGGCGCACGGGTCACGATCGCTGCCGCTCCACGAACGACACGAGCGCGCCGAAAGTTTCGAAATTACCTGGCTCGAAATCGTCGTCGGTCATCTCCACGCCCAGCCGCTCACCAAGAAACGCTGCGAGGTCGAGAATGCCGAGCGAGTCGATCGCGCCACCGGCAAGCAACGGCGTGGACTCATCGATGGGCTTGCCGGCCAATGCGGGGAAGCGGTCGCGGAGATATTCGGCGACAGTGGCTCTGATATCGATCATTTCGGGTGACAGCACGCTTGCTCCTGGTTTGTTGCACTCAGACTTGGAGGAAGACGAATTCCGAATAGGCAAGGTCACCGGGCGCGGGCGCCGTTGGTCCCTTGTAGAAAGTCGGTCCGGTTTTTTGTGTGAAGAAGGAGCCGGCGATCCGTTCGCGACGGTCGGCGTTGATGGCGAGCAGCAGAACCTTCTGCCGCAGCAGGAAGCGTGCGATCGCAGGCAGATGCGCAAATACGCCGGCGCGGTCGCCGGCAAAGATGAGACGGGCCGCGCGAATCCCGCGATAGGACTTGTGCGAGAAGATCAGGGGCTGCAGCGCCTCACCATCCCACAGGCCGCCAACCATGCAATCGAGGGCGGCATGCGCGTCGAGCATCCGGCGCGTCGTTTCGGGGAAGGCGTCCGGCGGCAAGTCACGCAGCTTTATCACATGGGACGACCTACGCGGCCGAAGCGCAAACAACGGCAGTGCGAAGGCCAGCGTGCCTTCGGTCCAGCCGCGAAAGCCCAAGCGCCCGATCATGTCGCGCACCGGCTGCGTCGCCGTCAGATCGGTGTAGAGCGTGGCGTCGCATGCCGTGATCGTCTGCAGCATGCGCGGCGCGCGCCAGCGGTGCTCAGGATCGACATACCAGCTCGAGAGATTGACAACCGGCCGCGGCGTATCGGTATCCTGGTTGCGCGTGCTCGGGATGGCGAGAATGACACCGACGTCCTTGCCTTTCGCTTCGAGCGCATAGCCCGCGCAACGGGCCGGCTCGGACGCGCCGAAGCGGCGCAAGCGGGAGATCGCCGCCGCCCAGCCGTCCGCGCGCACGGCAGGGAACCCGCGCGACAGGATCGGCAGGGTCGTATCCAAAGCCTCGAAGCTGATCGGACGCAGCATGCGGGTTTGCCTGGAACGACGGTCGAAAGGCCGTTCTGGGCCGGAAGCCTGAGAAAAGGCCTAAAACCGGGCCTTGCGCGACAGTCTGCCGCAATCGGGGGGACACGTACTTTTCCGCGACCGTCTCCCACAGAGTTCCCGGCGCAACTTTTGGATGCGTTCAACTCTGTTGCGGCGCAATATGGACTGCGCCACAATTCGGAACGTGCCGAGCCGGAGCCACCGTAATGACAGCAGCGCCGAAGCTTCAGATGGTCAAGGATTTGTACGCTGTGGGCGAGATCCCGCCGCTCGGCCATGTCCCCGAGAAGATGACGGCCTGGGCGATCCGGCAGGAGCGGCACGGTCCGCCGGAGGAGTCGATGCAGATCGAGGTCGTGCCAACCTGGCCGATCGGCGAGAATGATGTGCTGGTGCTCGTGATGGCGGCGGGCGTGAACTACAATGGCGTCTGGGCCGGCCTTGGCCAGCCGATCTCGCCGTTCAGCGTGCACAAAAGCCCCTATCACATTGCGGGATCGGACGCGTCCGGTGTGATCTGGGCGACCGGTTCCAAGGTGAAGCGCTGGAAGGTCGGCGACGAGGTCATCGTTCACTGCAATCAGGACGACGGCGACGATGAGGAATGCAATGGCGGCGATCCGCTGCTGTCGCCCTCGCAACGCATCTGGGGTTACGAGACGCCCGACGGCTCCTTCGCACAATTCTGTCGCGTGCAGTCGCGCCAGCTCATGCCGAAGCCTTTGCATCTGACCTGGGAGGAGGCGGCCTGTTATACGCTCACGCTGGCGACCGCCTATCGCATGCTGTTCGGGCATTCGCCGCATACGCTCAAGCCGGGTGACAACGTTCTGGTGTGGGGCGGCTCGGGCGGACTTGGCGTGTTCGGCGTGCAGCTCTGCGCAGCCTCGGGCGCGAACGCGATCGGCGTGATTTCGGACGAGACGAAGCGCGATTATGTGCTCGGTCTCGGTGCGAAGGGCGTGATCAACCGCAAGGACTTCAATTGCTGGGGCCAGATGCCGACGGTCAATACGCCCGAATACAACGAGTGGGTGAAACAGGCGCGCAAGTTCGGCAAGGCGATCTGGGATATTACCGGCAAGCGCGATGTCGACATCGTGTTCGAGCATCCGGGCGAGTCGACATTCCCGGTCTCCTGTCTTGTCGTGAAACGCGGCGGCATGGTGGTGTTCTGCGCCGGCACATCGGGCTTCAACATTACGTTCGACGCGCGCTATGTCTGGATGCGGCAGAAGCGCATCCAAGGGTCGCATTTCGCACATCTGAAGCAGGCGAGTGCGGCCAACCAGTTCGTGCTGGATCGCCGGATCGACCCGTGCATGGGCGAAGTGTTTCCGTGGGACAAGATCCCGGCCGCGCATCAGCTCATGTGGAAGAACCTGCACAAGCCGGGCAACATGGCCGTGCTGGTGTCGGCGCCGCGCACGGGCTTGCGCAATCTGGATGACACGATCGAGGCTGCGAGCGCCTGACGCCGTCGTCGCGGACGCTATGAGGCGGTTTGCAACCGTTCCTGCCGGACTCTGGTAATCATCGCATTCAGATTGCCGCCGTAAAGAAAGATCGAAGCCGTCCAGTAGAGAAAGACGAGTGCGATCATCGGCGAGGCGAGCCCGGCATAATAGACCGAATATGTGAAGGCGAAGTCGGCCAGATAGCGGCCGAACGCGATGCCGGTAATCATCCACAGAGCGAGCGTGACGAGAATTCCCGGAAGGATCTCAACGAGTCGCCGCTTGCCGGCAGGCAACCATTTGTGCACGACGAAAAGCGGAACGATCAGCAGCACACTTGCGGTTACAAGGCGCACGAACGTGACCACCTCGCCGAACGGCTGGAGCGCCGGGAAACGCCGGATCAGTGTGGTCCAGATCAACGGCGCGAGCAGAACGAGGAACGACAGAGACAGAATGCCGATCGCTGCAAGGATGACATAGCCAATCGATTCCAAACGCAGGAGCCATATCGAACGGGTCTCCACCACGGTATAGGCGCGGTTCAGCCCGATACGCAGTCCTTCGATGCCACTCGACGCAAAATAGAGCGCAAGCAGCGCGCCGACCGTCAGAACCTGGCCGTGGGCGCCGACCAGCACGTTATGGATTTCGCGCGAGATCGGACCGGCAACTTCCTCCGGCCAGGCTTCGAGCACGAGGTTGGCCGCTTCGTCCGCGAGGTATTGCGAGCCGAATACGCCGGCCAGCGCGGTGAGCACCAGGAAGAAGGGGAACATCGCCATCAGAGTCGACAGCGCGATATGACTGGCGATCGCCCAGCCATCGTCGGCATTGAACTGCCAGAAGGCATCCATCGCGACGCGATATGTTGTTTTGACGAACTTCAAGACTGGCCCCGGTGCAGGTCGCACACGCGACATAGGCAAAGCTGGCGGCAGGCTCAAGGGCCTGTTCATCCGCCCCGCGAAAGCTTTACGCGGCTTGCACCTTCATCAGGAACTGGCGGACTTGCGAATCAAGCCGCTCCGCCTCGGTCGCGAGCGCGTCCGCGAGCGACTTCACATCGGCGGCCGTGGCGCGGGCCTCGGTGGTCGCCGACGACACGCGGCTCATGGCGTCCGCGCCGGTTCTTGCCGCGCCTGAGGCGTTGCTGACGCCTTCGGCGATAATCGAAACTGCGGAATTCTGCTGTTCGACGGTGGCGGCGACATTGGCGGCGATCGCCGACATGTCCTCGATGATTCTGTTGACCTGCACGATCGCCTGCGCGGCATCGGCCGCTGCCGACTGGATTGAGCCAATCTGGCCGGCGATCTCTTCGGTGGCCCGCGCGGTCTGGCCGGCAAGCGACTTTACCTCCGACGCTACAACGGCGAAGCCGCGGCCCGCGTCGCCCGCACGTGCGGCCTCGATCGTGGCATTGAGCGCGAGCAGATTGGTTTGACCGGCGATCGACTGGATCAGGTTGATCACTTCGCCGATGCGCGTCGCGGCGTTGGCGAGTTCGGCCATGGTGGCGCTGGTCCGGCGCGCTTCCGATACCGCGCGCTCGGCGACTTGCGTGGATTTCTGCGCCTGGCCTGCGATCTCGCCGATCGAGGCCGCGAGTTCCTCGATCGAGCCAGCGGCGGTCGTGACATTGCCGGATGCTTCGAGAACACGGCTTTCCGCCGCAAGAGCTTCGGAGGACATGTCGTCGGCCGACGCGTTGAGACGGCTCGACGCCGATTCGAGGCGCTGCGCCGCGCCACGGACGCGCCCAAGCATGTCGTCCACCGAGCGCTCGAAATGCGAAATGGTGGTCGCGATGCTCTGGTTGCGCATTTCGCGCGCCTTCGCGGTTTCGTTTTGGGATTCAGCGAGGCTTTCGCGTTCAAGCATAGTGTCGCGGAACACGATCACGGTCCGCGCCATGTTGCCGATTTCATCGCGGGCGCGGGTTCCGGGAATAGACGCGGTGGTATCTCCCTTCGCGAGTTTGATCATGGCGCCGGCAAGGCTCTGCAACGGCAGCGTGATGCTCCATCCGATCAGCAGACTGAGCACGAGACCCAGACCGACCGCGGCAATTCCGACCGACAGGATGATTGTCCAGGTACGATTTTGCGATGCCGCCAATTGCGCGGCCGCACGGTTCGCGCCTTCGCTTGCGGTCTGAATGATGTCGTCGGCGGCAGGGGCAAGTTGCTGCGTGTCGAGATCGATGACCTTGAGATTGGGCCGCAACCTGTCGGCAGTCGAGGACCACGCCGAGAAGGTATCGACGAAGTCCTTGACGCGGCGTTCGATGTCGGCGCGCTGCTCGGGCGTTGCAGCGACGCCCTTCATCGTATTCGTGAAATTATCATATTCCGCGAAGAACAATGTGTAAGACGTGTTGGTCGACTTGATGCGTTGTTCCGCCTCGAAGCGCCGCATGCTGAGGAGCGAAACCAGAAGGGTCTTGGATTCGCGATCACCGAGCCACTCGATGCCCTGATTGATGACCCGCTCGACCGCAATGCCGGTGTCGTAAAGTTGACGCCGCAAGCCGTCATCTTCGGAGAAGCCGATCTTGCGCTGGTCCACAACAACTTCGGCGAAGCGGCGGCTGATTTCCTTCAAGCGTTCGGGCAGCCAGGCGATCCGTATTCGCTCGTTCTCATCGAGGGTTCGCTCGATAAAGGCAAGCTTGTCGACGGCCAGCGTATTCGCGGTCTCGAAGGCTTTGATCGTTTCATCTTGCGGATCGGTTGCGAAATCGCGCGCCGCGATCCGCATCTGGCTGATCGCTTCCTTCAGGCTCCGGCTGGCATCGGCAGTCGTATCTGCGCGCTGGTAGAGGTCGAAGGCGTCGGCCACCGCGCGCTCTCCCGACATGAACGTGATGCCGTTGGCGGCGAAACCTGCGACCGGAATCAGCGCGATCAGGAGAATTCGCGTCCGCACCGAGAGCGCACGCACGAGCCGCGACGGATGCAGACTGCGATAACGGCTCGGGCGTTTGGAACTGGCAACGGGCGCGGCGGATGTCATGGCTTGCCTGCGGATTGGGCAGCCGCAGCAAAGCGCCAAAAGGTTAATTATCCAGCAACCATAAATGGTGGAGCCCGCAGTTGCTTTTGTGCGTTGCACCATTACTCTGGGCGAAACACCCTGTCTTGACGAGGCCTAGCGATGTCAGCCGCGCCGCAACGATCCGATCTATCCGACGCATTCATCCCGCGCGCGCAGGAAGCGGTCGCGGCCGTGGAGGCGCTTCTGCAGGATGCCGCGATCGCTGTCCGCAAACGGGTTGCCATCGAGGGCGGCGACACCATGGGCCGCGTGTTCGACCGTGAACAGCGTGCGACCCATGGGCTTGCCTGGCTCGCGACCTATGTCGAGGCTCTGCGGCAGCTGGTGGCCTATGCGGGGCGAATGCAGGCCGAAGGCAAGTTCGGCGAGATTGAAGACCTTCAGGTCCGAATCGGTGTCGGCGAATATCTGGCGCAGATACTTGGCGGGATTCCGATGAGCCAGGGCGAGATGGTGCGGCTCTCCGATCTCGGGCTTTCGCGCCCTGAGGTTTCGGCGCGCATGACGCCGGCGATCGACCACCTGATCGATACCGGCAACACCGCGGCGCGCCGTGCGCGGCTGGCCGAGATCATCAATCATCACACCGAGCCGACCTACGGCAATGCCGGGCTCGATGAAACGCTGGAAGCGATCCGCGAAGAGATGCGGAAGTTTTCGGCGAGCGAAGTCGTGCCGTATGCGCAAGGCTGGCATCTGAAGAACCAATACATCCCGCTCGATGTGATCGGCCAGATGTCGGAACTCGGCGTGTTCGGGCTCACCTTGCCGGAAGAGTTCGGCGGCATGGGTCTCGGCAAGGAATCGATGTGCGTTGTGTCGGAGGAATTGTCGCGCGGCTATATCGGCGTAGGCTCGCTTGGTACGCGTTCGGAGATCGCGGCTGAACTCATTCTCGGCAGCGGCACAGAGGAGCAGAAGCGCAAGTGGCTGCCGCTGATTGCGTCCGGCGAAATCCTTCCGACCGCGGTCTTCACCGAGCCGAATACCGGATCCGACCTGGCCTCCCTCAAGACTCGCGCGGTGCGCGAGGGGGATGTCTACAAGATCTACGGCAACAAGACCTGGATCACGCATCCGGTCCGCGCTGACCTGATGACGCTTCTGGTGCGTACCGATCCGAAGCAGACCGGCTATCGCGGGCTGTCGATGCTGCTGGCGGAAAAGCCGCGCGGGGACGACAAGAATCCGTTCCCGGCACCCGGCATGTCCGGCACCGAAATCGAAGTGCTCGGCTATCGCGGCATGAAGGAATACGAGATCGCTTTCGATGGCTTCGAGGTCAAGACAGAGAACCTGCTCGGCGGGATCGAAGGGGCGGGCTTCAAGCAGCTGATGCAGACCTTCGAGGCGGCGCGCATCCAGACCGCGGCGCGGGCGATCGGCGTCGCGCAGGCGGCGATGGATCAGGGCCTCGCCTATGCCCAGCAGCGTTCGCAATTCGCCCGCCCGATCGTCGAATTCCCGCGCGTCGCCGACAAGCTCGCGATGATGTCGGTCGAGATCCTGATCGCGCGCCAGGTCACCTATTTCGCGGCGCGCCAGAAGGACTCCGGTCGGCGCTGCGATCTCGAGGCGGGAATGGCGAAGCTTCTTGCCGCCCGCGTCGCCTGGGCGGCCGCGGACAACGCGGTCCAGATCCACGGCGGCAACGGCTTTGCGCTGGAATTCCCGGTCTCGCGGATCCTGTGCGACGCGCGCATTCTGAATATTTTCGAGGGTGCAGCGGAAATCCAGGCGCAGGTGATCGCCAAGCGGCTGCTCGACGGGAGCAACTAGCCTCGATCCGCACCGGGGGCCGGGCGTCTTTGGTACCATCCCCATGCGACCAAAAGAGCGGCAACCGAAGGCGCGCCGCTGCGTTGACCTGCCGCAAGGCGGGGGCCATATGCGCTATGGTGGCGTGGTCGTCCGTAAGGAGAGCACCGAATGTCTTCTTCCAAATCTGTCAAAATCAATCAGGATGAATGGGTTATTGTTTGCGACGGGAGCAAGGCGCTGTTTTTGCAGAATGCCGGCGATTCCAAATTTCCCAATCTTCAGACGCGCGAGGTGATGGAGCATACGTTGCTGGCGACCAGTGAAATCGGTCGCGACAAGCCGGGCCGTTCGCATTCATCCGTTGGCCCTGGCCGTTCCGCCGTCGAGCAGACTGATTTCCATACCCAGCAAGAAGACGAATTCCTGCGCTCGATTATGGTGAAGCTCAATGTCGCCGCGCAGGCGGGCCAGATGAAGGCCATCATTCTGGTGGCGCCGCCGCGCGCGCTCGGAGTCTTGCGGCAGCACTATACGCACGCGCTGAAACAGGCGGTTCGTGAGGAAATCCAGAAGGATTATGTGAAGATGCCGGTCTACGAGATCGAGAAGCATCTCGCGGCCTAAGCCGGCAAACCATGCGCCGGCCGGTGGTTTCCCCGCCGGCCGGGTGCTAGAAGCGCCCGATGTCAAATCCGTTTTATAGCCTTATACCTTTCGCCATCGCGGCGGTCGCGATCGTGCTGGTATTCGGGCTGGTCAACATGCTGCGCGGCGGCTCCCCGCATCTGTCGCAGAAGCTGATGCGGCTGCGTGTCGTGTTGCAGGCGATTGCGCTCGTCATCATCATGCTGGCGATCTGGATGATGGGACGCTGAACACCATGGTCGTTCTCAATCGCATCTATACCCGGACCGGTGACGACGGCACGACCGCGCTCGGCTCGGGCGAGCGGCGCAAGAAATACGATCTGCGGGTTGACGCCTACGGCACGCTCGACGAGGCCAATGCCGCAATCGGGATCGTTCGGCTCTATACCGGCGCCGATGCGCAACTCGACGCGATGCTGGCAAGCATCCAGAACGACATCTTCGACGTCGAGGCCGATCTCTGCATTCTCGACGGCAGCAAGGGCAAGGGTCCGGGTGGCGCCAAGCTCAACGTCACGGAAAAGCAGGTGCAATGGATCGAGCGGCAGATTGACGCGCTCAACGACGCGCTACCGCCGCTCCGCTCCTTCATCCTGCCCGGTGGCACGCCCGCCGCGGCCTATCTTCACCTCGCTCGCACCATGTGCCGCCGGGCTGAACGGCTGATGGTCGAACTGCGCGACCAGCCCGGCGAGGAGGTCACGCCGGAGGCTATTCAGTATGTAAACCGGCTATCGGACTTTCTGTTCGTCGCCGGACGTCATGCCAATGACCGGGGCGAAAAGGACGTATTGTGGCAGCCCGGGCAAAATCGCTGATACGATTTCCCTTGAATTCACTTGGTCTTGCTGGTCACAAGCCCGCGCTCTTCGGCAGGGCGGATGTCTTCGCATTTTGCCTGCCCGCCATGCCGTTGACACCCATGCCCTCCCACTCTTAGTTAGCCGCTCGATTTCGCATCTGCGAAGGCTCTGGATCATGAAAATTCTCGTGCCCGTCAAACGGGTTATCGACTACAACGTCAAAGTGCGGGTGAAAGCCGACGGCTCCGGCGTCGAGCTTGCCAATGTCAAAATGTCGATGAACCCGTTCGACGAAATCGCCGTGGAAGAGGCGATCCGGCTGAAGGAAGCGGGGAAGGCAACCGAGATCGTGGCGGTGTCCATCGGTCCGGCCCAGGCCTCCGAAACCATCCGCACGGCGCTCGCGATGGGTGCCGACCGCGGTATCCTGGTCAAGGTTGACGCAATGCCCGAGCCGCTTGCAATCGCCAAGATCCTGAAAGGGATCGTCGAGGCGGAAGAGCCCGGCCTCGTCATCATGGGCAAGCAGGCGATCGACGACGATTCGAACCAGACCGGCCAGATGCTGGCCGCGCTGCTGGGCTGGCCTCAGGGCACTTTCGCATCCAAAATCGCGATCGAGGGTAGCGACGTCTCGGTGACGCGTGAAGTCGATGGCGGCTTGCAGACCGTGAAGCTGAAGGGGCCTGCGATCGTGACGACCGATCTGCGGTTGAACGAGCCGCGCTATGCGAGTCTGCCGAATATCATGAAGGCGAAGAAAAAGCCGATCGACGAGAAGGCGCCGGGCGACTACGGCGTTGACGTCAAGCCGCGTCTTGAGGTCCTCAAGACGGTCGAGCCCGGCGGCCGCAAGGCCGGCGTGAAGGTGGGTTCGGTCGCAGAACTGATCGAGAAGCTGAAGAACGAGGCAGGCGTATTGTCATGACCACGCTTTTGATTGCTGAACATGACAACGCGTCGCTGAAGGACGCGACCTTGAAGGCCATGACGGCCGCCAAGGCGCTTGGCGGCGACGTGCATATCCTCGTTGCCGGCAAGAATGCGAAGGGCGCCGCCGATGCGGCGGCGAAGCTCGACGGAGCGAAGAAGGTGCTGCTCGCCGATGGCGATGCCTACGAGCATCAGCTGGCGGAGCCGATGGGCGCGCTCGTCGTGTCGCTGGCCAAGGACTACGATGCGATCGTTTCGCCAGCGACCAGCAACGGAAAAAATTTCATGCCGCGGATCGCGGCGCTGCTCGACGTGATGCAGATATCCGACATCGTGAAGGTGGAATCGCCGGATACGTTCGTGCGACCGATCTATGCCGGCAATGCGCTGCAAACGGTGAAGTCGACCGACGCGAAGAAAGTCATCACGGTCCGCACCTCGACCTTCCAGGCGACGGGCGAGGGTGGTTCGGCTCCGGTCGAAGCCGTGACGCCGGCGGCTGACCCCGGCGTATCGAGCTTCGTCGGCGAGGAATTGTCGAAGTCCGACCGGCCCGAACTCACCTCCGCCAAGATCATCATCTCCGGCGGCCGGGCGATGCAGAATCGCGAGAACTTCACCAAGTATATCGAGCCGATTGCCGACAAGCTCGGCGCCGCCATGGGCGCGTCGCGCGCCGCGGTGGACGCTGGTTATGCGCCGAACGACTGGCAGGTCGGACAGACCGGCAAGGTCGTGGCGCCAGACCTCTACATCGCGGTTGGCATTTCGGGCGCGATCCAGCATCTCGCCGGGATGAAAGACTCGAAGGTCATTGTTGCCATCAACAAGGACGAAGAGGCGCCGATCTTCCAGGTCGCCGATTACGGCTTGGTGGCAGATCTCTATCAGGCGCTGCCGGAACTCGACGTTGAACTCGGCAAGATCAAGCGCTGAATAACAGCTCCCCGATCGGGGAGGATTGAAGGACACATGGCGCAGCACATCAAGAAGGTCGGCGTTATCGGAGCGGGGCAGATGGGCTCCGGGATTGCGCATGTCTGCGCGCTCGCCGGCTACGACGTGAAGATTCACGACGTGTCCGAAGATCGCATCAATCAGGCGCTTGCCACCATCAACGGCAACATGGCGCGGCAGGTGGCCAAGAAGGTCATCACCGAAGAGCAGCGGCAGGCGGCGCTGGAGAAGATCCAGTCGGCACCTGCGATGGAAGACTTCGGTGACTCCGACCTCGTGATCGAGTCGGCGACCGAAAAGGAAGAGGTCAAGAAGAAGATTTTCAGCGCTCTGTGCCCGGCCTTGAAGCCGGAGGCGATCGTTGCGACCAATACCTCGTCCTTGTCGATCACGCGCCTCGCGTCCGCGACCGACCGGCCAGAGAAATTCATCGGCATTCACTTCATGAATCCGGTGCCGCTGATGGAGCTCGTGGAACTTATCCGCGGGATCGCCACCGGCGACCAGACCTTCGAGGCTTCGAAAGAATTCATCAGCAAGCTGAACAAGACCATCGCGGTGGCGGAGGATTTCCCCGCCTTCATCGTTAACCGCATCCTGCTGCCGATGATCAACGAGGCGGTCTACACGCTCTACGAGGGCGTCGGTACGGTCGACGCAATTGACACGGCGATGAAGCTCGGCGCGCATCACCCGATGGGTCCGCTCGAACTGGCCGACTTTATCGGCCTCGACACCTGTCTCTCGGTGATGCAGGTTCTGCATGAAGGGCTGGCGGATTCGAAGTACCGGCCGTGCCCGCTGCTGGTGAAATATGTCGAAGCCGGCTGGCTCGGTCGCAAGACGCAGCGCGGGTTCTACGACTATCGCGGCGAAAAGCCGGTTCCGACAAGGTAATTGTCATTCCGCTGCGGCCGCGCAAGCGGCCGAGCCCGGAATGACGACAGCGGCTACGCCACGTCGTCCTGCGGAAACATGACGAAATAGGGCTTTGCCTCTTTCAGCGCGCGCATGAAGGACGGACGCCGTATCAGGCATCCCAGATAGGCCGCCACATTCGGGTGGCTTTCCTTCAGCGGTGAGATCTTGTCCGCATAGAACAGCGCGGGCGCGGCCGCGCAATCGGCCATCGTGAAGTTGTCGCCCATGATCCAGGGCTTGAGTTGCGTCGTGTCCGCAAGATCGCGCTCGATCATGTCGAGCGTCGTGCGAAGATGCATCTTCGCGT
>CAZIKZ010000120.1:0-12316 GCA_964539845.1 uncultured Hyphomicrobiales bacterium
CGGCCCGACCGATCGCAACGGCAACGGGCCCGGACCCAATCCGATTCTCTGGACCAACACCTATCGCAAGATCGCCGAGGGGCTTGCAGCGAACGGCATTCTCTCGCTGCGTTACGACAAGCGGGGCGTCGGCGAGAGCCGCGGCCTGATTACGCGCGAGGATGATCTGGTATTCGACACGTTCATTTCGGACGCGGTGACGGCGTTGCAGTCCCTGCAGTCACGGTCTGACGTGTCATCGATCGTGATCGCCGGGCACAGCGAGGGCGGCCTGATCGGACTCGCGGCCGCGGCCCGCGTGCCGGTCGCAGGCCTTGCGCTGCTGACGACGCCCGGGCGCACCTATCTCACAGTCCTGCGCAGTCAGATCAAGGGCCGGTTGCCGCCCGATCTCGATGCAAGCGCAAACGCCATTCTCGATTCGCTCGCCGCCGGCAAACGGATCGACGATCTTCCGCAACAACTCGCCGCCCTGTTCCGGCCGTCGGTGCAGCCATTTCTCATTTCCATCGGCAATTTCGATCCAGCCACAGCGCTTGCACAAGCGAAGAGTCCTGCGCTGGTTGTCCATGCCGGTCGCGACCTGCAGGTTTCGGCCGTGGACTTCGACGCACTCCGGAGCGCGCGCAGCGATGTACAAACGCTTGAGCTTCCCGAAGCCAATCACACGTTGAAGACGTCGCCCGCGGATCGTGAGGGCAATACCGCGCTCTACCGCAATCCCTCGGCGCCGCTCGATCCCGCATTGATGCCGGCGCTCGTTGCGTTCATTCGTTCGGTCGCCCGTTAGAGCGCCTCGCCCTTCAGCAGCTTCGGCACTTCGCCGGTCAGACCGGCGGCTTCGCGGATGAAGAACTCTTTCAGGTTCGGCATGCGGTCGACAATGCCGAGGCCCATGTCACGCACAAGCCGCAGCACATCGGAATTATTGGAGAACAGGCGGTTCAGACCGTCGGTCGCAACGCCCATTGCCATGGTGTCGAAGCGCCGCCAGCGCTGATAGCGTTCGAGCACCGACACGGCACCGACATCGATGCCGATGCGTGCGCTGTCGATGACCGCTTCGGCCAGCGCCGCGATATCGCGCAGTCCCATGTTGAGTCCCTGCCCCGCGATCGGATGGATCACATGCGCTGCGTCGCCGACCAGCGCGATGCGCTCGGCGATAAAGCTGCGTGCGACATAGAGCCCGAGCGGGAACGCCTTGCGCGGCCCCGCAATCGCAAGGTCGCCGAGATGCAGGCCGAAGCGCTGTTCGAGTTCGGTGAGAAAAGCGCCATCATCCAACGCAACGAAGCGGGCGGCGTCCACCTTGCTCTCGGTCCACACAATCGACGAACGGTTGCCTTTCAGCGGCAGGATCGCGAACGGACCGGACGGCAGGAAATGTTCCTCGGCGCGGCCATTGTGCGCGCGCCCGTGAGCGATCGTAGTCACAATACCGGCCTGGTCGTAATCCCAGCCATGGGTCGCGATACCGGCCTGCTCACGAATCGCGGATCGCGCACCATCCGCTGCAACAAGCAGCCGCGCAGACAACGCGTCGCCGTTCGCAAACGTCGCGGTTACGCGCGCCGGGTCGTGACGGAATTGCGAGACTGCGACCGGCCGCAGATCGACGCCCTCGTCCCGCGCCTTGTCGAGCAAGGCAGCGATCATCGGGCCATTCTCGATCATGTGCGCGAACGGCTCACCCGGCGCGATCTCGCCGTCGAATGTCAGGAAGGTCGGCCGCATGGCGTTGTCGAGCCGCGAATCGGTCACCACCATGTCGAGGATGGGCTGAGCGCCGGCCTCGATTGCGGGCCATACCCCGATGGTCTCGAATAACCGCCGCGCGGCCGCGGCAATCGCCGAAGCGCGCGGATCGCCCGCGGCACGATCCATCGCCGGATCGGCGAGCGCGACCGACAGTGCCCGATCCGAGCCCTGACGCAGCGCGATGGCGAGCGCGAGCCCGGCAAATCCGCCGCCCGCAATCAGGATATCGATTTTTCCACCCGCTTCGGTCATTGCTGCCCGGCCTTATCTTGCCTTGACTCGCGCGGCGCGCTCCGCGCCTCTGTCTATCTTACGCGATGCCGGAGTGCGACCTCAGGCCGCCTGCGGAATGTCGTGGACTATCGACACAGTGAACGAGCTTTTTCATGTCCGGCGCCGTTTCGGCTCTTCTTGATGTCCTCGACCTCGAACCCCTTGAGGTCAACCTGTTCCGTGGCCGATCGCCGCAGAACGGCTGGCCGCGTGTGTTCGGCGGTCAGGTGATCGGTCAGGCGCTGGTGGCGGCGACCCGCACGGTCGAAGCCATCTCCGTGCATTCCATGCATGCCTATTTCGTGCTCGCGGGCGATCCCAAGGTGCCGATCGTCTACGAGGTCGAACGTACGCGCGACGGCAAGAGTTTCACCACCCGCAGCGTGAAGGCGATCCAGCACGGCCGGCCGATCTTCATCATGATCGCCTCCTTCCATAACAACGAGGACGGACTGGACAACCAGGCCACGATGCCCGACGTGCCGGGGCCAGAGTCGCTGCCAAGCGACGACGTGATATTGCGCGACATCCTGCCGACGCTGCCGGAACAGGTGCAGCGTTATTACAAGCGTGAGCGTCCGATCGAATTGCGCCCGATCGATTACGGGCATTATCTCGGACGCAAATCCGAAGACGGCCGTTTCAATGTCTGGATCAAGGCCACCGGCGCGCTGCCGGACGATCCGGCAATCCATCAATGCGTGCTCGCATACGCATCCGACATGACGCTGCTCGACAGCGCGCTGGTGCCGCTCGGACGCACGCTGTTCGACAAGGATTTCATGGGCGCGAGCCTCGATCATGCGCTGTGGATTCACCGGCCGTTCCGTGCCGACGAATGGCTGCTGTATTGCCAGGACTCGCCCAATCTTCACGGCTCGCGCGGGCTGTCCCGCGGACTGATCTTCAGGCGCGACGGCACGCTGGTGGCGACAGTCGCGCAAGAAGGGCTGGTCCGGCTGCGGCGGCGGGAAGCGTAACGCCGTCGTCGGGATCGCGTGCTTCCGGGCAAGGAAAATCCCGGGGTGACGCCATTCTCCGCTTAATCTTTCCGTGGCTTGCCGATAACCTGCGCAATTGAAGCGGCCGGGCCCGCGCCGGGCGGGCCGCAGCGCCAGACGCGCGATTATTGTTCGCGCGCCGGCAAGACAGGGGCTCGCTTCATGAAACTGGTCAGCGCGATCATCAAGCCATTCAAGCTGGAAGAGGTGCGCGACGCGCTCACCTCGGTCGGGATTCACGGCATGACCGTGACCGAGGTGAAGGGTTACGGCCGCCAGAAAGGCCATACCGAAATCTATCGCGGCGCCGAATATGCCGTGCATTTCCTGCCGAAAATCCGGCTCGAAATCGCGGTTCCGACCGACCAGGTCGAAAAGGTGATCGAGGCCGTCACACAGGCCGCCAAGACCGGGCAGATCGGCGACGGCAAGATTTTCGTGACGTCGATCGACCGCGCGGTGCGCATCCGCACCGGCGAGACCGATAACGACGCGCTCTGAGGCGCGCTTGAGCCGACAAAACACTGCAGTTGATGCGTTCGTCTTCGCGAAGGCGGGGCCCAGACAACAATAAGAAGCGCTGGATCCCTGCCCGCGCGCGAATGAACGAAGTGTGGGTCAGACCGGGGGAGACGACCATGACAACGCCTTCGCGGCGGATTGCTGCTGCCATCGCAGCCATGCCGCTTTTCGCTTTTTCAACGCAGTACGCTTTCGCGCAGACGCCGGCCAAAATCGATGCCGCCGACACCGCGTGGATCATGACGGCGACCGCGCTCGTCCTGATGATGACGCTCCCGGGGCTGGCGCTGTTCTATGCCGGCATGGTGCGCAAGAAAAACATGCTCGCGACCATGGCGCAAAGCCTCGTCGCGGTAATGCTCGTGTCGGTGCTGTGGGCGATCGTCGGCTACTCGCTGGTGTTCGGCGGCGATGGCCCGATCATCGGCACCTTCAGCCGCGCGTTCCTGAACGGCATCGGCATGGAGAGCACGCATCCGCTCGCGAAGACGATTCCGGAAGCGCTGTTCATGATCTACCAGATGACCTTCGCGGTCATCACCGTCGCGCTGGTCTCCGGCTCGGTCGCCGATCGGATGAGATTCTCCGCTTTCGTATGGTTCGCCGCGCTGTGGTTCCTGTTCGTCTATGTGCCGATCGCGCATTGGGTCTGGGGCGGCGGCTTTCTCGGCGCAGCCGGCGTGCTCGATTTCGCAGGCGGTCTTGTGGTGCATCTGAATTGCGGGGTCGCGGGCCTTGTCGCAGCGCTCGTGCTCGGCGCACGGCGCGGCTATGGCCACGAGAATCTCGCGCCGTTCAACCTGACGCTCGCGGTGATCGGCACCGGCATGCTGTGGGTCGGATGGTTCGGCTTCAACGGCGGCTCGGCATTATCGGCCGGATCGCGCGCGGCGATGGCAATCGTGGTCACGCATCTCGCGGCCTGCGCCGGCGCGCTCGCCTGGATGTTTCTCGAATGGTGGACGCGCAGCAAGCCGTCGGTGCTCGGCATGATCTCGGGCGCAATCGCGGGGCTCGGCACCATCACGCCGGCCGCGGGCTTCGTGATGCCGATGCAGGGACTGATCATCGGCGTAATCGCAGGCGCGGTCTGCTTCTGGGCCTGCACCTGGCTGAAGCTGAAGCTCGGTTATGACGACTCGCTCGACGTGTTCGGCGTCCATGGCGTGGGTGGCCTGACCGGCACGCTGCTGGTCGGCGTTTTCGCTGTCGCCGCCGTCTCGGCAACGCCGGAAGCGGCCGGGACCTCCGGCCTGCTCGAAGGCAATCCCGGACTGGTGCTGACGCAGCTCTACGGAGTTGCAGTGACGCTGATCTGGTCCGGAGCCGTGACCTTCATATTGCTCAAGGTGATCGGCTTCATGGTCCCGCTGCGCGTCACGCAGCAGCAGGAGGTCGAGGGACTCGACATAACTCAGCACGGAGAAGCGCTGCAGTAAGCCTTCGTCCTCTCAATCCCGGCTCTCTCCGCGATCGGCCCGTGGGATGGGGTGCGGGGTGCGGGGTGCGGGACAGGCGCCCCCGTTACGCCCCAAGATCGGAAGAATTTACTCCAATCTTGGGGCGATGTAGTACATTATACTGTTTTTGTGCCGCCCATTGCGCCAATTAGAAACAATATTCTATATCCCTGCCAACGTTGCGCGCCGCGGAAGGCGGCGCCGGAAAGGGATACCCATGTCACGCCTGTTCTCTGGCGCTGCGCTCGCAGCCGCCTTGCTCCTGGCCGGAACCGCCGGTTCGCCGGCCCAGGATTTTCCCAGCCGCCCGATCACCGTGGTGGTGCCGTTCTCGGCCGGCGGCCCGACCGACGCACTGATCCGCACGCTCGGCGAACGCATGAATCAGAGCCTCGGCCAGTCAGTCCTGGTCGAAAACGTCACGGGCGCAGCCGGCACGATCGGCGTCGGCCGTGTCGCCAAAGCCCCGGCCGATGGCTATACGCTGAGCTTCGGTCACTGGAGCACGCATGTGATCAACGGCGCGGTCTATCCGCTGCCGTTCGATCTGCTCACCGATTTCGAACCGGTCGCGCTGCTGACCAGCTATCCGATGCTGCTCGTCTCGAAGAACGGCGTGCCGGCGAAGGATCTGAAAGAATTCGTCGCATGGACGAAGGCCAATCAGGACAAGGCTGCGGTCGGCAGCATCGGTGCCGGCAGCGCCGCGCATGTCGCCGGCGTCTATTTTGAAAATCTCGCCGGCGTGAAGCTTAATTACATTCCGTATCGTGGCGCGGCTCCCGCGCTCCAGGATCTGCTCGCAGGCAACATCGACTTCATGTTCGATCACGTCTCGAATGCGCTTCCGCATGTGAAGGAGGGCAAGATCCGCGCTTACGCGGTGACGTCCGACAAGCGCCTGCCATCGGCGCCCGAGATTCCGACCGTCGACGAGGCCGGTCTTCCGAAACTGCACGTCTCGATCTGGTTCGGTCTCTGGGCGCCGAAAGGCACACCGAAAGATGTTGTCGCCAAGCTGAATGCCGCCGTGAAGGATGCGCTCGCCGACCCCGCCGTGCGCGCGAAGCTCGAGGCACTCGGCCAGGTGATTCCGCCGCCGGAGCAGCAGACCCCGGAAGCGCTGGCCGCGCATCAGAAGGCAGAGATCGAAAAGTGGTGGCCAATCGTGAAGGCGGCGAATATCAAACTCAGCACGAACTGATCGTTATTCGAAACGGCGCGGCGAGCATCGGCTTGCCGCGCCCCTTCTCATGATTGTCGCTAGTGTCCCGACCACGCTAGTGCGCAGCCGAGAAGGGATACGAATGTTAGAATCGGACCACTCGACCATGCCGGATACCGTCATCGACTATTACGACGCAATGTCGTCACCATGGACCTATCTCGGTCATCAACGGTTCGAAAAACTGGCGCAGCGTTTCAACCTGACGATCCGGCACAAGCCGATGGACCTTCTGAAGGTGTGGTCGGTGTCGGGCGGTCTTCCCCTCAAACAACGTGCCGAGCAGCGGCAGGTTTACCGGCATCTCGAACTGAAACGCTGGAGCGAGATTCTCCAGCGCCCGTGCAATCTCGAACCGGCGTTTCATCCGGTTGCCGATCGCCGCGCATGTTACCTCGTGATCGCAGCGATGCAGCGCGGACTCGACTGGAGCCGGCTGACCAATGCCGTGCTGCGCGCTGTCTGGGTTGAGGACCGCAACATCGCCGATCACCCGACGCTGATGGCGATTGCGGACGAAAACGGATTCGACGGAAAGGCTCTCCTCGCCGCGACCGAAGAAGACGCGGTGAAAGCCGAATACGAGCGCAACACCGAGGAGGCAATCCGCCTCGGCGTGTTCGGCGCACCAACCTATGTTTACGAGGGCGAACAATTCTGGGGTCAGGACCGCCTGCTGATGCTTGAATACCGGTTGGCGCAAAAACACGGCCAGCCAACCGACGGTTTCCGCTTCGGCTGATCGCGGCGCTGCGCCGCCTGTTCTCGCGATTTTACCTGCATCAGCCCGGCTTCCGCCGGGCTTTGTTTTTCAGGCGACTCACACGCAGGCAGCTGACTGTTTGCTAGGCAGTCATGGCGTCCGTTTGTGCTCTGCAACGAAGGGCGCACCCCGAGGCGGGTCACGCTCTCCGAAACTCTCAATCAAATCAGATTGTTAGCTCGCTTGCGGCGAAGTGGCACGGCGTTTGATTCCCTATCGCGCGGGGGGCCGGTTTGCGGGGCACAACCGCGTGTCCGGACCCCGAGTGATACAGCCGAAGCCGTACCTAAGCTTCGGGCCAACGGGGATCGAACCAAATGAAAATCGTCATGGCCGTCATAAAGCCATTCAAGCTCGACGAGGTCCGCGACGCCCTGACCGCGATCGGGGTGCACGGCATGACCGTCACTGAGGTCAAGGGCTACGGGCGTCAAAAGGGGCATACCGAAATCTATCGCGGCACCGAATACGCCGTGAGCTTCTTGCCGAAGCTCAAGGTCGAGGTCGCAGTCGATACCAACCAGGTCGACAAGGTCATCGAAGCCATCACCGGCGCCGCCAAAACCGGCCAGATCGGTGACGGCAAGATCTTCGTCATCAACCTGGAAAGCGCGGTGCGCATCCGCACCGGCGAAACAGACGCCTCCGCCCTCTAAACGACCCGAACGTATTCGGACAGGAGCCTCATTATGTCGTTCAAGTTTCCAACCCGGGCCGGACTGACCGCCGCCCTTTCTACCGCGGTCATGCTCGCGGCCATGTCGGCCTTCGCGCAGGACGCGAAGCCTGCACCCAAGCTCGATACCGGCGACACCGCCTGGATGCTGACCTCCACCGCGCTCGTGCTGATGATGACCATCCCGGGTCTCGCCCTGTTCTACGGCGGCATGGTGCGCAAGAAGAACGTGCTCGCGACCATCATGCAGAGCTTCGCGATCTGCTGCCTGATGAGCATCCTCTGGATGGTCGCGGGCTATTCGCTCGCCCTGTCCGAAGGACCCGAAGGTTCCAATGCCTATATTGGCGGCCTCTCGAAGGCCATGTTCGCCGGCGTGACGAACGACTCACTCACCGGCACCATTCCGGAATGGGTCTTCATTACATTCCAGATGACCTTCGCCATCATCACTCCGGCCCTGATCACCGGCGCCTTCGCGGAGCGCATGAAATTTTCGGCAATGCTGTGGTTCATGGGCCTGTGGCTGCTGCTGGTCTATGTGCCGGTCGCGCATTGGGTCTGGGGCGGCGGTTTCCTCTCCACCGCGGGCGTGCTGGATTTCGCCGGCGGCACCGTGGTTCACATCAACGCCGGTATCGCGGGCCTCGTCGCCTGCATCATCCTCGGCAAGCGAAAGGGCTACGGCACTGCCAATATGTCGCCGCATAACCTGACTCTGTCACTGATCGGCGCCTCGCTGCTGTGGGTCGGCTGGTTCGGTTTCAACGCAGGCTCCGCGGCGGGCGCCAACGGGCTGGCCGGCGTGGCGATGGTCAACACCCAGGTTGCAACCGCAGCCGCGGCGCTGGCGTGGATGTTCTGTGAGTGGATCATCGTCAAGAAGCCGAGCCTGCTCGGCATCCTTTCGGGGGCGATCGGCGGTCTCGTGGCGATCACGCCGGCAGCCGGCTTCGTCAATCCGACCGGCGCCCTGATCATCGGCATCGTGGCAGGCATCGGCTGCTACATCGCCGCAGTGCATATCAAGAAGGCGCTGGGCTATGACGACTCGCTCGACGTGTTCGGCGTCCACGGCGTCGGCGGCATCATCGGCGCGATCCTGACCGGCGTGTTCGCCGACGCGGCGATCAACGAAGCCGGCAAGGACGCGAGCGTCATGGCGCAGCTCTATGGCGTCGGTGTCACCATCATCTACTGCGCGATCGTCAGTGCGATCATCCTGTTCATCATCAATGTGGTGATCGGACTGCGACCGACGGCAGCCGAAGAGGAAGAAGGCCTCGACATCTCCCTTCATGGTGAGTCGGTGCAATAGCGTCGGAGCATGATGTTGTCCGAAAACCGCTTCGCACTTTTCGGCATCATGCTCTAGCCGGCTGCCAAGAGTCGTGCGGCGGGGCGTATACCCGGCACCGCCCCTCGCCGAATGGAGGCTCCGGTCGCAAGACCGGAGCCTCTTTCTTTTGTGGGCACGCGCCTTCTTCGCGTCACGGAGATCCGATGGTTAATCGGACCTTTACCTGCGCGGCCTAGGCTTTCGACCGTCAGGTAATCCGGCCGAAATACGCGTGATGTTCATGAATCCCGCCGAACGCGAACAGCCCCTATCGTCCGCGCGGACGGCGCAAACGCGTGCGCAGAATCGCTCGGCTTTCGCGCGCCTGAACGATCTTCTCGCCCCGGTAGAACCCGGCAAGCCCGCCATCAACTGCGCGGTCGGCGAGCCGCAGCATCCGGTGCCGGCCTTTGCCGGACCGGTTTTTGCGCAGCACATCGCCGATCTCGGGCGCTACCCGGCCAACAAGGGCACCGAGCTTTTCCGCAAGTCCGTGACGGGCTGGCTCAGCCGGCGTTACGACCTGCCCCGTCCGCTCGATTCCGAATCCGAAGTGCTGGTTTTGAACGGCACCCGCGAAGGCCTGTTCCTCGCAGCGCTTGCCGCAACCCGCAACGCGCCGCCGCGCGCGGGAAATCCGGCCATCCTCGTTCCGAATCCATGCTACGGCGCCTATTCGGCGGGCGCGTCGGCCTCGCATTGCGAGACCATCTATATGCCGGCGACCGCGCGAAGCGGCTTTCTGCCCGATCTCGATTCGCTCAGTGAGACGTTGCTCGCGCGAACGGTGGCCTTCTACCTCGCCTCGCCCGCCAATCCTCAAGGGTCGGTTGCCAGCCGCGACTATCTCACGCGGCTCGTCGCAATGGCGCGCAAGCACAACTTCATGATTTTTTCCGACGAGTGCTATTCGGAAATCTTTTTCGGGGAGAAGCCTGTCGGCATGCTGGAAGTCGCCGGACCTGATTACGCCAACGCCGTTGTGTTCAACTCGCTGTCCAAGCGATCGAACCTGCCCGGCCTGCGCGTTGGCTTTGTCGCGGGCGACCGCGGGTTTCTCGCGCGCTTTCTTGAATACCGCAATAACGCGGCTCCTCAAGTGCCGATGCCCGCGCAGGCGGTTGCTGCCGCTGCCCTCGACGACGAAACGCATGTGATCGAAAACCGGACAGCTTACGCGCAGAAATTCGATCTCGCCGACCAGATCATCGGCGACCGCTATGGCTACAAGCGCCCGCCCGGCGGCTTCTTTCTATGGCTCGACGTATCGGCGCAAGGCGGCAGTGTACGCGCGACCGAGCGTCTCTGGCGCGAAGCGGGCCTGCGCGTGCTGCCCGGCGAATATGCGTCCTACACCGAAAGCGACGGCAGCAATCCGGGCCGCGACTATATCCGCGTCGCCATGGTGCACGACAATGCAACCACCGCCGAGGCTCTGCATCGCCTCGTGGCCGTGCTCGGGTAACGCGCATGCCAGCCATCAGCCATCGCGGTCTCGACCGGTTCGAATTTCTCTCCGACGATCTGCGCAGCGCGATCAGACGGCGCCTCGGCGAATTGTCCGGCCTCGCGCTTCTCCTCATCGCGTTCGTACTGACGCTCGCACTGGCGTCATGGTCGGTGCAGGACCCGAGCCTTAGTCACGCGACGGATGCGCCGGTGCGCAACTGGCTCGGACGGAGCGGCGCCGTCATCGCCGACCTGTCGATTCAGCTGTTCGGTGTTGCGTCGATCATGCTGGTGCTGCCGATCGCAACCTGGGGCTGGCGTCTGCTGACGCACCGCGCACCGGGCCGCCGCTGGCTGCGTGCGGGATCGTGGATCGCGGGTCTGCTGCTCGCATCGGCCTTTGCGTCGTGCCTGCCGCGAACCTCCGGCTGGCCGCTCCCGGCCGGAATGGGTGGCGTGACCGGAGATGCAATCCTCAAGCTCCCGCTCTTTATCTTCGGTGGATCGGGGACCAGCCGGTTCGTGCTGGCGATCGTCATCGGCGCGGCGGCGCTAGTCTCGCTTGCCGTCGTTCTCGGCTTCGGCTTCCGCAGACGCGGCGATCTTGCCGCCGACATCCACCGCGATGCTCAGGAGTTCGAGGAAGACGAGGAGCGCGGTTCAGTCTCACTCGGCTGGCTGGTCCATATGATGCTGAGCGCCAAGGCGCAGCTGTCGCTGTTTATCCGGCGCCGCCTGTCCGGCGATGAAGAAGCCGCGGCGCGTCCCGCACGGACGGCAGCACGCGCCACGCGCGTCGAACCGCGCATGCGTGCGGAGCCCGAGGATGAAGGCTACGAAGAAGACGAATACGAGGAAGAGGAAGACGCAGAGGAGGAAGAGTCCGCTCCTGCTCCGCGCAAGACTCGTGTCCAGTCGCAACCGAAACCGAAGCGCTCGGGCAGTTTCGTGCTGCCGCCGCTCAACCTGCTCGCAGCACCGAAGGCAAGCGACAAGGCCACGCAGAGCACCGAGGAGATCGAGGAACACGCAGAGGCGCTCGAAAGCGTTCTGGAAGATTTCGGCGTCAAGGGCGAGATCATCAATGCGCGCCCCGGTCCGGTGGTGACGCTGTACGAACTCGAGCCCGCACCCGGCATCAAGTCCTCGCGTGTAATCGGCCTCGCCGACGATATCGCGCGCTCCATGAGCGCGGTGTCGGCACGCGTCGCCGTCGTTCCCGGTCGCAATGCCATCGGCATCGAGCTGCCGAACGAATTTCGCGAGAAGGTCTATTTCCGCGAAATGCTGGCTGCCAGCGAATATGACAAGTCGCCGGCCAAGCTGCCGCTCTGCCTCGGCAAGACCATCGGCGGCGAGCCGGTCGTGGTCGATCTCGCGCGCATGCCGCATCTGCTGATCGCCGGCACCACCGGCTCCGGCAAGTCGGTCGCGATCAATACGATGCTGCTGTCGCTTTTGTACAAGCTGCGGCCCGATCAATGCCGGCTGATCATGATCGATCCGAAGATGCTCGAACTCTCGGTCTATGACGGCATCCCGCATCTTCTGACGCCGGTCGTCACCGATCCGAAGAAAGCCGTTGTCGCGCTCAAATGGGCCGTGCGCGAGATGGAAGAGCGCTACAAGAAGATGTCGAAGCTCGGCGTGCGCAACATCGACGGCTACAACACGCGCGTGAACGAAGCGAAGGCGAAGGGAGAGGTGCTGAGCCGCACCGTGCATACCGGCTACGACAAGGACAGCGGCGAAGCGATCTACGAGAAGGAGGATCTCGAATTCGAGGAGCTTCCGTATCTCGTGGTGATCGTCGACGAAATGGCCGACCTGATGATGGTCGCCGGCAA
>CAZIKZ010000121.1:0-12296 GCA_964539845.1 uncultured Hyphomicrobiales bacterium
CCGAAATAGGGGCGCTCCAGAAACGGGGTTTTCCGGTACTGGCTCGCACGCCGATAGACGTCCCTGTAGCTCTCGTCGGTCATTCCGTCCCTCGAACTGTTCTTTTTTGCGCCGCGGCGGTGCGGCTATTACGTCGTCGTCGGCGCGAGAACGCCGTAGGTAAACATCCGCGCATAATCCTCGATGAGGTCGTCGACCGAGGAAGTCTGCGGCAAAGCGCGAGCCGCGATGACCGAATTGCATAGCCCGAGCAACGCCAGAGCGGCCCGCTGCGGGTTCAGGTCGCGTTGCAATTCTCCAGATGCGATGCCGTCGATGAAGAGCTGCTCGAGCAGATGCTGGTAATCGCGAGCCAGTGCCGCGATCTTGTGACGCAAGCCGTCAGGCAATTCGTGGCGATGCCGGATGAAGACGCGAATGTATTCGGCGTCGGGATGCGTGCGAAGCGGCATCAGGTGATTGGCGATCGCCGCGCGAATTTTCTCAGCGACCGGAATTTGTTTTGAAAGGATCTCGCGCAGATTGTCGATGAAGCCTTTGACGCCGAGTTCGCAGATCGCGGCGAGCGCCGCTTCCTTCGACGGGAAGTAGTAATAGAGACTCGCCTGCCGCACGCCGAGACGGTCCGCGATGTCCTTGATGCTGGCGCCGAGATAGCCCTTCTCCGCAAAGGCGGTGGCGGCCACGCCCAGCACTTCGCGATAGCGGCGCTCCCAGCGGGGCGTCGGCTCCCAGCGATTGGAGGCGATAGCGTCTGCGCTCGTCATGCTGGTATAAATTCTAGTGGTCGTTCGAAAGAATACAAGACGAAACGTCAATACAAGCAGTTAGTGGGGTGTGTCCGAAGGCATCATCCGCGGGCTCAGCCGCCCGGCGCCGTGCGTCACGATGAAAGTCTGGCGATGCCACGGCCGGGTCCGAACCGCTTCGCAGGCTTGTCGGGCTGCCACTGACGCTGCCCGCCGAGGAATGCCGGCCTGCAAGCCGCAGTGAGATCAGGTGTCCTGCTGAACGGCGCGCTTCTGCCGTGTCCGCGATGCCTTTGGCTTTGTCACCGGCCGCTCGTCCGGGGCGGCGGAGCGCGTCGGCTCCATCATCATGTCGCAGACCGTATCGACCAGCCGCTCAATGTCACGCAGGTCGTTCAGCCTCTGATTGATGACGAAGCCGTCATAGGCCATCAGGAAAAGATGCGACAGGAGATCGTAATCGAGCGTGCGGCCGGCCTGTACCGGGACCGCGCTCTCGAGCATGAGCCGAAGCCGCTGTTCGGTCCAGGCCAGCAAAGGTGAGGGCTTCTTTTCGCCCGGGTCCGCGGAGGCAAGCGCCTCCATCAGGCTGTTGGCGAGACCGATATTCTCCATCGGAATGTCTCGCCACACACCCAGAAGGATGGCCCGCAGCCGCTCGCGCGGATCCTCGATCTTGCGGACATTGGCTTCCAGCCGCCAGAAGCATTCCTTTTCCCACGGCTCGACCACCGCATAGAGGAGGTGCAGCTTCGATGGGAAATACGAATACAGGCTGCTGACGCCGGTACCGGCGCGCTGCGCGATGTCGAGCAGGGTCGTGCGATGATAGCCGCGATCCGAGAACAGATCGCGTGCGGCATCGAGGATGGCGTTTCGGACGGTTTCTTTCTTGACCTGTACCAAGGTGCTGCCCGCGGAGCGTCCTGAAACCCTAGATCGGAATCGTCATCGGCGAATGCACGCCGTCACTGTTCATCAGGGCAACCCGCTTGCGGCGGATACGAAAAGATTCGCCCTCGCGGGAAATATGGTGAACCTGCCGGCCGGTGTAAATGCGCTGGCGGTCGCCCTGTATTTCAGTGCACAGGAAGGCGGCGCCGACCTCGAAGTCCTGCGAATCCGCGTCGCCGCTCAGCACCTCGATATTCGAGACGATATGGACGGTCCGCGGCATCGGGGTCAGCACCAGCGCGCGCGCCTCTAGGAGACGCTGTACGCGGATCGCAAGGATTGCATGATCCTCATAGATGATCGAGGCGACATTCAACGGGTCGGTCTGGCCCGGCTTGCTCGGCATCCAGTAGACGCCCTCTGGCGCATAGAGATCGAGCCAGGCCTCGAACGCGCCTTCGTCGAGCAGGCGCGCCTCCTTCAGGATAAACAATTCGATCTGGCGTAGCGTCTCGTACGGGAGCATCAGGCAGCCTCGGCCGTCATGTGTTTCACCCAGGCCTTGAACTGGACGCGCATCGGCATTTCGCTTGCCGCGCCGGAGACGCTGCCGTCCGGACCCTGGTTGTCGCTGTCGATGCCCCGCGAAAAATCGATCCACGGCCCGGTCTCGCTTGCAAGTCCGCGCTGGCAGCGTTCGAGCATCTCAACGTCATCGGAGAAGATCATCGAGGCCGGCGAGCCGATCGTGGTGAGGAAGCGCACTGCGCGATGGAACATGGCGTCCGGCGCGCCTTTCAGACGGAAGCAATGGATACGGACCAGCGTGCGGTCGACCGAGAGCGGGATGGTGACGCGCATCTGCTGATACTGCGCGTTGATGATCAGGTTCGGGTAAATGATGTTGTTGAACCTGTTCATTCCGAGCACGCCCGCGGTGCGCTCTTCACCAAGCTTGTCGGCGAGCAACCGCCGGTATTCGATCGCGACCGGGTCTTCGCTTTGCCGGGCCAGCACGCCGCTGTCATAGAAACTCGTCATGTAGGTATGGCCGCTGTCCAGGCCGTTGAGCTGGATGCCTTCCCATTCCTTGAAGCCGAAACCGTTGGCGAGCAGCATCTCGCGGGTTTGATCCTGATCGAGGATCGACGCATTGGCCGGCGCGCGGCGTGCCGGCATGACCGACGATGCGTGCACGAAGGTCGGATGGAAGATGTCGGCTGCGTTCTCCAGATGCAGCTTCCAGTTCCCGCTATATTCCAGTGAAAAACTCGAATCGGCGATCTCGACCTCGCCGTCCGGGGCGCGATCGACCAGATTGTCGATCACATCCGTCATCGGACCGAGATGCTCGAGCAGCGGCGGCGGATTGTCGGACAGGTTGGCGAACACGAAGCCGCGATAGGTCTGCACATTGGCGACCCGCTGCATGTGATTTTGCGGATCGGCGATGTTGAAATCGGCCGGATAGCTTTTCGGATGCGGGACCGAGGCGAGCGAGCCGTCCGGCCGGAACACCCAGGCATGATACGGGCAACTGAATGCACGGTTGGAGCCCTGATCGACCATGCAGAGGCGCGCGCCGCGATGCGGGCAGCGATTGTGCAGCACATGGATATTGCCGTCATGGTGCCGGGTCACCAGCACCTCGTATTTGGACAGGCGCGTACGGATGAAGTCGCCGGGCTTTTTCAGCTGGCTTTCGTGCGCCACATAAATCCAGAGCCGTCCGAAGATGCGGCGCTGCTCGATCGCGAAAATCTCCGGATCGGAATAAGCCCGCCGGTGCACATGGTCGGGACGCACCAGCGCGCGGATATCCCCCGCTGAGATCGGAAAGTCGACGCCTTCCGGCTGGCCAATGATCTGGTTCATGCCTTCAGCCCCTGTATGCTCGAATCCGGCCGCTGCCGAGGCCGGTCAGGATCAAAGACGAATATAATTCGATTTTGATCAGCAAGTCACCCGTCTCGCTCCGCATGCTGTCACTCCGTCTATTGCAGCAAGCCTGAGAAGATGTCGGAGAACACAGGCGACGCTTCCAGCCCGGTTCCCGGGCGTTCCGGCAATATCGCGCGTCCGTCCGCAACGGGCAAAGCCGATGTCAGCTTGCCAAACAGCCCGGCCTCGTCGATTGCGGTTTCCGCCATACCCAGTCCCAGGCCGGCCACGACGTTGAACGCGAACAAGTGCCCTGCATGCGGCGCGCATTGCGTGCGGCTCCAGCCGTGATCTGACATTGTGTTAAGGATGCGCAGATATTCGACGATACCGTAGCTCAGCGACACATCGAACTGCAGGATGTCGCGATCCGGCCGAAGGCCGCCGTAACGCAAGAGGTTGCGGGCATCGTCGGCCGAGAACAGGTTTTCACCGGTCGCGATCGGGGAGGGGAAGCGGCTCGCCAGTTCGCGATGCAGGTCGTAGTCGAGCGGATGCACGGGTTCCTCGATCCAGGCGAGCGGATGGCCCGCCAGTGCCCCGGCATATGCAAAAGCGGTCTCACGCGAGAAGGTGCCGTTGCCATCGACCGCAAGCGACATGCCCGGCTCAAGCGTACTCAGGACCGATTCGATCCGGCGCACGTCATCGGCGAGCGCGATGCCGCCAATCTTGATCTTGAAGCGGCGATGGCCGCGCGCGATGGCGCGGCGGATGTCCTCACGCAACTGGCCGATATCGTCGCTCTCGCGATAATGCCCGCCGCTGGCGTAAATATTGACCGTGTTTTCAGCGGTGCGTCCGTAACGCTCGGCCAGATAGGCCCATAACGGCAGGCCTTTTCGCTTGGCCGCGAGGTCGAAGATCGCTGCATCGATCAGCCCGACCGCGCCGGAGCGCTCGCCATGGCCGCCGGCCTTTTCGTTACGCATGGCGATGGTCCAGACCTTTTTCGGGTCGATCCCGCCATCGCCGTCCGCGTAGTCATCGGGGGCCGCCGCCAGGAGACGCGGAATGAAGCGTTCGCGCAAAAGCCCGCCATGGCCGTAGCGCCCGACCGAACCGAACGCCACCCCGACAAGGGGGCGGCCGTTCACCGTCGCGTCCGTGACGATGGCGAGCGCACTCGCCGTCATCGCGTCGAAGCTGATGCTCGCGTTGCGGCTTGCGGCCGAAAGCGGGATCGTCCGCTCGTTGACCGCAACGATACGCATGGGACGACTAGGCCAGCCGCCAGTCGTGCTCGGCGACGTCGAAGACGATGCCGTTCACGTCCTTGAATTTCTTCTCGGCGTCGACGCCCGGATAGCTCGGGAGCTGCATGAAGAACTCGCCGCCCAGTTCCTTGATCTTTTCCGCGGTCTTGACTTCGTCTTCGACCACGAAGCCGATGTGATGCAGGCCCGCCCAGTCGGGACCACCCTTGCCGCCCTTGGTGCCTTCCGGGAAATGCAGGAGCGTGAGATTCATCACCCCGTCCGACAGCGAAATCGCATTGCCGATCGGGCTTTCGACCTGGCTGACGCGCTTGAGCTCGAACGCGCCTTCGTAGAAGGCGGCGGCCTTTTCGAGATCCGGTACCTGAATGGCGACGTGTCGAAGCTTGGCCATAGACGATCTCCTGTGGTGTGCGCAGATGGTTTTGGTTTGGAATAAGGTTAGAGCAATTGGCGGCGCTCCGCCAGCACAATTGGAATCATGTTCGGTTTTGCTCGGAAGCCGCGGGCTCGGCACCCGGACAAGCGAGGTGCCCCGCCGCAGGTCGATACGGCCGCGGCGTTGTTTGAAGCATTCAAAGACCATGTGCAGTGCACGCGACATGCTCGATTGACCTTTTAAAATAGGCATATTTGATAAGAGGTCCGGTCGTATCCGGCGCTGTCGTCTCGCCCAGCTGCATCTTTTTGCAGCGCAAACAGAGGCAGCTTGCACAGAATGAATTCAGCGGACATCGCGTGATCGCGCTTGACGGTAAGGTTATAACCGAACATCTTTCGGTTATGGGATTGATCTAAATCAAAAGGAGAGCGTCCATGCCTGCGACGAGCAATTGTCTCGCAATGCCGCGCTTGCTGACTGCAGGTCTGACCGGAGCTGGTCTGCTTCTCGCGACCCAGATTTCCGCGTGGGCGCAAGAGGTAACCTTGAAAGCGGCGGTGTTCGTGCCGCCGACCACAACCTACGGCATTCCCTTCAAGCGCTTCGTGGATCGGGTCAACGAAACCGGCAAGGGCGTGCTCCAGATCAGGATCGTTGGCGGCCCGGAAGCCGTGCCCGCGAACAATCAGGCCGATGCGGTGAAGTCCGGCGTACTCGATATCGCCTCGATTCCTCCGGCCTATTACAAGAGCAACATGGTTGAGGGCGACGCGCAGATCCTCTCCGACATGACCGTTGCAGAGCAGCGCGCTTCCGGCGCCTATGCGATGCTGAACAAGATCGCAAATGACCGTATGAACGCGGTTTATCTCACGACCTACGGCATGGGTGTGCCGTTCCATCTTTATCTGACCAAGGAGTCGCCGGTCGCGAAGCCTGCCGATCTGAGCGGGATGCGTTTTCGCGGTCAGCCGAACTACAACGCGATCTTCAAGCACTTCAACATCGCCAGCGTGAACATCGCTCCGCCGGAAGTGTTCACCGCGCTCGAACGCGGCGTGGTGCAGGGCTACGGCTATCCGCTCTGGGGCATCGACGATTTCGGCTGGGGCAAGCTGACGAAGGTCCGGATCGATCCGGGCTTCTACAACGTCGTCGTGAATATCCTGATGAACAAGGGTGCCTATGACAAGCTGACGCCCGCCCAGCGCAAGGTTATGGACGACGCGGTGGTGTGGTTCGAGAAGGATATCCTCGCCTACACCATAGAGACCACCAAGTCTTCGCTTGCCGCGATGGAGAAGGGCGGCATCAAGACTATCGATTTCGGCCCGGAGTGGAAGAAGGTCGCGCTCGATCTCTATTGGGATGATCTGAAGAAGCTCAGCCCGGACTCGATCGGTAAGCTGCAGTCGCTTCTGATCAAGAAATAACGAGGTCGGGTGCCCTTACGCGAAGCGTTACGATAGCATGCGCATCGTCTTCTGGCTCAATGGCCAGCTGGTGCGCGTGCTATGCGTTCTGGCTGTAGTGCTGATCGCCGTCATGATGCTCAGTATCAGCGCGGAGGTGATCCTCCGGATGTTCGGCTTCGCCTCGATCGTCGGCCTTATCGAACTGACAGAATACGCGCTGTTCGCCTCGACTTTCTTTATGGCGCCGTATCTCCTGCGAACCAACGAGCATATCCGCGTCGATCTCGTCATCGCGCGGCTCGATCCGGCCAAGACGCGCATCATCGAATGCGGTGTGCTGGTCGTCATCATGGCGATTTGCGTGGTCACCTGCGTCATTGCCACCATTCTGATGGTGCGTAGCTATCAGGAAGGCACGCTGATCTTCAAAGATCTGATCTTCCCGCAATGGTGGCTCGACTGGATCATCCCGTTGTCGACGCTTGCGTTGTTTTTCCAGGCGCTCGAACTGCTGGTCGCGCTCATCCGCACACCTGCGGGCGCCGTGCCGCTGGCCGCCGAAGGCGTGCCGGGAATCCGGCCTGAGGAAATGCCGTGAGCTGGGTCTCGATCCTCGCGATCATGTTCTCCGCCAAGGTGCTGTTCCTGCTGGCGGCGGTGCCGGTCGCGTTCGTTTTCTTCATGATCAACATCGCCGGATCCTATTTGATCTTCGGCGGCATTCCCGGCCTTGAGCAGATGGTGCGCAATGAGCAGGTCTCCGTCGCGCAGTTTTCGCTCGTGCCGATTCCGCTGTTCGTGCTGATGGGCGAGGTGCTGTTCCATACCGGACTGGCAATGAAGTCCGTGGATGCGGTCGACGCGGTGATCAAGCGCGTGCCGGGCCGGCTCGCAGTGGTGACGCTGGTCGCAGGCACGATCTTCTCGGCGATTTCCGGCTCGACCATCGCTACGACAGCGATGCTCGGCTCGCTCCTCCTGCCGCAGATGCTGGCGCGAGGCTATGACCCGAAGACCGCGATGGGGCCGACGCTGGCGATCGGCGGCGTCGATATCCTGATCCCGCCCTCCGGTCTCGCGGTGCTGCTCGGCAGCCTGGCCGGCATCTCCATCACCGGCCTTCTGGTCGGCGGCATTGTGCCGGGCCTGATCCTGGCCGCCTTCTTCATTGCCTATGTGATGCTGCGCTGCTGGATCAATCCGAGCCTCGCGCCGGTGTCCGACGATGAAGGCGTCAAGCTCGAGCGGCCGTGGCTCAATCTCGTCCTCACGGTTGCGCCGTTGATCCTCATCTTCGCTGTCGTGGTCTTCAGTATGACCGAGGGTTGGGCGACGGCGACCGAATCCTCGGCTCTGGGTGCGCTCGGAACTATCATTCTCGCTGGCTGCTATCGCGCCCTGACGCCGCAGAACCTCTGGAAATCGTTCCTCGGAACGGTCTCGATCTCGGGCTCGCTCCTGTTCATCATTGTCGGCGCGACCACCTTCGCGCAGCTACTGAGCTTCTCCGGGGCTACCGCGGGTCTCGTCGCGCTGATCGAGGGCGCGCAACTCACGCCGAACGTGGTCATGATCGGCATGCTGGGCATCCTGATCCTGCTTGGGTTTTTCATCGACCAGACCAGCATCATGATGATCACGTTGCCCTTTTACATGCCGCTGTTGCGCGCGATGGGCGTCGATCTGGTCTGGTTCGGCATTCTCTATCTACTGTGTATGCAGATTGGGCTGATGATGCCGCCGTTCGGATTGCTGCTGTTCGTCCTGAAGGGCGTGGCGCCGCCGCATATCACCATCGGGATGGTCTATCGCGCGGCGATCCCCTATGTCTGGCTGACCATCCTGATGATGGTGCTGATCTTCATGTTCCCGCAGATCGTCACAAGCTTCGTGCCGGATTAGCCAGGGCTTTGCGATGAAGGCCCCACACTTTCGCTACCGTCGTCCGGATACGCTAGACGAAGCGCTGGCGCTGCTTGCGGACAATGCCGGTGAAGCGCAGGTGCTCGCCGGCGGCCAGAGCCTGATGCCAACGCTCAACATGCGGCTGTCGGCACCCGGCATGCTCGTCGACATCAATCGGATCTCGGCCCTGCAGGGCATAGCCGACCGGGGCGACGCTATCCATATCGGCGCGCTGACGCGCCACCGTGAGGTGCTGGACTCCGCGCTGATTGCGGAACGGGCGCCGGTCGTGGCGTCCGCCATGACGCATGTCGCGCACATGGCCGTTCGCAATCGCGGCACCACCTGTGGAAGTCTCGCGCTGGCCGACCCCTCCGCGGAAATGCCAGCCATGGCCGTTCTTCTGAACGCGACGATTCACCTGAACGGCCGGGCCGGCGCGCGCGATGTCGCGGCGCGGGATTTCTTTCAGGGGCTGTACACGACGGACCGTGGCGATGACGAAATGATCGCAGGGGTCAGTATCCCATGCGCGGCACCGGACGAACGATTTCATTTCCAGGAACTGAACCGCCGGCACGGCGATTTCGCAATCGTCGGCATCGCGGTGAAAGGCATAAGCAAGCAAGGCCGGATCGAAGCCATCGAAGCGGTGATCTTCGGCTCCGAGCCAACGCCGCTTCTCTCGACCGTGACCGAAGGTATGACCATTTCCGCCGATGCCTCCGAGCAGGCGTTGCGCGATATGGCGGATGCGATCGCTGCCGGTATGGACCCGATCGACAATCATCAGGGCCGGCCGGAGACAAAGCGGCGGCAAGCCGCGGAACTGCTGCGCCGCGCCTTCGCAGAATTCCGGACTGCCGCCCATGTCTGACGTCGCGAATTTTGACTCCGCCAATGAACGGCACAAGATCGCGTTCGTCCTCAACGGCGACCGAATTAGCGCGAAGGTCAATGCGCGTACGCATCTCGGCGACTTCATTCGCAACGCCTTGGGCAAGACCGGAACGCATATCGGATGCGAGCACGGGGTTTGCGGCGCGTGCAATGTCATCGTGGACGGACGATCGATCCGCAGTTGCCTCATGCTGGCGGTCCAGGCCGATGGCTGTCATGTCGATACCATCGAGGGGCTGTCGACCGTCAGCGACGCGATTGCCGAATTGCAGGACGAATTCGTTCGCCGTAATGCGCTGCAATGCGGCTATTGCACGCCGGGGATGATGGCGACTGCTGTCGAGATGCTGAGCGGCCCGGCGCTCTCGCGTGATGCCATCCGCGATGGATTGTCGGGCAATTACTGCCGCTGCACCGGCTATCAGGCCATTGTCGACGCCATCGAAGCGGTCATGACGCGCCGCGCAGGGGCATCGGCGTGACAAAGGTCGAGGGGCTCATCGGTGCGAGGGTTGCGCGTCCCGAAGCCCGGCGGCTCGTGTCGGGCCGCGGGCGCTATACCGACGACGTCGCTGTCCACGCCGGTCATGTCGCATTCCTGCGCAGCCCGTACGCGCATGCGAGGATCGGAGCTATCGACACCAGCGCGGCTGCCGCTTCGCCGGGCGTCATCGCCGTTGTCACGGCTGCCAGCCTCGAAGGGGTTTGCGCGCCGTGGCAGACCAGGCTTGCTGCGCTCCCGAACCATATTTCGCCGCCGCAATTTCCGCTCGCGCGCGATGAAGCGACATGGCAGGGCGAACCGGTCGTTGCCGTGGTCGCCAACAGCCGCGCGGAAGCCGAAGACGCCATCGAGCATATCGCGATTGTGTGGGAGGAATTGCCGGCGATCGGTTCGCCGGAAGCCGCCGCGCGACCGGATGCGCAGCGTGTCAACAGCGCGCTCCCGGCCAATCTCGGTCTCGATCATCAGTTCACCGCAGGCGACCCGGCGCAAGCCTTCGCCGGAGCCGATCTTGTGGTCGAGCACGATTTCGTCTTCGGCCGGCAGACCGGCGTTACGCTCGAACCGCGGTCCATCCTTGCTGAGTTCGACGCGCGTCTGGGCAAGCTTACGGTTCATCATTCGCATCAGGTGCCGAACCAGATGCGGGATATTTTCGCCACGCAATTCGGTCTCGCGCCCCGCGATGTGCAGGTCATCACGCCCGATGTCGGCGGGGCGTTCGGCATGAAACTTTCGGCCTATCCGGACGAGATGGCGGTCGCCGCGATCGCCATCCTGCTCGGCCAGCCGGTGAAGTTCGTGGCCGACCGTCTGGAATCATTCGTCAGCGACGTGCATGCGCGCGAGGCCAAGGTCAAAGGCCGGCTCGCGGTCGATGCCAGCGGGAAGTTGCTCGCGATGGATGTCGTCGTCTTGCATGGCATGGGTGCCTATTCATCGTACCCGCGCGGCAGTGTCGGCGAAGGGCTGCAGTCGATCCATATGTCGGCCGCGCCTTATCGGCTTGACCATTTCAGCGGCCGGCTGCGCAGCTATTTCCAGAACAAGACGCCCAGCGGCGTGCTGCGTGCGGTTGGCCAGCCGATCGCCTGTACCGTCACCGAGCAGTTGATCGATCTCGCGGCGCGCGGCCTTGGTCTCGACCCGGCTGACATGCGCCGCCGCAACTATGCGCCCTCCGGAGAAAAGTTGAGCAGGAGCGCCGCGGGCGTTGTCCTGAGCGAATTGTCGCTCGACCGCTGTCACGATCGGCTGCTGTCGCTGATGAATTACGACCTGCTGCGTGCCGAGCAACGGCAGCTTCGCGACAAGGGCATCTATCGCGGCATCGGGCTGGCGGCCTTTATCGAGCAGACCGGTGTCGGGCCGCAGCTCTATGGGCCGCTCGGTATCCGGGTCTCTGCGCACGAGAGCTGCCGGCTTTCGCTTGAGCCGAACGGTGAGATCCGGTGCGCGACCAGCGTGACCGACCAGGGGCAGGGGACGCTGACTGCGCTCCGGCAAATCGTGGGCACGACTCTCGGTATCGGCATCGATGCGGTGGAGATCATCGCGGGCGATACGACAGCGGCCCCGTTCGGTGGCGGCGCCTGGGCGTCACGCGGCACGGCGCTTGGCGGCGAGTCGGCGCTGCGTGCGGCGCGTCAGCTCCGCGCCAGCATTCTCAGCATCGCGGGATCGATTTTGCAGGCCCAGCCGGAGACTTTGCGCATCGAGGCCGGGACGATCGTGAACGCCGCAGGCCTCGCGCAAATCTCGCTCGCGGATATCGCGGCGGCGGTGCATTACAAGTCCCACACCATTCCGCTGGAAGATTTGCCGCCGCTCGATATTACCGAGCGCTTTACGTCACGCGATCTGCCGTATCTGGCGTCGAACGGCGTGCAGGCGGCTCACGTCGAGGTCGATACCGGCCTCGGGACCATCAGGGTTCTGGATTTCTGGGTGGTCGACGATTGTGGCACCGTGATCAATCCGATGCTTGTGGACGAGCAGATCCGTGGCGGTGTGGTGCAGGGCATCGGTGCGGCGCTGTACGAGGAATGCATCTACAACGAAAGCGCCCAGCTCGAGAACGGCACGCTCGCGGATTACCTGGTGCCGATGGCGGGCGAGATGCCGGACATCCATGTCGCGCATATCGAGACGCCGATCTCGGCGACCAGCCTCGGCGCGCGCGGTGTCGGCGAAGCGGGCACGGTGGCCGCGGCCGCGGCCATCTGGGGCGCGGTGAACGATGCGCTGTCACCGTTCGATGCTCTGGTCACACACCAGCCGATGACTCCGGAGCGCATCCTGGATGCTGTCGGCGATCTCCGGAGCCGGCGGCTCTAGAGCGGTTCACGGTTTGATAGAAGCATATCCAGCATTTGCGAAGTAGTTGTC
>CAZIKZ010000122.1:0-12200 GCA_964539845.1 uncultured Hyphomicrobiales bacterium
CTCATCGGTTTTGGGACGCTATTCCTGTTCCGGGTCGGGCGGGAGGAGCAGATGATGCTCCAGAGCTTCGGAGACGATTACCGCGCCTACATGAAGCGGACCGCGCGACTCATACCGGGGATTTACTAGAGGATGTAACGTGGCATCCCGGCAACACAATTGAATGTTCACATTGAATGCTTGGCGGCTGTGTGGCGTTTTGTAGGCAAGCCGTTGTAAACCGGGATTCTCGTGTCGGGCGGTCAACAAAGGCCCGAACCAGAACAAGACACGGAGCATCGGGCCGATGAAGGGGATACGACGAAATTGGTTGCTCGTGCCCGCCGTGATTTCGGCTGTGGCGCTGGCTTCGCCGTCGTTGGCCCAGACGACGGCCTCAACCGAGCGTTCGGGGGCGACATCAAAACCGTCGCCCAAGCGGGTTTCGCAGCAATCGAACGGTCACGTCTATCTCCTGCGCGGACTGCTCAACATTTTCTCGCTCGGCATGGACGATCTCGCGGCCAAGGTTCAGGCCCGAGGCATCAGCGCGAGTGTTCACAATCACTCGGAATGGCAGGCCATCGCCGACGACATCACCGCGAAATACAAGGCACGTGCGCACGGACCGGTCGTGCTGGTCGGCCATTCGCTCGGCGCCGATGCGGTCATGTACATGGCCGAATATCTGGGAAGGAAGGGCGTGCCGGTAGCGCTCGTGGTGCCGTTCGATGGCACGGGCTCGTTCGCGGCCTCCAGCAATGTCAGCCAAGTCTATAACCTGACGCAGCGCGATTATGCCCACATGCGCAGGGGTGCGGGCTTTCGCGGGACGCTCAACAATGTGGACGTGAGCGGCCAGGGCTACGGACATATCGACATCGACAAGTCGGCGCGCCTGCACGCGCTGGTCCTTGCCAAAATTCAGACGGTCATCCGCGCGCGTGGCGGCCGTCCCACCGAAGAGGCGGCGCCTGCCGCGCGGCCTCGCGCCACAGCGCCAGTAGCCGAGCCGGCATCGCCGGCAGACGCGGCCCCTCAATCGGCACCCGCAACGAAGCCCGCGGCTGACGCTGCGCCGGCAACGACCGCCAGCACCAATGCGAGCGCCGCCGTTTCCGTTGATCGCGCGGCATCCGCTCCGGCGGTCCCACGCCCGGCACCGGCGTCGACCGAATCAAGCGCGACGCGTCAGCCCGCCGGCCCCGAGTCCGGCGGAAAGCCCGCCCTCCGGTTCTGACGCGCCCGACCGCCTGAGCCGCGCCGGTTACCGGCGCCCTTAGCTTTTCGTGCGCGCGGTTAGCACCTGAGGCGGCGGTGCCTCGCAATGACCGCAATCCTTCCACCGTCACGCCCGGTTGCGGAACCATTCGGCACGTACCGCGCTTCCACCATCAATGTTTTGATGAGGGAAGCAAATGATCGAACGAACGATCGGCGGATTTCTTTTTGCATCTGTTATGGCTGCCATGCCGGTTCCGAGCAACGCGATGGATGGAATTGCGTCGGTCTACGGCTTCAAGGGCGACAAACATTCTGGCGCGAAAACCGCGAACGGGGAACGCGTCAATCCGCAGGCGCTCACTGCGGCACATCGGACCTGGCCGTTCGGTACCATGGTCCGTGTTTCACACAGGAAGACAGGGCGGTCCGTCGTGGTTCGTATCAACGATCGCGGACCCTTCGTTCGCGGACGCGTCATCGACCTGACGCCGCGTGCGGCTGCGTCGTTGGGATTCTCCGGCCTTGCTCCCGTTTCGTTGTCGCGCGTCAGCGGCTCGGAGCACGTTGCACGGAATTAGCGGCGCCCGGCGTCTCCACCGGTCCGCAACCTCGTTTGCCCGTGAGCACGCAATCCTGCGTCTTGCGCATGGTCGTTATCGTGTCTGCCAGCCAGATGCCTGCCATCACGAGCGCCGCGACGAACCCGAACGCGGCCACGTTGACGATCATGCGGTGGCGGAAGTCATCGGGCTCGCTGCTCTGCTCGTATTGATCGAGCGCGTCCGATGGCGGCAAATCCGTCTGCTTGCCGCCAGCGGGCTCGTATCTGCGTCGCGTGCGGATGCTGACGACGCGATCGTCTTGCGTCGATGACGGGTGATTCGACATCTCAAGGCCCGTTCAATTTCAAGCGCCAGCCTAGCACAATCCGCCGCCCGCGGGCTATCGCGTACAGCGCTTCAAAGCCTGCTACTCGCGCGTTCTCAACACAACGCGTGCCGGCAAATTGCGTTCGAAATGCGCATAGAAAATTGTGGAGGATGGACCCGCCGGATTTGCGCCGTAGCGCAGAGTGGCCGTCTGATATTGCCAGTGCTACAGGGCGGTTCAACGAAATGACAGCACCCGCGCAACGATTGGGGTCGCGCGAGTGCGTCAGTGTCATCGCTTCGATCGAAACGCTCTTATCCCTCAGGACGGATCGGGCTCAAGCAATCCCGATTTGAACAGCAATCCGGCTGCGGCCGCGCCGAGCAGAGGCGCGATGATGAAAAGCCAGAGCTGTCCGACAGCCGCCGGGTTCGTGCCGTAACCGACCAGTGCGGGACCGATCGAGCGGGCCGGGTTGACCGAAACGCCCGTCACGTTGATTCCGACGATATGGATCGCGGTCAGCGTGAGTCCAATGGCGAGACCGGCAAAATGCACAGGCGCCTTGCCGTGCGTCGCACCCAGAATGCAGACGAGAAACAGGAACGTCGCCACGGCTTCAAATACGAAAGCCGACGTGGTGTTGTACTGGCCGAGATAACCTGCGCCCCATCCGTTCTGACCGAGCCCGCCATTCCAGCCCGACGTTTTGCCAGACAGGATGAGATAAAGAACCAAAGCACCGACGAGAGCACCGGCGACCTGTGCAATCACATAGCCGATGAATTCCGCCGCCGACATGCGGCCAGCGACAAGTACCCCGAAACTGACAGCGGGATTCACGTGGCAGCCCGAGATCGGCCCGATGCCGTAAGCCATAGCGACGATGGCCAAGCCAAACGCAAACGCGATACCAAGAATGTCGATTGCGGTAGGACCCGTTCCCATTCCTGCAATGACAGCCGCGCCGCATCCGAACAAGACGAGCGTGAATGTGCCGATGAATTCGGCGATCAACTTTTTCATATGTAGCCCCCGGACTTTAGATTCGTAGCCCCGGAAGCATCTGCCATCATCAAGCTGATGAAAAGCGCAATCTGGAAATGGCAGCAGTGCGCGCGACTATCAGCAGCCTGATACCCACAGTAGCGGCGTCAACGCCGAGCGGGTGATTTTGGCTCGGTGAAAGGATAGGTCTCGCCGTCCGGCAGCGGTACGCGGAAGGCATTGAGCGTCATGGCGACCAGCGTGTAATAGCCGAGGATGCCGACAAACTCGACCATGCCGGCATCGCCGAAGATCGCATGGGCGCGCGCATAGGTTTTGTCCGACACCCGTTTCGTCTTGTGCATTTCCGCGACGAAATCGTAGACCGCACGCTCCTCCTTGCTGAGACGCGCCGTCCGGCCAGTCCGCAGGGCGTTGATCGTCGCGGGCTTCACGCCGGCCTTTTCCGCAATCGGCGCATGGACCCAGAACTCGTATTGCGAGCGCCAGAAGCGGGCGAGCACGAGGATGGTGAACTCCGACAGATGCGGCGGCACGGACGTCTTGTAGCGACAGAAGGCGCCCAGCTTCTGAGCCAGGTCGCCATATTCCGGCGCCTGCAGAAAGACGGCGAATGGCCCGCCGAGCGGGCCCGAGCCGCGGGTCTTGCGAATGTCGACGAGCAATTCTCGCTGCTTCGGCGAAAGTTCGCCCTCGGCAGGGATCGTCAATCGGGGTGAGGGCATCTTCACGGGCTTGCGCATTCCTGGGACGTCCTTGCTTTCGTGCGGTTGTGCTTCTCGCACGCTGGCGCGTTTCTCGCAAAGCGGTGCCTTGACGGGCCGGCATTCTTGTTGGTCCATGGCAGCCCCAGCGTGTACCTAAGGGAGCTTGCGATGGCGGCAGAACGCTTCGACTTTGCCAACGACCGTGGCGAGCGCCTGTCCGCCTTGCTCGATCGTCCCGTTGGACCGCCGCGGGCCTATGCGCTGTTCGCGCATTGCTTCACATGCGGCAAGGATATCCACGCCGCGAAACGAATCGCCGCGGGGTTGACCGCGCTCGGTATCGCGGTTCTGCGCTTCGATTTCACGGGGCTTGGCTCGAGCGAGGGCGAGTTCGCCAACACCACGTTTTCATCGAATGTCGGAGACCTGGTCGCGGCGGCGCGCCACATGCGCGCGCAAGGCCATGCGCCTGCGCTCCTGATCGGCCACAGTCTTGGCGGCGCGGCGATCCTGGCTGCGGCGGGCTCGATCCCCGAGGCGCGCGCGGTCGCAACCATCGCAGCTCCGTTTGATCCTGCGCATGTGACCCATCTTTTTCGCGACCAGCTCGATACGATTCGCGAGTCGGGTGAACTTGAGGTGTCGCTCGGAGGCCGACCGTTTTCGATCAAGCGTGAATTTCTGGACGACATCGAGACTCAAAAACAGTCCGAGCGGATCGCGCAATTGCGCAAGGCGCTGCTCATCTTCCATTCGCCGACGGACGACACTGTCGGCATCGACAATGCGTCAGCAATTTTTCTGGCCGCCAAACACCCTAAAAGCTTCGTGTCGCTGGCCGGCGCCGACCATCTTCTGAGCGGCAAGGCAGACGCCGCCTATGTGGCAAACGTGATCGCAGCCTGGACCGAACGCTATCTCGATATGCCGATGCCTCTGGCCAATATTGAAGCTGAGGCCGACGCGGTGACGGTTACGGAAACGGGGTTGGGCAAGTTTCAGCAAACCATCCGGGCCGGGCGTCACGTGCTGACCGCGGACGAGCCGGTCGCGCAGGGCGGGCTCGATTCCGGGCTCGCGCCTTACGATCTCGTGCTGGCCGGTCTCGGCGCCTGCACCGCGATGACGCTGCGACTCTATGCGGATCGCAAGAGCTTGCCGCTCGAGCGCGTTTCCGTTGCGCTGAACCATTCTCGCATCCATGCGGCGGATTGCGAGATGTGCGAGACCAAGGAGGGAATGCTCGACCGGATCGACAGAGTGCTGACGCTGAGCGGAGATCTCGACGACGAACAGCGCAAGCGGCTGATGGAGATCGCCGACAAGTGTCCGGTCCACCGCACGCTCACGTCGGAGATCGACATTCGCACGACGATGGATGACGCCTGAGGCCTAAGCCTCGCCGAACACGCGCTTGAAGATCGTATCGACGTGCTTGAAGTGATAGCCGAGGTCGAAATTCTCCTCGATCTCGGCCGCGCTCATCTTTGCGGTCACACGCGGATCGGCTTTCAGGAACGCAAGGAAGTCGCCTTCGCCGCGCCAGACCTTCATCGCGCTGTCCTGCACGATCTTGTAGGCGTCCTCGCGCGACACGCCCTTGTTGGTGAGAGCGATCAGAACGCGCTGTGAATGCACGAGGCCGCCCAGGCGGTCGAGATTCTTCTGCATATTCTCCGGATAGACGACGAGCTTGTCGATGATGCCGGCCAGGCGATTGAGCGCGAAATCGAGCGTCGCGGTCGCGTCCGGACCGATCATCCGTTCGACCGAAGAATGCGAGATGTCGCGCTCGTGCCAAAGCGCCACGTTCTCCATCGCAGGCAATGCGTAGGCGCGCACCATGCGCGCGAGGCCGGTAATGTTCTCCGACAGCACCGGATTGCGCTTGTGCGGCATGGCCGACGAGCCCTTCTGCCCCTGCGAGAAGAACTCTTCCGCTTCCAGCACTTCGGTGCGTTGCAGATGGCGGATTTCGGTCGCAAGACGTTCGACCGAGGAGGCGACGACGCCGAGCGTCGCGAAATACATCGCGTGGCGGTCGCGCGGGATGACCTGAGTCGAGACCGGTTCGATCGTCAGCGCCATGGCTTTGGCGACATGCGCCTCTACCCGCGGATCGATTTGCGCGAAGGTGCCGACGGCGCCCGAAATCGCGCAGGTCGCAATCTCCTCGCGGGCGGCGATCAGGCGCTCTCTCGCCCGGTCGAATTCGGCATAGGCCTGCGCGAGTTTCAGCCCGAAGGTGGTCGGCTCGGCATGAATGCCATGCGAACGGCCAATGGTGGGGGTCAGCCGGTGTTCGATCGCCCGGCGCTTGATCGCTATGAGCAGCTTGTCGGTATCGGCGATCAGGATGTCGGTCGCGCGCGTCAGCTGCACGCTGAGACAGGTGTCGAGTACGTCGGACGACGTCATGCCCTGATGCACGAAGCGCGCCTCGGGGCCGACGATCTCGGCGAGATGGGTCAGGAAAGCGATGACGTCGTGTTTGACCTCGGCTTCGATCGCGTCGATCCGCGCGACATCGAAGGTCGCTGAGGCGCCCTTGTCACGGATGATCTTCGCGGCGTCTTTCGGGATCAGCCCGAGTTCCGCCATCGCATCGGTGGCGTGCGATTCGATCTCGAACCAGATCCGGAATTTCTGCTCCGGCGACCAGATGGCCGCCATTTCGGGACGGGTATAACGGGGGATCATCGGCGGCTCTTGGAGTTGGCGTGAGCCGTCGCGTAACACAGCGGCGTGCCGTGGCAAACCCGGTCCCGGCGCCGGTCGTGCTTTTCACAGCCGCTCCGGGGCCTCAGTAGAGGCCGTAGGTCTCCCACTGGTCTTCGGGGATCGGGTTGCCGATCTTGTAGCTGAAGGAGGACACGGTCATGTGGTCCTCGGTGGACTTGCACGTGAACGAATACCGGTACCACTTGCCTTTGCTGCGGAATGCGCCGCCATTTCCGATCATGGTGTCGCCTTTGATGGTCGGCGCCGCCAGGGCGTAGGTGATCGCGCGGTCGGGGCGATAGGGATTGTCGTCCTTGTGGACCCGCGCCATCGCCTCCATCGCGCAGATCTGCTCCAGCCGGGTCGCGGGATCGAGGATCTGGAGCTTTGGCTCGACGCGCTTGTTCGCGGCATCGGCCACAGTCGAGAGCATGGCAATCAGGCACGCCGCCATTACGATCTGCTTCATATTGGTAGTCCGGAACCTGCTTGGCGGTCGATTCGGCGGGAGACAGATTATAGGCGCTTACTGCCCCTTGCGGGCAGCCTCCAACTGGTTGGCAGCCTCTTGAGGATCGGCCAGATCCCGGAAGGCAAGGTTGCCAGTATAATCCACATCACGGAGCTTCGTCGGCATCCTCGAGGCGAAAAAAAGATGTCCGCCCTTGCCGGTGGCGGTCATGACTTCCAATGTCGCGTCCATCCGCTCGAATGGGCAACTCACGACACCGGGCCGAATGGCGTCATGCACGATCAGTGCGCGACGGTCGGTGATCGCATAGATAGTGAACTGGGTCGCGATCATCATGATGATGGGCGCGGCCACCATCGCTAAGCCGATCATCGCCAGAGGAAGGGCAACATAGAGCGGTGCGCGCCCTGCAAAATATATGCTGATCGGGATCGCGCACCATGGCACGCCGATCCAGAACAGAAACAGCTTGTTGTGCAGCGTGACCCAGACATCGGGTCGCACCGCATACAGAACGCGTTCGCCGGGCTGGAGCTTGTCGGCGAGCAGCGTCAGTGCATGAGCGGGTGCGATCATGCCGCTTCGCCGCGCGCGAGGGCGCCTGCGTTGCGGATCGCCGCGATGTTGCCGCGATAGGCCGCAGCGCCGCCCTTGAACACCGCGGAGCCTGCCACGAGCACATTGGCGCCAGCGGCGGTCACTTTCGCCGCGTTTTCCGCCGTGACGCCGCCATCGACTTCGATATCGATCGGTCGGTCGCCGATCATCGCCCGGATCCGGGCGATCTTCTCGATCGCGGACGGGATAAAGGCCTGTCCGCCGAAGCCGGGATTGACCGACATCACCAGCACGAGGTCGACCAGATCGAGCACGTGTTCGATGGTATTTGCTGGCGTGCCGGGATTCATGGTCACACCGGCTTTCTTGCCGAGTGCGCGGATGGTCTGCAGCGAACGATGCAGATGCGGTCCTGCTTCCACATGCACGGTGATGATGTCGGCACCGGCCTTGGCAAAGGCTTCAAGATGCGGGTCGACCGGCGCGATCATCAGATGCACATCGAAGATTTTGCTCGAATGCGGCCGCATCGCCTTCACCGCATCCGGTCCGAAGGTAAGGTTGGGGACGAAGTGCCCGTCCATGACATCGAGATGGATCCAGTCCGCGCCTGCGGCATCGACCGCGCGCACTTCCTCGCCAAGCTTTGAGAAATCGGAGGCAAGGATGGACGGCGCGATCAGCAGGGGGCGGGACATGTGTCTCTCGGTCATTGGTCGGTGCCCCCTCTTACACCGGGGGCCCGGGTCGGCAAAATGCCTTGCACAACCCACCGGTGAACAACGGGCCGCAACAGGTGCGGCAGCGTGTAGATCGGGAATTGGGCGACTGCAAAATAAAGCCAGGTCAGTTCCGGAACGGCACCGCCGGCTGCCGCGACCATCAGCCCCATATTGCGGCTCCCGACCGCAAGTCCGAGCGCCAGCGCCGAGGATCGCCCCGCGCGGTAAAAGATGAGGGTTGTCGTCACGATCAGCACGATCGCCAGCGCATAGACGAACAAGGTGAGACCGGCGACCAGAAGCGGCTGCGCGAGCATATGTGTGCCGACGCCATCCATGAGCCCGATCGCGAACACGAACAGCGCGATCACCGAAAGGCCGTCGATCGGGCCGCTATGCTGCGCCACCCAGGCGCGGCCCTTGGTGCGGCGGATCGCATAGGCCGCGATGGCGGTTCCGGCCAGCATGGCGAGAAGCTTGAGGCCAAGCCAAAACGGTGAAATATCGAGCGCCGGACCGGCGAACAGCGCCGCCAGTACGGGCACCGTGAGCGGCGTCGATGCGGTCGCGACAATCAGGTCGCAAGCGACAGCGCCGCATCGAGCCCCATCAGCGCAGCGAGCGCGGGTGCGCCGATGATCGGTGGAGCGACAGCCTGCAGGATGAGCGCGAGAAACAGCGCCTCGGAGACCATCGGCAATCCGAACGCGATGGCCACTCCGCAGATCAGCGCCGGCACGGCGATCAGCGTCCACAGGCTTGCCGCGATCACGAGGCCGGGACGGCGGAACTGGTTCAGGAGGCTTGCCGGATCGACCCGCAGGAAGGCGAGCGTCAGCAGCACCAGAAGCGATTCGACAAAGACATGCTTGAGGACGGCCGCCAGCGGCGGCAATGCGATCCCGACGAAAACCGAGAGTGCAAGCGCGCGGGTACCTTGCCGACCGAGCCATGACAGTGCGGCAAGGACTGCGTCAAATATTGGCATAGCGCGTGATACTGCACGACCGTCGCGTAATCCATATATCTGTGCCATTCATGCCGCGAATCGCGGGCACGTCAGCGTGTCCGCCGCATTGAGGACGTCATGGCTCGCACCGATGCAATCGTTCTTGGCGCCGGAATGGTCGGTGTCTCCGCAGCCCTTCACCTCGCCAAGCGGGGATTATCCGTGGCGCTGGTCGACCGCCGCGCGCCCGGTGAAGAAACGTCGTACGGCAATGCCGGGATCATCGAGGGCAACACCTATTTCCCGTATCCCTTCCCGCTCAAGCCGTCCGCGCTCCTGAAGATCGTATTCAAGCAGGCACCGGAGGCGAATTACCATCTGTCCTATCTGCCGAAACTGGCGCCGTGGCTGTTCGCCTATCTGCGCCATTCGACCCCCGAAGCCATGTTCGACTTCGCCGAGCAGATGCGTCCGCTCTTCGCAGCCTCGATTGCCGAACATGAAAAGCTGATGCGGGACGCTCATTCCGAACGTTATCTGCGCAACAATGGCTGGCTGAAGGTCTATCGCACCACGCGGGCCTTCGACGGCGCGAAGGCGGATCTCGATGCGATCGCAGCGGCTGGTATCGCTTTCGAGCGGCTCGATCTGAACGGCTCGATGGCGCTGGAGCCGGGGCTGTCGCCCGTGTTCGAGCGCGGCGTGTTCTGGCCGCAGGCGGCAAGCGTCAGCAATCCGCTTGCGGTGACGCGGTCCTATGCCGAATTGTTCAAGTCGCTCGGCGGTGTGTCGCTGACCGGTGACGCGCGCTCGCTGCATCGGTCCGACGGGCGTTGGCGTGTCGATACCTCGGAGGGGCCGGTGGATGCGCCGGTCGCGGTGGTGGCGTTGGGCCCTTGGGCACAGGACGTTCTCGAGCCGCTCGGGATTTATCTCCCGCTCGAGGTGAAGCGCGGCTATCACCGTCATTTCCGGGCCGACGGCAACAAGGGGCTGAACCGCCCCGTGCTCGATGCCGAGGTCGGATATGCGGTGGTGCCGATGGAGCAGGGCCTGCGGCTCACCACCGGCGCGGAGTTTGCGTCACGCAATGCGCCGCCGACGCCCGTGCAGTTCGATCGGCTGATGCCGCAGGCGCGCGCGCTGTTTCCGCTCGGCGAGCCGATCGAGGCCGAGCCCTGGATGGGACGGCGGCCATGCTTCCCGGATTCCAAGCCGGTCGTCGGACCTGCGCCCGGTCAGTCCGGGCTCTGGCTCGATTACGGCCACGCCCATTGGGGGTTGACGCTCGGACCGGTGACGGGACGGCTGCTTGCCGAGATGATCACGGGCGAAGTGCCGTTCACGGATCCTGCGCCCTACAGCGCGGAGCGGTTTGTGAGCTAAGCATATTCGCTTGAGTTTGAATTGCGCCGCTCCAGATTATCATCGCCCGCGAAAGCGGGCGATCCAGTAAACACAAGCTCCTCGAGAGCGTGCTGGATGCTCCGCCTTCGCGGGGCATGACACGGGCAGGGGCGGCCGCATCCGCTAGAGTTTCGAATGTGCTTCAATGCCGCGTCGGCAATTGCGGCTGTGTCAGTTCATGAAACTGAAAGCGGCCGCGGATCGCGATGTTGAAGAACGCGCCCTTCGACGGCGAGGCCAGGAACGCCTGGTACATGGCCTGCGGCACCTCGCTATACGCAAAGCTGCGGCCTGATCTGAAGGTGACCTGTAATTCGCAGCGATCCGCCAGATAGACCGCATTGCGGATCCCCGAGGATCCGGACGATTGCCCGCACAGAAAGCCGGGCAGAGCCTGACGCACATTTGCCGACATGATCGCAGTCCCGCAATCATTATTGCTCCGTGGACAACGGAAGCGACAAGGGATCGTTCACCCCAAATTTGGCGGATGGTTTATGTCTCGGATTTTAGGCGAACTTGTCGCGCCACGCAGGCAATGCACCGTCGAACGGCAGCGCCGTCGCTTCATACACGCCGCGGGCGATGGCACGTGCGAGCACATTGGCGGCGAGCGCGCCGAGCGCGGTCAGCGCGAATAACGGATCGGGCAGGGGCTTTTTGCCGGTCGCGGCCGCGAACACGATGTCGCCGTCGAGTGGCGTGTGCACCGGATAGATCGCGCGCGCGCAGCCAGTTTGCGCCATCACCGCGAGACGATGGCATTGCGCCTTGGTGAGGATCGCGTCGGTTGCGACCAGTGCAATCGTCGTGGCTTCACGCGGGCCACCCTTGGTGCGGATGGCGAGCGCGTCCGGTCCGAAGGTTTTCGGCCAGCCGCGGCCACCGAACTCGCCGTCCTGTTCGAATGGCGCCGCCCAGAAATGCGGGCCGTCGCCGATCGTGACGTTGCCCACTGCATTGACGATGACGAGCGCGCCGACCGTCACGCCGTCCGGCGTGGTCGCCGACGCCGAGCCGATGCCACCTTTCAGTCCTGCGGTGGTGGCGCCGAGGCCGCCTCCGGCGCTGCCAAGTGCGAACTCCGCAGAGGCCGCGACGGCCGCCTGATAGCCGAGATCGCGATAAGGCGAAAAGCGGCCCCATTGCTTGTCGCCGCCAGCGAGGAGATCGAACACGATCGCGCCCGGCACGATCGGCACACGCGCCGGGCCGATGGCATAGCCGCGGCCCTGCTCGTGCAGGAAAGCCTGCACGCCGGACGTTGCATCGAGCCCGAAGGCGGAACCACCGGACAGGACAATCGCGTCCACACGCTCGACCGTCGAGTGCGCAGACAGGAGTTCGGTCTCACGCGAGCCGGGTCCGCCACCGCGCAGATCGACGGAGGCGACCGCAGGTTCGTCAAATATGACCGCGGTCGAGCCGGAACCCAGCGCGGGATCGTCGGCATGGCCGACGGTGAGCCCGGCGACATCGGTGATGAGATTGCGCAACCTGTTCCTCCAAATGCCGAATAACCTCCAGTCCTCATCCTGAGAGCCTGACCGAAAAAGCAGTGAGTGATTTCAGTCGGCTGTGAT
>CAZIKZ010000123.1:0-12153 GCA_964539845.1 uncultured Hyphomicrobiales bacterium
ATTGATCGCGCCGTATGTGTTCCCGGATGTTTGGGAATATCCGATCCTGATGGTGTTGGCGCTGTTGTGCCTGCCGGGTGCATTCGATGGCGGCTGGCAGCGCTGGGCAAAGGGCGGTGCGGTATTCGTGGCGCTCGTCGCCGTCGTGCTGTTACCCTATCTGCTGGGCCAGCAAATCCCTGCCGGCATGGCTGTTGCCTGGATGATCGGCCTCGTCGCGATCGCGGCCTACATCATGCTGAATGCACGCGACACCATGAAGGTAGTGCTGGCGACCGCCTTTGTGCTTGTTGCGACCGCGCTCCATAAGCCGGGCTTCGTGCATGCGGAGACGTCACGCAGCTTCTTCGGTGTGCACAAGGTCGCGGACAGCACCGACGGCCGATTCCGCATGCTGTTCCACGGCACGACGCTGCACGGCGTGCAGCGGCTGATGAACGAGGACGGCACACCGAGCACAGGCAGGCCGGAGCCGCTGACCTATTACTACAAGCGCGGTCCGATCGCGGACACAATCGCGGCCATGCGCGAGCAGAAGGGCAAGCTCGACGCGGTCGCGGTGGTGGGACTGGGTACCGGCAGCATGGCCTGCCATGCGCGTGCGGGCGAACGCTGGCGCTATTTCGAGATCGACCCGGTGGTGGTGCGCCTCGCACGCGACCCGCAGAAGTTTCGCTTCCTGTCAGAATGCGGCGGCTCCGACGACATCGTGCTCGGCGATGCCCGGCTCACACTTGCCGAGGAGCGCGGGCGCTTCGATCTGATCGTGCTCGACGCATTCTCATCCGACGTCGTGCCGGTGCATCTCCTGACCCGGGAAGCGCTCGGCCAGTATCTCGGCCGGCTGAAGGAGGGCGGGGCGATCGCCTTCCACATCTCCAACCGCTATCTCGAACTCGCCAGTGTGCTCGCCGAAGTCGGCGCGACGCACGGCCTGACCACGATCGTCCGGCGCGATGATTCCGTGACCAGCGATGAACTCCGCCAGTCCCTCTATGCCGGTTCGCTGGTGGCCGTGGTCGCCCGCTCCGAGGGCGATATCGCGACGCTAGCGGCGCGGCCGGGCTGGCGCCCGCAGGTGGCGGATGGCTCGGTACGCCCCTGGACCGATGACTATTCCAACATTCTCGCGGCGATCTGGCGCCTTCAGGCCGGAAAATAACGTTCGTCCCGGTATTTGGCCGCGGAAATTGCGTCCTGCCCCAATGAAGCCGCAATAAGTGTCGGATTTTGAAACGTTTTTTGATCCCGCATTAACCTGAATAGATACGGTTCCATGTTGCCCGGCCGGCTTCGCTGCGCTATTCCGCACCGCAGCAAATCGAAAAAGTCGCGGGGTTTTCAATGTGGAAGGCGTTTGTCGCCGGCCTCTTCGTGCTGGCGTTTTCAGGTTCAATCGTAACATCCGTTCCGGCCTCGGCCGATCCGGGCCGGATGGAAGCCGGGATCGCTCGCTTCAAGGCCGCGCTGCGGCTGAAGCCGGCGCAGGAGCGGCACTGGCCGCGGGTTGAAGCGGCGCTACGCTCGATGGCGAGTGAAGGCGACCGCCAGCAGGTGGCGGACGCGTCGGGCAACCCCGGTGTTCTTCGCCGGGTCGGCGCTCGCGCAACCGAGATGGCGATGAGTGCGGTTTCGATGCGCAAGCTGGTTTCGGCCGCGCGGCCGCTGGTCAATTCGCTGGACGAGGAACAGAAGCGTGAGGCGTTGACGCTTGCGCGCGCAATGGGGTTCGCGAGCCTCGCGTCGCGGTTTGAATAGGTTGTAGCGTAGCGTCGCGTTTTGTCAGGTGACGCGTAGGGCCGCTCGGGGGAGCGGCCCTTTTTTCATATCTCCCGTTTTGCCTCCGCCACCAGCGCCGACAGGTCGCCGGTCGTGTCGCTTGTTTCCACGGATTGCTCGGGAAACGACGCAGGAGGTGCGACGTTGCGATGGCGCCAGATGCCGGCGATCACAAGGGCCGCACAGAAGGGTGAGGCCGCCAGCGCCCAGGTATCGTTCGGGTGGAACAGGACGAAGAAGGCCAGGACTGCGATCAAAAGCCGTATCGCAATGTCGGCAGCGGGAACCTTCGCGATCCGGCCGAACATCGCAAAGGCAATGCCCGACGTTCCGATCAGGACCAGCGTCGTGTCGACGAACTGCGGCCATCCGGTGGTCACCACCATGTCCGAGCGCGTGAAGATGGCGAAGGTCATCAGCGTGATCGGCAGGCAGATTTTCAACGCCTCCCACATTGTGCGCATGAATGAGGCCTCGGCGATGCGTGCCGATACGGCGGCGGTCAGCGATGTCGGCGGAGACAATTCGCCCCAGACCGACAGCAGGAAAACGAAGAAATGCGCGACCCAGGGATTGACGCCGAGGCTGACCAGCGGTTGCACGATAATGACCGCGCCGATGATATAGGTCGCGGTCGGCGGCAGGCCGGCCCCGACCAGCCAGCCGAAGATATAGGCCATGAACACCATCGCCATGATGTTCCATGAGCCGAGGTCGAGCAGTGTCGCGCCCATGCGGTTGATGAAGCCCGTGACGGTGAACAGGCCGATCATGATGCCGAGGGTGGCGAGCAGCAGCGTCAGGTAGGACGTCATGTCGCCATGCGTCTCGATCGAGAGCTTGATGTTCTCGACCAGCGATTCTTTCTCGACCTCCGGGTCCTTCAGCACGTATTTGAAATAGAGAAAGGCAGCGAGCAGCACTCCGAACATGAACGCCGCGGTGTAAAGCGCCGCCAGCAATTCACCGATGCCGAGATAGCCCATCAGGAAGATCAGGAAGAGGACGGCAGTGAAGAAGATCGAGGTCTTGACCTGGTCGTAGGTCACGACCGCGGGCGGGACGACGGTATCGCGCGGCAACAGCCGCACGCACAAGAGATAGACCGCAAGCGCGAGGCAGGCGTAATAGACAATGGCCAGCGCAAAGCCGCGCGCGACCACGTCCCAATAGGGCACGCCGAGAAATTCCGACATCAGGAACGCGCCGATGCCCATCATCGGCGGCATGATCAGCCCGCCCATGGAGGCCGCGGTCTCGACGGCGGCGGCGAATGTGGCGGGAACGCCATAGCGTTTCATCAGCGGAATGGTGATGCTGCCGACCACGACCGCGTTGGCGGAGCCGCTCCCCGAAATGGTGCCGACCGCAAGCGATCCCATCACCGCGGTCTGCGGCACCATCTGGCGCGAGCGTCCGGCAATCCTGCGCATCACGTTGATCATGGCGCTTTGCGCGCCGAAGCCGCGCGCGGCCGCTGCGAGCAAGAGGAAAGCCGCGATCAGCGTGAGCGCAAGCTGCCCGTAGATGCCGTAGATGCCGGTCGACATTTCGACCGTGCTCGACGTCACCACGCGATAGAACGACGTGCCGGGATGCCAGAAGAAATCGACCGGGCTGAGATAGCCGTACATCGTGTAGAGGATCAGAATGAGATTGATCCAGAACAGCGACGGATGCGCCAGCCGCGACAGCTCCATCACCAGGAGGAGGATCAGCAGGCCGCAGATGAAATCTTCCCGCGTGTAGGAGCCCTGCCGGTAGATCGCGATCTCCTCGAATTCCCACCAGAAATGCCAGAAGGCGTAGAGCGCGATGCCGATATAGAGAAGGATGATGAGGTCGTTCACCCGCGGCGGCAGCCATTTGTAGAAATAACCATCACGATACATGAACAGGATTTGCAGGATGATCGTGATTGGGATCAGCCGCGACGCCAGTTCCTGCGGTCCACCGGCGCCCGTGTAGAAATAGTAGAGCAGCCAGGTCAGAAGGACGGCTGAGAAAAAAAGAATGACGTTGTTGAGGCTGAGATGCCTCCTGATCCCCTCGGCTACCATCGCCGTCCCCATCCCAGGCTCGCTGTCGCGTTATCGTTGTTATTGTCGCTTGCGCTCTGCGCGGCCGCTGTGCAGCGCAATGGCGCCGCGCGAGTTTGCACGAAGCAGATAGGCGAGCGGATGCGCCACCCTGCGCATCCGCCCCGCCCGCATGTCAGCGCATCAGCCGATCAGCTTCCGCTGGTCGCGATCTTCCACTTGTCGTCCCACGCCTTGTGTTCCTTCAGGAACCTGGCGAGTCCGGCATGGACCGGAATGTCGGGATTGGCCTTGATGCCGTTCACCTGCATGGCGACGAAATCCTTCGCCATCGGCACGAAGCCGGCGTCGGCCTTGGCCAGCGCGTCGCGGTTCTTGTAAAAGGCGTTGAGCAGCTTGTAGACCACGTCCTCGGGCATGTCGGCGCGCATGTTGTAGCCGAACAGGATCGGCACGCCCTGGATATTCGGCACGCCGACATCCTTGCTGAAGACTTTCGGGTTCACGTCGGCGATGACGAGACCCGCGGCTTTCAGCTTCGCGACCTCATCCGGGCAGGGATTGATGACCTTCACGTCCATGCGAACGTCGGTCTCTTTCCAGTAGGGCGCGAGCGACAGCCCCGACGTGGTGTAGGCCACCGAGCCCGCTATGGTGCCGCCTTTCAGCGCGTCCGACTGCGTCTTGGGGTCGATCTGGACGTGCTTGAAGTCGTAGCCGAGCGCCTTGTACATGCGCTGGAAGTTCAGCCAGTTCATGAAGCCGGCGGGGGTGAAGAAGGTCGGCTTGCCGCTCAGATCCTTCAGGCATTTGAACTGCGCGGCCTTGTCGGCCGGCACCGCCATGAAGGATTCCATCGGGTAGGCGTACCAGGAATGAACCAGCTTGCCCTTGCCGGGGGTGTAATTCTTGAAGCCGCCATCGCCGGAATAAAGCTGGGTCATGCCGACATCGGCGGTGTAGCCGATCTCGCCGGTGCCATCCATCGCGGCTTTCATGGCGCCGGTCGTGGACGGGTAGGGGTTGACGGTGACGGTGTATTCGCCGCCGAGCGCCTCCTCGGCGATCTTCACCATCGCGGCCGCCACCTTGTAGCCGTAGGAATCCACGCTCGAGGTGGACCAGCGGATCGACTTGCGCTCTTGAGACTGCGCGAGTGGCGAGGCAGTAGCAACGATCGCGACCGCAAGCCCCGCCGTCGAGAGCGCGAGCCAGTGCCTGCGTTTGATATGGTGCATTGCGTTTCTCCCTGTCGTTTTGTCCCGGTTGCCCGGTTGCCGGTTTTCCCCGGTCATGTCCGAAGTCTAGCCGATAAATTCCAGCGCGCGCAAAAAGCGGCGCCAAGTGGCAATTGGCCGCGTGCCGGTGCGCGCCTTCGCGCAGGAAACCTGTCCGATAATTAAGTTGAAGCACAACGGTCTCCAGCCTTAGCTTTGACTTGCCGAGGCACAGATTTCCAATGCTGAAAGCGCGTTTTGCCAGGTGGTGCCGCTGCGGGGACGCAGCGTTTCGGCCGGCATGATGCGCTCGCAGAGCGCGGGACGGCCGTTCGCCCCGCGCATTGAACTACGGAAGCGGTGATCATCTGAGCCCCCCAGCCCCACCGATCGCCGCCACGCAGAAGGCCGCCGGGACCCCCGCCCGGCGGCCTTTTTCTTTTGATGTGAGCTAACCAGGGGGGGACCGCTGGGCCAGTCAGGCTGAGACCGCCGGCGATGAGATGTCCGGGCGGTCAGAGGCTGGATGTGGCTCGATCCGGGGCGCGCCGTGATTCTGCCGGGACGATGCCGGCGCGCGGACCTTCGCCGCAGCGCGGCTAGAGTCGGTCGCCCCCGGAGGGGAAAACTGCGGAAATGGCCGGGCCCAAACCGGACGACGAGGCGCCGACCGGCCAGCGAGGCCGATCTGACGGGGGAGGTGGAGACAAGCGGTTGTGCGGGCCCCGCCGGGGGGCAGGCGCAGGCGGGCAGAGGGGCGCCAGCGACTACAGGGCGCGAGTGGTTACAGGGCGCGCCAGCGACGATTCAGCGAAACCCGGTGCGTTTGTCGGGGCGAGGCGTGCCGGGGCGTCTCGTCCAGGGCGGCAGATTCGGTGCCTTTGGTGACCGGGTAGGGAAGGGCGCAGGAATTTGTGCGGCTTTAGCCACGAGTTTCTCGGTTTCCTTCACCGGTTTGCTGGACACAGCAGGACTGCTTTGCTAAACGAGCCCCGCTTTCGCCTGATGGCGAGTGAGTGGCGCGGGCGCATAGCTCAGTTGGTAGAGCAGCTGACTCTTAATCAGCGGGTCCAAGGTTCGAATCCTTGTGCGCCCACCACGCTTTTCAAGCACTTAGGCCGTGAACGAAATGCGATCGGCAGATTCATCCGACACCTGTCCGACAAACCGAGTTGTCGGATGGATAGCGCTGTTGCTGGCCTTGCTCATTCTCGCCGCGCATGGCGGGTCATGGTCTGTTCGGCCGGCGTCGGCCCAGGCTGAGCCTAGTTATGTGAATTGCTGGCGGCTCGGCGTCGCGCGGCTCGACGACAGCAGGTCGGATGCGCGCACGGTTGCTGCGGCTGTCGTCGCGTGGTGCCGGGATCGGCGGGTGCAGGCGATCATGGCGATCGAGCGCGGCACAACCGAGCGCGTCGCCAACATCGTCGCCGATCGATTGAAGTCGGATGACGTCGACGCGGTCAGCGGCTTTGTACTGGCGAACCGGGCGCGCATCCGACATGCAAGTCCTTGATTTTCCTAGAGCGCCGGTAAACTCTTAATCAGCGGGTCCAACGTTCGAATCCTTGTTCGATACCTGCTGCATCTCGGATCTCTGCAACGCGGTGCCGGAAGTGATCTTCCTTCCACGGCAAATAAACATTCTGACGGGCGTTCGGTTTGTCCCGCATAATGATCAACGAACCTCGCCGATCCGTTGTTTCTAGCCGGGCAGTAAGTTCCGGCCAAAGAGAACTCCCGGGATGTCGACAACTTCTCCTGTTTTGTGATGTCGAACCCTGACACAGTCAGGCGCGTCAGTTGGACGATAATGCGCCCAAGTCAGGCGACTGATAATGTCGATCTGCCATTGCAACCAAAAGAATGCAATTTGTGCTGCCGTACCAATCGATGGGTGACCGCTGGCATCAGCAGCGTCGACGAATTGTACCAAGTCGGCGTGCGTGATCGGCCACGTCGACGCAGGTTTGTAAGTGATCTCCATGTTTTCGAACGGATTATCATTCGGAATGTTATGTGGACTCTCCCGGCGGGCGCATCACCGGGGAAAGCGGAGTTTCGGTGTGGTGGAAGATCTTTCGCGGGAGAGTGAAGCGCGAATTCAGGCAATTCTCGAGACCGCTGTCGACGGCATCATCACCATCGATGAACGCGGCATTGTCGAGAGCGCGAATCCGGCCGTGCAACGGCTGTTCGGCTATCCGCCTGCCGAGTTGATTGGCCGCAACATATCGATGCTGATGCCGTCGCCTCATCGGGAGCGGCATGACGAATACATCGCGCGGTTCCTGCGCACGGGGGAAGCGCGGGTCATTGGGACCGGGCGCGAGGTCGAGGGTTTGCGACGCGACGGCACGACCTTCCCGCTGGAGTTGGCCTTGAGCGAGGTACGCGGCAGCAAGCAGCGGTGCTTTACAGGTATCATTCGGGACATAACCGAACGCAAGCAGGCCGAGGCGGCGCTACGGGAAAGTCAGGCGCGGATTCAAGCGATTCTCGACACGGCGGTCGACGGCATCATCACCATTGATGAACGCGGCATTGTCGAGAGCGCAAACCCGGCCGTGCAACGGCTGTTCGGCTATCCGCCTGCCGAGTTGATTGGCCGCAACATATCGATGCTGATGCCGTCGCCTCATCGGGAGCGGCATGACGAATACATCGCGCGGTTCCTGCGCACGGGGGAAGCGCGGGTCATTGGGACCGGGCGCGAGGTCGAGGGTTTGCGACGCGACGGCACGACCTTCCCGCTGGAGTTGGCCCTGAGCGAGGTACGCAGCAGCGAACAGCGGCGCTTTACAGGCATCATTCGGGACATAACTGAACGCAAGCAGGCCGAGGCGGCGCTGCTGCGGGCCGATGCACTGAAGGACGAGTTTCTTGCCAACACGTCGCATGAGCTGCGCACGCCTCTGAACGGTATTATCGGTATCGGCCAGTCGATGCTTGACGGGGCGACCGGGCTGTTAACGGACGAGCAGCGCCGGAATCTGGCGATGGTTGTTGCAAGCGGCCGCCGGCTCACGAACCTGGTGAATGATTTACTTGATTTTTCAAAGCTGCGACACGAGACGATCGATTTGCGCTGCCGCCCAACAGATCCGCACGCGCTCACCGAACTGGTGCTTACCGTCTCGCGCGCGTTGGTCGGCAGACGGCCCTTACGACTTTTCAACCGGATCAGTCCTGATGTGCCGCTCGTTGAGGTGGATGAAGACCGAATCCAGCAAATTCTCTTCAACCTGGTTGGGAACGCGATCAAGTTCACCCCAAGTGGGGTGGTCGAGATATCCGCCAGCGCCGCGGATGGATGGTTGCACACGACGGTTTCCGATACCGGGATTGGAATAGACCACAGCCAGTTTGTGGAAATTTTCAAACTGTTTTCGCAAGGAGACGGTTCCGCCGCTCGCGAGCAGGGTGGCACCGGACTGGGCCTGGCCATCACCAAGCAGTTGGTGGAGCTCCACGGCGGTACCATCAGTGTAGAATCGCAATTGGGACTCGGGTCCAAGTTTACATTCAGCCTGCCACTGAGCCTGACAACGCGCGCGATGCTGACGCCGCCGGACCGTCAGGATCAGGTGGTCAACCAAATCGTCGACGATGTGCAGCTGACGCGGGCGAGTGTCCATCACACCCCAACAGCAAGCAGTAATGGCTATCGTGTCCTCGTCGTGGATGACGAGCCGGTCAACGTCCAGGCGCTAGTCAATTATCTTACCCTGGCCAACTACGAGGTGGGGACTGCAACCAATGGGCAGGAGGCCCTGGATTTTCTGTCATCCGATTTGCGGTGTGACTTGGTGCTGCTCGATGTCATGATGCCAAACATATCCGGACTCGACGTATGCCAGAAACTTCGGGAACATTATTCCCCGGCAGAGTTGCCAGTCATCCTGCTGACGGCCAAGAACCGTGTCTCTGACCTGGTTAGGGGTTTTAGTGCCGGAGCCAACGATTACCTGACGAAGCCGTTTGCAAGCGATGAACTCCTGGCGCGAGTGAACGTGCATCTTGAGCTTGCAAAAATAAGCGATAGTTATGCGCGGTTCGTGCCCCGGCAGTTTCTGGAGCAACTCGGCAAGCAGCGCATTCTTGACGTGGAACTGGGCGATCAGGTCCAGCGCGAAATGACCGTATTGTTCTCCGACATACGCGACTTTACGAAGCTAGCCGAGGGAATGACCCCGGCGGAAACATTCGGTTTCGTCAATCAATACCTAGGGGCTCTAGAGCCGGCCATTACCCGGCACAATGGCATCATCGACAAATATGTCGGCGATGCCGTGATGGCGCTCTTCCCCAATGGTCCTGACGATGCCGTCAACGCGGCGCTGGAGATGTTTCAGCGGCTCGACGCATTTAACGTGGAGCGTGCGGCCGGAAGCGTTCCACCCGTGCGGATTGGTATTGGTTTGCACACAGGTGAGTTGATGCTTGGCACGGTCGGTGCGCACAAGCGGATGGACACGACCGTCATCTCCGATGCCGTAAATCTTGCGTCACGCGTGGAGAACCTCACGAAGGCCTATGGTGTGCCGCTGATTATCACGGAGGACACTTACGCCAGGCTGCAGAACCGCGAAGCCATGGAGTATCGGCGCCTCGATCGTGTGCTCGTGCAGGGCAAGTCGCAGCCGGTCGTGTTGTATGAGGTTCTGAAAGCAGAGGAGCCGGGTAGGCGGGCGGCTAAGGAGCGTGCATTACCGTCTTTCGAGGCGGGTCTGTCCTGCTATGAAGCGCTTGATTTTGCTGGAGCCGTGCCGCATTTCGAGCGAGCGCTGGCTGCCGTGCCATCAGACTCCGTTGTCACGTTGTTGCTCGAACGCGCGCGCCGTTTTGCCAATGAAGGCACGGTCTCGGGGCATCTTGGCGCGGTTCGGGTAGAGAAAGTCGAATTACAGTAATGGGCCTTTGAGCTCTCGCGTGCCGCAGCACCGCTGCCGACCACATTGGAGAATCGTCCCAACTACCTTCTCAAAGTGACACAGATGGTCGGGTGAGGCTACCAGCAGTCTTTCTACTGCCGTGTTGAAGCCCGCTTTTGATGCTGTGGACGGCGCCTCGATCTGACTTTACTGAAAACCTAAATCCGACGCCGAGAAGGGCCGCACCCCTGGTCAATGCCACGAGGCTGACGCGGATCGCCGCGCAACAGCCGCGCGACTGGGCGAAATAACGCGCGTTCTCGGCTTTCGTCGACATACCGCGAGCGATCGTGGCGCGTTCCGGCCGTTTCGGCCGGATTGCATCACGACTACAATGGCAAAGATTGACGCACGAATTGCTTTCGCGCGATTGTACCATGAATTGATGTAGGCTGGCCGGGACAGAGCCAACCACCGGCGTTGCATTCCAACAGGAGACATTAATGGGCATTAAATGATGCGCTGCACAACGGCGCGAAGATATTTGCGAAAACACCGAACGATGGCTGAGGCGCAAACGTGACTGCGGATTTATTCAATTCAAACCCAGACGCCGAACTGCGTGGCATCTGAAATAGGTGTGGCGGCAAATAGCAGACTGTCTCATGGCTCAGAATGATGGCGATAATGCGAATGCTTGGTTGTTGGACCTGCCCCCCACAGCGCTACAGAGACGCTTAGCAACTGGAGTGGTTGTCGCCACCGTTGTCGGGTTCGCCGCGGTGGTTCCAATTTCCGGCAATCCGCTAATCGAGCTGAATGCTTTTTTTCCTTCACTGGATGCCATCGTTTTCATAACCTCTCTGATCACCGCAGTTTTGCTATTTGGGCAGTTTTCGATCTCGGCTTCGCAACCCTTATTAGTCTTGGCAGCGGGATATTTGTTCACCGCATTGATTGTGGTTCCGCATGCGCTGACTTTTGCAGGAGCCTTTGCTCCAAGTGGACTGCTTGGCGCGGGACTACAAACGGGATCGTGGCTTTTTATTTTTTGGCACCTCGGGTTCTCGTTGGGTTTGTTCGTTTACGCCGTGCTGAGGTGCAGGAAGGTGGTTCAGCCACTGCGAGCCTCCTCCGTTTCGGCTGCGATTACTTACACGGTAGTGACGGCACTGATTCTCGTTTGCGTTCTGACTTGGCTTGCGACGGCAGGACAAGCACTGTTGCCACCAATCATTTTAGATGACAGCCGTATCGGCCCGATTGTTATCTATCCCATCCTGTTCACGATAGCCATCTGCGCAGGCGCGCTTGCACTGCTGCTATTCAGAGGTCGACAATCCACACTTGATCTCTGGCTCGCGGTCGTCGCTTTCGTTGCGATCGGCGAACTCGCATTCAGTGGCCTCCTTCCGAGTGTGCGGTTCAGTGCAGGATTCTATGCTGGGCGGGTTTTGTCGCTTATGGTGTCGAGCATTGTTCTGATCGTGTTGCTTGCAGAGATGACCCATCTTTACAATCAAGTCGTCCGCTCAAATGCCGCGCTGCAACGCGAGCGAGACAACAAGCTCATGAATATGGAGGCCATGTCCGCATCAATTGCCCATGAAGTGCGCCAGCCTTTGACCACCATCGCGACATCGGCTTCCGCTGCCCTGAACTGGCTCAAGCGCACACCTGCGGACCTTGAGGAAACGCAAACCTCTGTGCGCAGCATCATCGAGGCCAGCGGTCGCGCCAGTACGGTTCTCGACAACATTCGGGCCTTGTTCGGAAGTGAAAAGCCGACAGCGCAGCTGTTGGATATGAACAACGTAATTGCTCACGTCATCCATACGATGCAAGCGGAGTTCAAACGGCATGATATCCAGATTGAACCAGAAATGAGCCGGCGCCTGCCTCCGATACTCGGACACAGCGGCCAATTGCAGGAGGTCATAAGCAACTTGCTTAACAATGCCATCGAGGCGATCGCCGCGGTGGACGGTCCTCGGATTATAAGAATCACAACAGAGTGCGAGGGTGATAGGTTGGTGATAGTCACCGTAGAAGATACGGGGCGCGGGCTAAACCCAGAACTAGCTGAATCTATTTTTGAACCTTTCGTTACGACCAAGACTCAGGGCATGGGGCTGGGGCTGGCAATTTGTCGGATGATTATTCAGCGCCATGAAGGGCACCTTGCCGCGGAGCCGGGTAAGACACGCGGAGCGACCTTTCGCATCACGCTACCGTTAGCCGTGT
>CAZIKZ010000124.1:0-6250 GCA_964539845.1 uncultured Hyphomicrobiales bacterium
GCTTCGTGAATGCGCACAAGGGCAGCGATGCGATGAAGCCCATCGTCGAGCCGCTGAATGTGTCGCTCGGCCACCTGCAGCAAGCGACGATGTGGTTCATGAATAACGCGCTGAAGCACCCCGACAATGCCGGCGCGGGCGCTGTCGACTACATGCACATGTTCGGGCTGGTCGCGCTCGGACTGATGTGGGGCCGCATCGCGCTGGCCGTGAACGAGAAGCTTGCAGCGGGCGATGCGCCGAATGCGGAAGCGCTGAAGAACAAGCTGATCGTGGCCAGATTTTTTGCGGAGAAGATGCTGCCGGAAACCGCGGCGCAGCTGAAGCGGATCGATGCGGGCGCGGGCAGTGTGATGGAGATGGGGGCGGAGGGGTTTTGATCTATCCCGCGCAGGTTTTTCTTCTGGATTGATGCAGAGAGCCATTGCCATGCCGAGTGAAGCCGATTCGCAGCGCCTTGCTGTCCTGATCGACGCCGACAATACGTCCTCGAAAATCGTCGATGGACTGTTTGAGGAAATCGCAAAAATTGGAGAGGCCAGCGTTCGTCGAATTTATGGCGACTTTTCAAATTCTCGCCTGAAGCCCTGGGCCGACGTTCTCGCCAAGTATGCCATCCTCCCCCATCAGCAGTTTGCCTACACGACCGGCAAGAACGCGTCCGACATCGCACTGGTGATCGATGCGATGGATTTGCTGCATAGTGGTCGCTTTGATGGCTTCTGTCTCGTCTCTTCCGATAGTGATTTTACACGACTGGCTGCTCGCATTCGGGAGCAAGGCGTGGATGTTTTCGGATTCGGGGAGCACAAAACGCCCGAGAGCTTCAAGCAGGCGTGCCGCGGATTCATCTATACGGAAAACCTGCACTCAGAGGTTTATTCAAGCGGCCAAGAGCCTGCCTCGGACGTCAAGCCACTTCAGAACCCAAGTTCGGCCACGCCGATGATCAAAAAGGCCATCGCGCAGACCGAAGGCGAGGACGGGTGGGCGATGCTTAGCGCTGTTGGCAAGCAGCTTGTCAAGCTTGCTCCCGATTTTGATTCAAGAACCTATGGCGTGCGCAAGCTCAGTGACCTCGTGCGAAAAGCCGACGCTTTTGAAGTTGACCGGCCTGAAGGCGGGACTGTGCGCATTCGTGTGAAACAGCGCAAGCAAGCGTAGGGTGGGCTAAGCGAAGCGAGCCCACCATTTTCCTATTCATATGCGCTGGTGGGCTCGGCGCTTCGCGCCTTAGTCCATCCTACAATGGTTGCCTGTTCGGCCTCATGGTGAGGAGCGTTGCGCAGCAACGCGTCTCGAACCATGGGCCGCCACAGTGGCCGCCAGCATCCTTTCGAGACGCGCACGTCGTGCGCTCCTCAGGATGACGGCGGAGAGAGGTCTGCGCGCGTGGCTCTGGTTCTCCGCTTTCGTGGAGACGAGCAGAGCCTGAGCAACCAGTGTAGCCCGGATGAAGCGCAGCGCAATCCGGGCACCATCCTCCGCATGACGCATCCCTGCATGCGCGTGACAACCGCAGCGCGGTTTGAACGGCCTTATCTTTACGGCGGCGTTTCAGAAGACGCTTCAAGCCTGCGCTGAAATTTAAATGCGGTGTTAATCCGGACGCTTTATCGGTGGCTGCATCATCCAACGAGAGGCCACCATGCGTGCATTGTTCCTCGCGGCGATTGCTGCCGCGACTGTTGCCGTGACTGTTAGTTCCAATTCGACCGAAGCCGAGGCCGGTTGCGTCCGCGGTGCTGCCTGCGCCGCGCCGCGTGCCGTAGTGGTTGCGCCGCGCGCTCGCCCCGTGGTGGTTGCGCCGCGCCGCGCTGTGGTGGTTGCACCGCGCCGCGCCGTCGTGGTGCGCTGAGGCACCTCTCGCCTCGTCTGACTTGTTCTGAACCCAATACGCGTAGCCCGCATTTTCCAATGCGGGCTACGTTTCTTTGTGCGCCGCCCCGCCCTGCGATTGCGGATACAACAGCGGCAGCATGTGCTCCAGCAATCCCACCTCCTCGATATTGTGCTTCAGCCAGGCGCGGCCCATCGCCTCGGTGAACATCGTCCGGTGAACGATGGGATTGATCGCCGCGCGCAGCCCCGGCACGGCAATGCCGATCGTCAGCGCCGACACATATTGCGTGCCGCCCTCCACCGCGATGAAGTCGTGGTTCAGGCCTGAGATCTGAATGCCGAGCCGCGTACCGGCCAGCGTGATGCCGGTGGCATCGAGTTTCAGCACCGTCTCGGTCACGTCGATCGCGAAATCCGGATTGCGGCCGAACGCCTCCACGATGCGAAACTGCGCGCCCGGGCTGGCACCGCCGTCGGCGCCGGGCCGCACCAGCGCCCAATGGATGTGATCGAAGGGATGCCAGACGAGATAGCGGTTGAGGCGGCGGCCTTCGACGTCTATGTCGCCGCCGATATTGCGGAACCACCAGGCGATCATCGTGGGCGTGATGTCCTTCAGACGATCGTGCCGGATGCGCATGACCATGCGCCCGCTTGCGTCATAGTCGAGCGAGGTCACGGCGCTGTCGAGTGGCTTCAGCGGCCACGGCAGGTTGCGCGGCGGCGGCAAGGGCAGACGGCGGTGAAACATGAATGCCTCGGCGGCGGAGGTCCCCTGATTGTAGCAAGCGCGGCCAGCGTAGGGGTGGCTAAGCGGAGCGAGCCAACCGGTTTTCTTTTCGCGGGGGACCGCTCACACATCCAGTTCGGGCGGAATACGGCCCGATCGAAACAGCACCTTCGGCTCATCGTCGTAATCGCCGGTTTCGGGATCGCCGGTATTGGCCAGTACCACGACGCCGGCCTTGGTGGTGGCGAGGCGATCCGCCGCGCGCTGTGCCTGCCGTTCGGTCTTGTAGGACGAGGGCGGATCGGATTTCAGCCGCGCGCCGCGGCCGGGCTGGAACGATTGAACGATGTAAACGGTCTCGAGCGCCATGCTGTTGCTCCCGCGATTGTCGTGCGTTGCATCCGAACCGGGGCCGATATCACCAGACTGAAAAAGCCCGGCGCAGGGCCGGGCCTTCGTCATGCGTGATGATATCGCGCGTCCGATCAGGACTTGGTCGGCTCGACCGGCTTGGTCGTGGGCTCGCTCACCGGAACGGGGGCGACAGGCTCGGTGACGGGAGTGTTGCTCATATGAACGTCGGTCATTGGAATATCCTTTTGAAAAATCTCAATAAAATCAGAGACCACCATGAGCTAACGGGTGAAAGCCAAAGCACAAGGCATTTGAACGAATAAATGCGGTATGGCGGTCTGTTATGGTCTAACGAACGGCTGCCAGCATCGAGACTGAGCCTGCGCTTCCAACTTCAGGACAATACCTCCCATGACCGACGAGACCCGCGACAGCAACGGCAACATCCTCAAGGACGGCGACTCGGTGACGCTGATCAAGGACCTGAAGGTCAAGGGCACATCGGAAACGCTCAAGCGCGGCACGATGGTGAAGAACATCCGGCTGACCGGCGACACGGGCGAGATCGAGTGCAGCACCAGGCAGGTCAAGGGCCTGGTGCTGAAGACGGAGTTTCTGAAGAAGGCGTGATCGCGCGGCTGCGACGCGTTGCGCGATTCGGAGCAATGTGAGTTGGGTTGAGCGCGCTGCGCCCGATGGCGGCGCCATGACCGAGATTACCACCCACCGGCATCGCCATGCCGCACATTTGGCCATATCCGGACCCAATGTGCGCGCTGGCTTATAGTCTGGAGTATGCGTCAGATGGGGCAGCAGCGCTTCAACCCATGGATTTTCGCCGGCGATCTTGTGGTCGCCAACATGCAGATGGGCGCGGTGCTCTGGCGTCGCCTGTCCTCGCCGGTAAGCGGCACGGAAAAATCGCGCATGATCACCGAAAAGATCGCGGCCGCATCGAGCGGCGTGTTCGCGGCCCAGAAGGCCGCGTTGCGGATGTCGCGTGATATCACGCTCGGAAAGATGTCGCGCGAACGATCGGCCAATGCGCCCGCGGAACTCGCCGCCGCCGCAGTGAAGCCTGCGCTGAAAACGTTGAAGGCCAATTCCAGGCGGTTGAGCAAACGCCGCCCGTCGAAAGGATGAAGCTGCAAGTCGGCTGAAGCCGGCTTGCAGGTGCTTCGATACGCACGCTTTCACGCTCGTCAGGTTGAGGCGGAGCTGGTGGCGCGTGCCGCTTACCCGTGATGCGCCGACACCGCCTGTGTCACCTCGGCTGTGAGAGTTGGCGAAGCCGCGTGCGAAATATCGCCCAGCGACAGCATGCCGACCATGCGCTTGTTTTTGTCGATCACCGGGAGACGGCGGATCTGACGGCGTTCCATCAGATCGGCTGCATCCTCGACGTCGTCGGTGTCGCGGCACCAGGCGATGCCGGTGGTCATGACGTCGCGTGCGGTGAGTGTCGCGATGTCATGGCCGTTGGCCACGCCCTTGCAGCAGATGTCGCGGTCAGTGACCATGCCGATCAGCTTGTCGTTCTCGCCGACCGGGACCGCGCCGATATCGCTTCTGCGCATGCGCTTCGCGATCTCGGTGATTATGGTGTCGGGAGAAACCCATTCGCAGCCTTCGTGCATTGCCTCTTTCACTTTCATGGCGACAGTCCTTCCACGCGTCAGCGTGCCGCGCGAATGCGCGGCACTGGTGTTACTCCCCCATCTCCAGCGAAGGTGTGAGTGTCCGCCTGCGCCATGCGCTTGTCCATAGCCCGGATGGTCACGCGCGGGCACGGATGCACGCGCTGCGTGAATCCGTTCTCCTGCAACCATTGCCGCAAAAAAATGAATGGGCCCGGGCTGGCGCTCCCGGGCCCATTCTGCGCGGTGGATCGGGGTCGCTGATCCGCCGTGCTGTCCGCGTCGGTTAGTCGTTGAGTGCGATCCTGATCCGAAAACCGGTTCCCACTTTTCGGGATCGCGCTCTCAGCGGAACACGTAGACGATGCGCCGCGTGGCTGGATCGACCAGCACTGGCGTGTCGTTCACATAGACATACTGGTAGCGATAATCGGGCACGTTATTCAGCACCACGGTCCGCGGCAGACTGGTGCCGACGACCACGTCGCCTGAATAATTGAAGGACGTGACGGCGTTCGCGGTGACGTAAGTGTCGACCGCGGGTGGCGGTGGCGCGTAGGTGGACGCGTAGATGGTAGGCTTCGGCGCGCCGATCGCGCCTGCGCCCGTACCGCCGGCTCCGACGATAGGCGCGGTGATCGCTTCCGCGACCGGTACAACATCAGCGCGATAGGTCGGCTCGACATAGCCGTTATAGGACACGACCGGAATGTCGACGACATTGGCAGGCTCGCGCACCACGATGCGGCCACCGCCGGCCTGCAGCGTCATGTATTGCGAATACGCCCAGCCCTGCTTTCCGCGATACTCGACCTGGCACCACAGACTGCCTTCGACGCAGCCGAGGATCTGCGCCTTATGGCGCGCCTTGATCAGGCCGATGACCGGGAGTTCGGGTCCGGGGCCAGAACGCAAATTGAGATCGGTGGTGGCGGTCGCGGTGGTTTGCGCCTGCGCGGCGGCGGTCAGCGCGAATGTCAAAACAGCGGCGGCAGCAAAAATGCGTTTCATGACAGCCCCTCGTTCTTTTTCGAACAATCAATGTCTGAAAGTTCCGCCAGCATAACCGGCATGTGGGAACTTGGTTCAGGCACAGAGGGGGTAATTGCCATCAAAGGGCCGTGACACGCGCGTGATCGCGGCGCGCGAAGTCGTGATGAGACTTCGCTTGAAATTTTAGAAGATCAAAAAAGTGCGGGGCGGACGGCGCGTTTGCGTCTCCGCCCCGCGATACGATTACCGCGTCACGTAAACGACGCGGCGCGACGCCGGATCGACCAGCACCGCATAGTCGTTCACATATGCGTATTGATAGCGTGAGTTCGGGATCGGCATCAGGTCGATGTCGTTGGGAATGCCGGCGCCGGAGACGAGGCTGCCCTCCAGCCACACCGTCTCAAGCGGATTGCTCGTGACGTATGTCCGCACCGAACGCGGCGGCATATAGGCCGGCGGCGGTGTGGTCGAGGCGTAGATGGTCTCGCGCGGCGGAATCAGGCGGCCGGCAAAATCGCGCGGCGCCGCTGCGGTGGTCTCGACCACGGTGGCCGGCGCGCGATAGGCCACGACCGGTGCCTGATAGGTCACCGCCGGTGCGGTCCGGTAAGCGACAACGGGAGCCTGATAGGTCGTCGTTGGGTAGCGGGCCTGATAGGCCGCGGTCGGGTACGGAGAGCGATAAGTCGCC
>CAZIKZ010000124.1:6350-12140 GCA_964539845.1 uncultured Hyphomicrobiales bacterium
CGGTGCCGGTGCGCGATAGGCCACGACCGGCGGCGCGGTCACCATCGGGCGGGTCGCGACGTCCACCTCGATCTCCGGCACCGCCAGAACAGCTGCGATATCGCCGGACATCGTCATGTACTGCGAGTAGGCCCAGCCGGTGCGGCCGCGGACATCCACCTGGCACCAGCGGCTGCCCTCGATGCAGCCAAGCACGGCAGCGCGCTGGTTGTTGCGCAGCATGCCGATGACGGGAAATTGCGGGTCGGGGCCGGAGCGAATGTTAAGATCGGTGCTGGCTGTACCGATGGTCTGCGCCTGCGCGGCCGACAGCATCGCGGCCGACGCGAGGGCGGCAGTGATTAATGTGCGCTTCATGGCATCCTCGCAAGAATGTGAGTGTGGAGGCCTGCGGTGAACGCACCGCAGCAAGGGATCGTTCCGGGGCCGGTCGGCCGGCTAAATTTGCGGGTTCCATCGCGACCGAGTAACTTCGGCCATCAACTGTCCTGGGGAGTTTCTGATGCTGCGTGCCGCGATAACGTGTGTTGCCCTGATCCTGACCGCCTCGCTCGCGAGCGCGCAAACCCCGGCGGATAGCCGTCTGACGCGGATCGCGGACAGCAAGACGATCAAGATCGGATATCGCGCGGCGGCCACGCCGTTCTCGTTCTTCAACCCGCAGGCCAACGAGCCGGCCGGCTACACGATCGATCTTTGCAAACTGGCGGCGGATTCGATCGGCAAGTCGCTGAACGCGCAGCTCAAGATCGAATGGATCGAAGTCACGACGCAGAACCGCTTCGACATGGTTTCGCAGGGCAAGGTCGATATGGAATGCGGTTCCTCCACCATGTCGCTGTCGCGCATGAAGCAGGTCGACTTCTCCTCGGTCACCTTCGTTGAGAGCACCGGGCTTGTGGTGCGGTCCAGTGCCGGTGTCGCCAAGGTCGGCGATCTGAACGGGCAGAAGATCGCGGTCGCGGCGAATACAACGAATGAGACGGCGCTGGCCGAACTCATCAAGCAAGGCAAGCTGAAGGCCACGCTGGTACCGGTGACAGATCGTGGCGCCGGGATCGCCGCGCTCGAAAAGGGTGAGGTCGACGGCTACGCCAGCGACAAATTGCTGCTGGTCGGTGCGCGGTTCCAGGATGCCGGCGCCCTAACCATGCTGCCGGACGAGCTTTCGCTCGAGCCCTACGCCATCGTGCTGCCGCGTGGTGACTGGGCGTTGCGACTGGCGGTGAATTCGGCGCTGGCCGAGACATTCCGCTCGGGCGTGATCTTCTCGGTGTTCGGGAAATGGTTCGACCAGGTCAAACTGAAGCCCGGCCCGATCTTGCTGAGCGCATTTGCTCTCGGTGCAGTGCCGCAATGACGGCACCGCATTGATCCGTATCTGGCAATTCGTTCACCTTCATTCATGAAACTGTGAACGCTGTTCAGAAAATTGCGACCTCAACACGTGATATAAATCCATCAGGGTTCGTTATCCCGGCGGGACGGTCCACGCGTTGAGGAGAGTATCATGCGTAAGATTGTATTGACCCTTGTCGCTGGTGCGTCGATCGCGGCCGCGACAATTGCCGCGCCGAAGGCCGCCGAGGCACGTTGTTACGGCTGCTGGGCCGGCGCCGGTATTGCTGCCGGTGTGATCGCCGGCGCTGCCATCGCGAACGCGGGATATTACGGCGGCGGCTATGGCTACGGCGGATACCGTGGATATGGGTATAGCGGCGGATATGGCGGGTATTATCAGCCAGCCTATTACGGCTACCGGCCCTATTACGGCTACGCGCCGCGTTACTATGCGCCCCGCTACTACGCCCCGCGCGCCTACGGCTACTACGCTCCGCGTTATGGCTATGGCTATTATGCTCCGTACCGCCCCCGTTATTACTGGTGAATGTGAAAGCGGATGCGCCTGACGGCGTCTTCCAAAAAAAGAAGGTTGTGCAAAGCGGCGCAACTGAATGGTGGAACCAAGAGCTCACAGGAGAGAGAACAACATGCGTAAATTATTGATGATCGCGGTCGCTGCTGCCAGCCTTGCTGTGTTGACGCTCGTCGCGCCGACCAGCGCCGAGGCCCGCTTCGGTCCCGCACCGGCTGTGCCGGAAGCCGCCACAGTGCAGCCCGTACAATATTATTACGGCTACCGCCGTCCGTATTACGCGCCGCGCTACTACGCGCCGCGTGCCTACGTGGCGCCGCGTTACTACGCACCGCGCTACTACGCGCCGCGTTACTACGCACCGCGCCGCTATTATTGATCGCTCCGCGGAAGGGTAAGCGCCGCGGGCCTGTCAGCGGCTGCGAAAGGTGAAGGGGCAGGCTGAGCCTGGCTTCAGCCTGCCCCACGCTTTTACCTTATGCCTGCAACCTCAGATAATCATGCCTGCAACCTCAGATAATCGCGCTTGCTGAGTGGCACGCCCTTGTGCCGCAGGATGTCATACGCCGTCGTGACGTGGAAAAAGAAGTTCGGCAGACCGAACCCGAACAGGTATGACGCGCCCGTAAATACCGGCTTGTAATCGCGCAGGCCGAGCTCGACGCGCTTCGTCTCTGCGCCGTCGAACTGCGCTTCGGTGATTCCTTTCAGATAAGCCGCGGTGTTTTCGATGCGGGCATGGAGTTCGTCGAGACTCTTTTCGGTGTCCTCCATCTTCGGTGCCGGTATGCCGCTCAGCCGCGCGACCGAGAGTTTCGAGGTATCGCTCGCACGCTGGACCTGGCCGGCGAGCGTCAGCATGTCGGGCGCAAGCCGCGCGTCAACGAACGATACCGGATCGATATTGTTGGCGCGGGCATGATCTTCGCCCCTGCGTAGAATATGCGCGAGCGTATCCAGTCCTTGCACGAAGACGGGGACAGTCGCCTGATAGATCGAAATGGACATGGCAGGCTTTCCGCGATTTGCGATTGATCAGTTATAGGCATGTAGGGTGGGCGGAGCGAATGCGAAGCCCACCATGCCTGGCAAATAGCGAAGTGGTGGGCTCGGCGCTTCGCGCCTCAGCCCACCCTACGGGACGCCACGACCAGCTAGGCGAACTTCAGCGCCTTCGTTGCCAGCACCGCGCCTTCCGACAGGGCGCGCAGCTTCGCCCACGCAATCTGCGGATGCGTGCGTTCACCGAAGCCGCAATCGGTGCCCGCGATTACATTCTCCTTGCCGACGCGTTGCGCGTAGCGCTGGATGCGCTCGCTGACGAGTTCCGGGTGCTCGATGGTGTCGGTCGCATGCGCGACCACGCCGGGGATGAGGATTTTGCCTTCGGGCAGCTTCACATCGTCCCACACATGATATTCGTGCTCGTGGCGGGCGTTGGCGCCTTCGATCAGATAGGCCTGCGCCTTCACGCGCAGCAGAATGTCGACGATATCGCGCAAGGGGATGTCGTGGGCGTGCGGCCCGTGCCAGCTCCCCCAGCACAGATGATAGCGGATGCGATCCTCCGGAATGTTGCGGAGCGCGTGATTGAGTGCGTCCACGCGCAGTGTGCAATAGTTGCGGAACGCGTCGAGCCCCATCGCGATGCCGATGCGCTCCCATAACGCCGCGAGCCATGCATCGTCGACCTGCACGAGAAATCCCGCATTCGCGATCATCTCGTACTCGACCCGCATCGCGTCCGCGAAGGCGAACAGGAATTCCTCCGTGGTCTTGTAATATTTGTTGGTGTGATAGGGCTCGAGGCTGGCGGGTGCGGTGGTCGTCAGGAAGGTATCTGCCGTGTGGTCCGCGGGCAGTGCCGACCTGAACAGGTCGATCTCGCGCTGCATCGCGGTCTGGCCGGTATAGGTGATCGGACCGGTGCATTCCCAATAGATGCGCTTCACCGCCGGCTTTTCTTTGGTGACATAGAACAGCGTGCCGCGCTCCGCGGCATATTTGTAGAAGTCGGCGAAGGTCTCGCGGTCCTTGCCTTGCATGAGGAGCGGCGCGCCGGTTGCGAGCGCGGTTTCGAAACCGCCGAGCCGCCCGTCGATGAAGCTGAGCCAGTCGCCGCCCTTGGTGAACTCGCCCTCATTGACGATATCGAGGCCCGCGGCCTGTTGCGCCGCAATAATCTCGCGGATCGCTGCGATATCGGGCGTTTCGTGCGCCGCTTCGCCGCGGCCGGGCAGGCTCCCGACGTGGGTGGTGAGAATTCTTCTGTCTGAACGTTGCATGGCGTTTCCGGAATGGGGCGCGGTTGGGTAGGATCCCGCTGTTGATTTGCCGCGTTTGCGGGCGCAATATCCAAGCTGACCAGCTTGTTTTTAGCTGTCAACCAAAAACGAAAAGCAATTCGCGGCCGGATAATATCGCGATCCAGGGAGGAGAGACATGCGCAGAATGATGAGTGTGCTCGCGTTCGTGGCGTTCGGACTTGCCGGGCCGGTGCAGGCGCAGGACACAACCAAGACGAAGGACACGATCAAGATTGGTCTGATCATGCCCTATTCAGGACAGTTCGCCGACACCGCCGTCCAGATGGACAACGGCATCAAGCTGTTTGTGAAGCGGCATGGCGACACCGTTGCCGGCAAGAAGATCGAATTCATCCGCAAGGATACCGGTGGCGTGGCCCCGGATGTGGCGAAGCGTCTGGCGCAGGAATTGGTGGTACGCGATGGCGTCGACATTCTCGCCGGCTTCGTGCTGACGCCGAATGCGCTGGCCGCGGCCGACGTCTCGGCATCCGCAAAGAAATTCATGGTGGTCATGAATGCCGGCACATCGATCATCACGACCAGGTCGCCTTATATGGCGCGCACCTCGATCACGCTGCCGCAAGCGGCTGAGACGCTCGGCGCATGGGCGGCGAAGAACGGCGTGAAGAAGGTCTACACGATGGTTTCGGATTTCGGTCCGGGTCACGATGCCGAAGCCGGCTTCCAGCGCGCCTTCAAGGAGGCGGGTGGCGAGATCCTCGGATCGGTACGCTTCCCGGTCGCCAATCCGGATTTTTCGGCGTTCGTGCAGCGCGCGAAGGACATGAGCCCGGAAGCGATCTTCCTGTTCGTGCCGGCGGGCGCGCAACCGGCGGCCTTCGCCAAGGCGTTGGCCGAACGCGGGCTCGACCCGGGCAAGGTGAAGGTGCTCGGCACCGGCGAGGTGACCGCCGAGTCTGCCCTCAATGGCATGGGCGATGCTTCGCTCGGAATCATCACCGCCTGGAATTATGCGCCCGAGCACAAAACCGGCAGCAACGAGTCCTTCGTGAAGGATTATGTGGCGGCCTACGGGCGCACGCCCGACTTCATGGCGGCGGGCGGCTATGACGGCATGCACCTGATCTACGAGGCGTTGAAGAAGACCGGCGGCAAGACTGACGGCGAGGCGTTGATCGATGCCGCCAAAGGCATGAAGTGGGAGAGCCCGCGCGGGCCGATCGCGATCGATCCGCAGACCCGCGACGTGGTGCAGAATATCTACATCCGGAAGGTCGAGAAGGTCGGCGGACAGCCGATGAACGTCATCATCGACACCGTAAAGGATGTGAAGGACCCGGTGCTCGGACGGATGAAGTAAGGGACGCGCTCGCGTTGGGTTCACCTCCCCCTGAAAGGGGGAGGTCGGCGAGCGAAGCTCGCCGGGACGGGGGTCTCTGCGTGAATGACCCCCACCCCAACCCTCCCCCTTTCAGGGGGAGGGAGTCCGCCGGCGTGTGCGGATGCGTCGAGCGCCCAAATACACCGCCGCCATCGCGCGCAACTCGGTCACCACCTTGCGATAATGCGCCTTCGGTAATCCGAACGCTGCCATCAGGGCTGCGCCGCGGAACGTGCAATTCGCGACATCGATGAAGCGCGTCA
>CAZIKZ010000125.1:0-12058 GCA_964539845.1 uncultured Hyphomicrobiales bacterium
CCAGGCCGCGCTCGACGAGGTGATGAAGGACCGCACCACCTTCGTGATCGCGCACAGGCTCGCGACCATTCGCAATGCCACGCATATCCTCGTGTTCAAGGATGGCCGCGTGAGCGAGTCCGGGAATTTCGATCAGCTTGTCGCGCAGGGCGGCGCCTTCGCCGAGCTGGCGCGCTCGCAATTCCTCATCGCCGGAAAGAAGGAAGACGCGGCGGAGTAGATGCGCCGCAAACTCGGCTTTTACCCTCCCCCTTGTGGGGAGGGTCGATCGACTGAGCAAAAGCGAAGGAGATCGGGGTGGGGTAGCAGCTGGGTCGTGATGATGACGGCGTTAACTCGCAATCACCCCCACCCCGGCTCGCATCTCACTTCGTTCGATGCTCCCCGACCCTCCCCACAAGGGGGAGGGTGAAGAAAGGAGCGTCCGGGACACGAGATCTCGGCTACTTGATCCGTTCCAGAATGCTCACGTAATTCGCGACCGCGGCGCCGCCCATGTTGAAGATGCCGCCGATCTGCGCATTCTTCACTTGGATATCGCCCGCCGCGCCCATGAGCTGCATCGCCGTCAGCGCATGCATCGACACGCCGGTGGCGCCGATCGGATGGCCCTTTGCCTTCAGTCCGCCGGACGGATTGACCGGCAGCCTGCCATCCTTCTGCGTGATGCCTTCGGCGATCGCACGAGCGCCCTGACCTTCCGGCATAAGCCCCATCGCCTCGTATTCGATCAGTTCGGCGATGGTGAAACAGTCATGCGTCTCGACAAAGGAAAGATCGCCAAGAGAAATGCCGGCCTGCGCCAGCGCCTGTTTCCAGACCAGCGAGCAGCCTTCGAATTTGAGAATGTCGCGCTTCGCCATCGGCAGAAAATCCTGCACGTGCTGCGCCGCGCGGAACGCGATAGCCTTGCGCAGACTGAGCGCAGTCTCGACATCGGCCAGCACCAGCGCCGCTGCGCCGTCGGAGACGAGCGAACAATCGGTGCGCTTCAGGGGACCTGCGACGAACGGATTTTTCTCGCTCTCGGTGCGGCAGAATTCAAAGCCGAGATCCTTGCGCAACTGCGCGTAGGGATTGCCGACCCCGTTCTTGTGATTCTTGGCCGCGATCATCGCGAGGGCGTCAGACTGATCGCCGTATTTCTGGAAATACAGACCCGCAATCTTGCCGAAGATCCCGGCAAAGCCGCCCTCGATTTCGGCCTCGTCGCGTACATAAGATGCCTTCAGAAGATTCTTGCCGATTTCGGAACCGGGCGTCCGCGTCATCTGCTCGACACCGACGACCAGCACGATGCGCGCGTCGCGCGCCGCAATGCTCTTCAGCCCTTGATGGACCGCAGCCGAACCGGTGGCGCAGGCATTCTCGACCCGGGTCGCGCGCTTGAATCGAAGGTCGGGCGAGGCTTGGAGTACCAGCGAGGCCGTGAAGTCCTGCGCCGAGAAGCCTGCGTTGAAATGGCCAAGCAGGATTTCGTCGACGTCGCCAGGCGCGATTCCCGCATCGGCCAGCGCATCGGTTGCCACCCGCACGATCAGGCTCTCGACAGTCTCGGTATCGAGTTTTCCGAACGGGCTGTGCGCCAAGCCTACGATACAGGCAGTCATCTGCGGGTCCTCGTCTGAATTGGCCGAACTTTGGTCGCTTTCTTGGTGAATGTGCAAGCATGCGGTAGCAAGAAACCACGTTCTTCCGGACACCCCAGCTTTGCGTTCCGGGACGTGTTCGGCGTAAATTGCAGGCAAATCACCACGTTAGGTTCGTTCCGATGGGCCGAAACCAGAAACCGGAACCGTAGCTCGTGACTTTTGGAAATTCGGCCTCGCTGCGCGCCGCCCCGCTCGCTTTCGCCTTGGCTGTCGGCGCCGTCGCGGGACTCCCCGCCGATCGCGCAGCGGCCCAGTCCATGCTGCTGATTGAGGCCGATTCCGGCCGCGTCCTGCATGCCGAGAATGCGGCTCATCCATGGTACCCGGCCTCCGTCACCAAGGTGATGACCGCCTATGTGACGCTCAAGGCCGTGAAGGCCGGACGGATATCGCTCGACACGCTGATCACCGTGTCGCCAAATGCCGCGGCGCAAGCGCCGACCAAGATGGGTTTCAAGATCGGCTCGCAGATCACGGTCGACAACGCGCTGAAGACGATCATGGTCAAGTCGGCGAACGACATGTCGGTGACACTGGCCGAAGGCGTGTCGGGATCGATCGCCGCGTTTGCCGAAGAGATGAACCTCGCCGCCAAGCGGCTCGGCATGACGCAGACCACCTACGTCAATCCGAACGGACTGCCGGCGGACGAGCAGGTCACCTCGGCGCGCGACCAGGCGATCCTTGCGCGCGCGATCTATAACGAACTGCCGGAATACGATCGGTACTGGAACATCTCCGCGATCAAGTACGGCAAGCGCATCATGCGCAACTACAACACGCTGCTCGGCCGCTATCCGGGAACTGACGGACTCAAGACCGGCTTCATCTGCGCCTCGGGCTTCAATGTGGTGGTCTCGGCGAAGCGCAACGGCCGGCGGCTGATCGCAGTCATGCTGGGCGCGCCGTCCGGCGGCGTGCGCGCCGTGAAGGTCGCGCAGATGCTCGAGCGCGGATTTTCCAGCGGGGGCTTTACCTGGCTGACGCCGTCAATGGGAACGGTCGACACACTGAAGGCGGTCGACGCCGCGCCACCGAACATGCGCGAGGAAATCTGCGGCAAGAAGCGCAAGCGCCCGGCGCGGGAATCCGAAGACCTCGAAGACGAAGCCGACGCGCAGGCTTCGCTGCCGCCCGGCATCGACCCGAATTCACCGCAGGCCATCATGCTGTCCAGCCTGCGCACCGCGAACCACAAGCCGGCCGCGTTGCTCGGCGAATACAATCCGCCGTCTCCGACCATCGAAGTCTTCCTCGGCGCGAGCAAGGGCTCGGTTCCGATTGAGGAACCGGCTGTCGCCTCCAAGAAATCGAAGAAGAAAAAGAACGTGGCAGTTGCACCTGCCGCGGCACCCGCTGCGGCGCCCGCCGCCAGCGCGCCCGCGCCCGCACAACGCGCCGCCGCACCGGCTGCAGGAGCGCCGGCGATTCGCGGCACGCAGCCGACCGGTCCGGCGCAAAGCGCGACTGCGGCTCCCGCCGCGGCCCGTTCGCCTGCGCCAGCGGCCACGGCTACGGCAAAGCCCGCGCAACGCACCGCAAATCCGCAAGCCTTCCCCACGCCTGTCGGCGCCCCGTCGCAGCAGGCTGCCAAGAAGAAGCCGGCCAAAAAGCCTGATCCGACGGCAGAGGCCACCGCCAAGCCGCCGGCGCAGAAGCCGGCGCAGCCTGCCCGGTGACAGCGACCGACCAGACTCGCCGCCCGCCGCCGCCGATCCCGCTGACACTCCTCACCGGCTTCCTCGGCGCGGGCAAGACCACGCTGCTGAACCGGCTGTTGCGCGATCCCGATCTGCGGGACACCGCCGTTCTGATCAACGAGTTTGGCGAAATCCCGCTTGACCATCTGCTGGTCGAGAAGATCGACGGTGACATGGTGGTGCTGTCGAGCGGCTGCCTGTGCTGCAACCTGCGGGGCGATCTCGTCACGGCGCTGGAAAAACTTCTGCGCAATCTCGACAATGGCCGCGCCTCATTCGCGCGCGTGATCGTGGAGACGACAGGCCTCGCCGATCCCGCACCGCTGCTGCAAACCCTGATGCAGCATCCGTATCTCGTGCTGCGTTTCCGGCTCGACGGTGTCGTGACGCTGGTGGACGCGGTGAATGGCGCCGATACCCTCGATCATCATCCCGAAGCGGTGAAACAGGCTGCGGTCGCCGACCGCCTGGTGCTGACCAAGGCCGATCTGCTCGCGACACCGGACGGCGCGGAGAGGCGCGACGCGTTCATCGCGCGACTGCGCAAGCTCAATCCGGCAGCCCCGATCCTCGATGCAGCGGCGGGCGAAGCGACCGCGCGCGCGATCACCGGTTGCGGCCTGTACGATCCCTCCCGGAAAATCCCGGATGTGTCGCGCTGGCTGGCCGACGAAGCGATCGCTGCCGCGCAATCGCATGGTCACGGTCACCATCATCATGGCCACCATCACGACGACGTGAATCGGCATGACGAGCGGGTGCAGGCTTTCACGCTCGCGACCGACCGTGCGATCCCGGCCGCGATGCTCGACCTGTTCCTGGAGCTGCTGCGTTCCACGCACGGACCCAACCTTCTTCGCATGAAGGCGATCGTGAGTATCGAGGAGACGCCGGAGCGGCCGATGGTGCTGCACGGTGTGCAGCATGTGCTCCATCCCGCAACGCAACTGGATGCGTGGCCGGATCACGACCGGCGCACCCGCATGGTTTTCATCGTGCGCGACATCGAGCCCCGGGTCATTCGCGAATTGTTCGATGCGTTCCTCGGCTACACCGCCCCCGACCAGCCGGACGCGGCCGCCCTGGCCGACAATCCGCTGGTGCCGTTCGGCGGCCGCGACCACCGCTGAGGTCCGGCGCCGGCCTGAGGTCCACTGACGCAACCGTTAACCACCTCTTGAAACCGGCTGGCGACTCTTCAATGGTAGCTTCGTCGCCATTGGAGCCGGGCAATGGGGTTTTTCAGCCAGCTAAAGGGCGATCTCGTCTTTCTGCGAGGCGTGCTGCGCGCATTGCGCATGACCACGCATATCGCGAAGAATCCGGCCCGTATCTTCCCGAACGTGATCGAGGAACTCGCCGCGCGTCATGGCGACGCACCGGCGCTGCTGTCCGCCCGGGAGACCTTCAGCTTCCGCCAGTTGTTCGAACGCTCCAACCGCTATTCGCGCTGGGCGCGGGGCGAACGGATCGCCAAGGGCGAGACCGTCTGTCTCCTGATGCCGAACCGCCCGGAATTCATGGCGATCTGGCTCGGCATCACGCGGGTCGGCGGGGTCACCGCGCTGCTCAATACCAATCTGATCGGGCCATCGCTGGCGCATTGCATCAACATCGTGGAGCCCAAACACATCATCATCGCGGAGGACCTGGTCGGCGGCTTCGACGCCATTCGTCCGCTGCTGAAATGCAATCCGAAAATCTGGATCCATGGCTCGATTCAGGGCTCGCCCCATAGCGCAAGCGCAGCCGAGCCTCGCATCGACAGCGTGGCCGACAGCCTGTCCGGCGCGCCGCTCACGGCGTCCGAACGGCCTGCGCTGACCATCGAAGACCCCGCGCTCTACATCTACACGTCCGGCACCACCGGCATGCCCAAGGCCGCCAACATCAATCATTACCGCGTCATGCTGGCTTGCTTCGGCTTTGCCGGCGTGATGGGAACGAAAAAGTCCGACCGCAATTATGTGTGCCTGCCGATGTATCACACCGCGGGCGGGCTCTGTGCGATCGGCTCGCTGCTGGTGAATGGCGGTTCGGTCTATATCCGCGAACGCTTCTCGGTGCGCGAGTTCTGGGACGACATCGTCAACAACGACTGCACCATGATGCAGTATATCGGCGAGTTGTGCCGCTACCTCGTCAACGCACCGCCCCATCCGAACGAGACGAAGCACAAGCTCCGGCTGACCTGCGGCAACGGATTGCGTCCCGATATCTGGGACGAGTTCAAGGCGCGCTTTCGCATCCCGCTGATCCTGGAATTCTATGCGGCGACCGAAGGCAACGTGATGATGTTCAATTTCGAGGGCAAGCCCGGTGCGGTCGGCCGGCTGCCGTGGTTCCTCGAACATCGCTTCCCGACGGCGCTGGTCAAATTCGACGTCGAGGCCGAACAGCCGGTGCGCAACGCGGAAGGATTCTGTGTTCCCTGCGGACCGCATGAAATCGGAGAGGCGATCGGCAAGATCGTCAACGATGCCAACAAGCCCGGCAATCGCTTCGAAGGCTATGCGCGGCGCGAGGAGACCGAAAAGAAGATCCTGCGTCACGTATTCGCGCCGAACGACATCTGGTTCCGCACCGGCGACCTGATGCGCAAGGACGAGAACGGCTATTTCTATTTCGTCGACCGGATCGGCGATACCTTCCGCTGGAAGGGCGAGAATGTCTCGACCCTCGAAGTGGCCGAGGCGATCAACATCTTTCCGGGGATCAGGGATACCAATGTCTATGGTGTCCGGGTGCCGGGTCATGAGGGACGCGCCGGCATGGCCGCGATCGTGTGCGACGATTGCGATCTCGCCACGTTCTACCAGCACCTGCAAAAATCGCTGCCCGATTATGCGCGGCCGCTCTTTGTGCGGATCCGCAAGGACCTCGACATGACCGCCACCTTCAAGCAGCGCAAGGTCGATCTCGTGAAAGAGAGTTTCGACCCGGTCGCGATCGCGGATCCGATCTATTTCAGCGATCCGTCGACCCGCCGCTTCGTGCCGCTGGACCGGGAACTCTACGAGAAGATCCAGTCCGGCCAGACACGGGTGTAAAACGCGCGGATGCAATGAGCGCCTCCCCGCGCGCATTTGCCGGTCGCCATCGCGAAGACGAAGGCCTATAAGCACCCGCCCCGACTAGGGATCCCCCGCCAAAACCTGTCATCGGCCGCGCGACGCGCGGGCCTGTTGGCGCGGGGATGGACATAATTTGCGCATCAGGAAGATCGGAAACCGATGACCGACGTCAAATCCGCCACCGACGTGCTTGCCTTCTGGAAAGAGGCCGGCCCGGAGAAATGGTTCAACAAGGACGACGATTTTGATCGCGCGATCAGCGACAACTTCCTCGCGACCTACGAAGCGGCCGCCGCCGGGCGCCTGAGCGACTGGGACGGCACGCCGGAAGGTGCGCTCGCGCTCGTCATCGTGCTGGATCAATTTCCGCGCAACATGTTTCGTGGCAGCGCCCGCGCATGGGCGGCGGATCAACGCGCACGTTGCGTGACCGATGCCGCCATCGCGCAAGGCTTCGATCAGGCCGTCGAGAAGGACCTGCGGGTATTCTTCTATCTTCCGTTCATGCATTCGGAAGACATCGAGGATCAGGATTATTGCGTCGAACTCTGCGAGGCGCTCGGCAACGAGAATAATCTGAATTACGCCGTGCTTCATGCCGACGTCATCCGGCGCTTTGGCCGTTTCCCGCATCGCAATCCGGTTCTCGGACGCGAGACCACGCCGGAAGAACAGGCGTATCTCGACGGCGGCGGCTTCGCCGGATAGCCGGCCACTCTCCGCCTGCTCACGCCATTCGTGCCGATGCTGAGGCCTCCGGCCCGCGCGGACTAGCACGGTTCGTGCATGGCCGAGGCAGGGTCCGACTGACTGTCACGCCCCCGCGCGGCTGGGCTTCCGGTATGATCGATCGCCTGCCTTGCCGGATCGCCGCAGCCGCTGCGATGCGTGCCAGAGGAGATGCGATGGCCGTCGAGAGCACATCCGCAAGAGCGCCGGAACTGTTCGGGCACCCGAAAGGCCTGAGCGTCCTGTTCGCCACCGAGATGTGGGAGCGCTTCTCCTATTACGGGATGCGCACGCTCCTCGTCCTTTACATGGTCAAGCACCTGCTGCAGCCGGAGCGCGCGGAAACCGTGATCGGCTACGGCGCGCTCAAAAGTGCGCTGGAATTCATGTTCGGACCGCTCGGCGTGCAGCCGCTGTCGTCGCATATCTACGGCCTCTACACCGCTTTCGTTTATCTCACGCCGGTTATCGGGGGGCTGATTGCCGATCGCTGGCTTGGCCAGCGTCGTACCGTGATCGCGGGCGCGGTGCTGATGGCGATCGGCCATTTCATGATGGCGTTCGAACCGCTGTTTCTGCTCGCCCTGTTCACGCTCATTCTGGGCAATGGCGCATTCAAGCCGAATATCTCGACACAGGTCGGCATGCTCTACGCACCGGGCGACGCCCGGCGCGACCGCGCCTTCTCAATCTTTTATGTCGGAATCAATATCGGCGCGTTCTTTTCGCCGCTGGTGTGCGGCACGCTCGGTGAGACATTCGGCTGGCATTACGGCTTCGCCGCAGCCGGCATCGGCATGCTGATCGGGACCGCGATCTATGTCGCGGGCTGGTCGACGCTGCCTTCGGACGGGCGTGTGCGGCGCGTGAGCGAACCGATACCGCCGCTCGATCGTGACGAATGGCGCCGCATTCTCGCGCTCGCGCTGTTGTTCATGCCGACGGCATTGTTCTGGGCGACCTATGAACAGCAGGGCAACACCATCGCGCTGTGGGCCGACGCGCAGACCGACCGCACGATCAATCTTCTGGTCTGGCAGGGTCAGATTCCGGTCACATGGTTTCAGGCCTTCAACCCGTTCATGATCTTTGCCTTCACGCCGTTCGTCGTCGCGTTGTGGGCGTGGCAGTCGCGTCACGGCCGCGAACCGTCGACTGTCGTCAAAATGGCATTCGGCTGTTTTGCGGTCGCACTCGCCAATCTCGTGCTGATGCTCGCGGCCTGGCAGGCGGGCATCGGACAGGCGAGTTGGCTGTGGCTTCTGGTCTATTTCGCCATCATCACTATTGGCGAACTTTATCTCTCTCCGATCGGCCTGTCGCTCGTCACCAAGGTCGCGCCTGTGCGGGTGGTGTCGCTGGTGATGGGCCTCTGGTTTGCGACCAACTTCGTCGGCAATTTCATCGGCGGCTGGCTCGGCAGCTTCTGGAGCGTGATGGAGAAGGCGGATTTCTTCCTGATGATCGCCGCCGTCGCAGCCTTTGCGGGCGTCGTCATCTTCGCCTTCAACCGGCCGCTGCGACCGATCTTGCGGGCGTGAGGCCACAACGAAAAGCCTCCGCGCAGACGCAATTCTACGCGGAGGCAGTCAGATGGTGTGCGCGATGCGCTTCGCGAAAAGCTCCGCTTGCGCGCAGCCTGCAGGAATGAATGAGAAGGCCACCGATCGTCATCCCCCAACTGGGGTATGCCGCCTCAAAACGCCTTGGAGACGGGCTGGTGATTGCTCATCGCGACCTTGGCGATCAGCGCAGCGAGTTCGCTTTGCCGGGAGATGCCGGATTTTGTGAACACCCGCTTAAGAACAGTGCGCGCCGTCTCTTCGGAAATCCCGAGCCGCTGTGCGGCATCGCGCGGGCTTACGCCGACGGCGATCAGCGCCGCGACCCGCGCCTCACCAAGCGTGAGCCCCAAAAGGTCGCGCACCAGCGCCGGGTCGGCGGGATCGCCCGCCTTCATCTCGACCATCAGCACCACCGCCTGGCTGCGCACCAGGAATTGCTCGAGCGCCGGCGCAAGCGATGCACGCAGCGGCAGCACATAGACCGCGACCCGCGACTCGCGATCCGATTGCAGCAGGATCGGACGCGGGCTGACTGAGGCTGCGTGATCGGAACCGGGTTGCAGCGCCGCCTCGATCGCCGCTTGCAGGACAGGACGATCCGGAATTGCGCGCGCCGTCAGACGTTCGCCGCTGGCATCCAGCGGCCCGGCGAGGAAGCGCTTCGCGGTCTCGTTCGAAAAGACGATACGTCCGGCACCATCGAGCAGCACGACACCCATATTCAGCCGCGCGAAGGTCTCGCGCAGTCCCGCGCTGCCCGCCTCGGCCTCGATGAGGCGCGTCCCGAGGCGCAAGGCCTGCTCGGCATGCCGGGCGATCCGGCTCAGCGTCGCGACCTCGCGCGCGTTGTAATCGTCTTTTTCGGACGATCGCTGCAGGCTGACGACGACGTCGACATTCGGATCGGGGCAGATCGAAATGGCCGCGAACCAGCGCAATCCGAAGCGGCTCAGGAACTCGGTAAAAAACGGATGCCGGTCATGTTCCTCGACCAGACCGAGATTGTGGTCGGTCGCGACATCGCCGGACAGCAGAAAGCCGCGTTCGATCATGCGCACCGCGCGGATGTCGTGGCGGTACCATTCGCGATTATATTCGACCTGCCCGGCGCCAAGGCGCGGCGACACAACGACGCCGAAACGTCCGTCTGCGCGCCGATAGGTCATGACCGCGCCGACATCGTCGAACAGGTCCGCGATCGCCTGCAAAGCGGCCGGCCATGTCCCAGGTGCAATCGCGGTGGCGTAAATGGCTTCGACGGCGCGCACGAACGCGCCCTCACCTGCTTCGGCCAGCATCGCCGGTCGCGCCGATATTTCCGTTTCGCCGTCCACGCTCGTCATGGTTTACCGTCGAGAATAACGCAACCATGCCGTCGCGGGGCCGTCAACCTCCGGTAGTTATTTGGCGAACACGAGGTTGTGCGCGACGGTCCGGCTTGCCGGCTTTGCGAGGCCTCCGGCCTTCCGCGGACCGGCCATCTGGCCGGACTGCTGTTCGAGCTTGCCGAGCGACGACAGCAGCGCCTTTTGCTCCTCGCCCGTCAGCACCTTGAGAAACTCTGCCTCCAGGAAACCTGCGACCGTCTCGATCTTGTCGTGAACCCGCCGGCCTTTGGCGGACAATGTCAGCACCACCCGCCGGCGGTCCGCCTCGTCGTCCTTGCGAATGACATAGCCGCGCTCGACCAGCACATCGACGGATCGCGTGATCTTGTCGGGATCGAGACTCGTTCGGCCACCAAGCGCGGTGGCCGACATCGGACCGAAGAACGCGACCACCTGCATGATCTTCCAGTTGCCGACGGAAATCGCGAGCTTCTTGGCATGCATCGCCGCGAGCGACTGTTCGAGCCGCCTTGCGATCGTGGAAAGCCGATGACTCACACGCTCGTTGAACGGAATGCGCTGGACCTTGCGCGTCTTGTTTTTGGTTTTTGTTTTGCGCGCGTCTTTCGCCACCAGCCACACCTCCCCGCGTTTCTAAAATCATGAAGGCGGCGGCGCGCGGTGATCTACCGCAACCGCTCCGCAATCCTTCTCACTCAAAGCATTTGTGAATTTCAAGGAAAAGAAAATCGCAGTGCAAACAGCCCTGCTTATAGGGGCCCTGCACCAGATGATATACAGTATTTCCTGCTCTTATCCTCGACCGCAAGCATAAGCATCGAGCACAACGACGCATGAAAGCGTGCGACGAATGCCTGCGTTGCAACCGCACCATGAACGTCACCTGGCCCTTGCAGTCTGACCGCAAGGCTGCGAGATTTTTGGTCACGGAAGCGGCGCAGAAATCATGGTCGTGCCGCAATCCCGCCTTTCGATAGGTTCCGATGATGGGGGAACGTAGCGGAGCGGTATGGGGGAGCGTCGCAGCAATGCTGCTGGCGCTGGCGCCGCTTACAACCGCGCAGGCCTGCGGGACCCAATCGCTGGACGAAGGCCGCGTTGCCGCCATCGACGATCTGAGGACCCTGCGCCTCGCCGACGGCCGTAAAATTCGTCTCTCCGGCATCGAATGGGGCGTGTCCGCCGAGGCCGCCCGCGCTGCCCTGTCCGGCCTGGTTCTTGGCCGCCAGATCACCCTGAAAGAGCCCTCCCCGGCAGCGTCCCGAAACGCCACTGGAAACCCCGACCGCTATGGCCGGATTCATGCTTTCGCGTCCGTAAACGGCTCGGAAACTCCGATCCAGTATGACTTGCTGGACCGGGGGCTGGCCGTCACCGGAACCCGGATCGGCGATGCGGCCTGCCGCACAGCCTTGCTGGCCCGGGAACGGGCGGCCCGCGCGGCAAGGCTTGGCATCTGGGGCTCCGGGGACTATCGATTGCATCAGGCGGACGACCCGGCGGCGATCCTGCAGAGCGTCGGCCGCTTTGCTATCGTGGAAGGGCGAGTGCTGTCCGTGCGCGAGAGCGGCAACACGGTCTACGTGAATTTCGGACGGCGCTGGTCCGAAGATTTCACCGTCACGATTGCGAAGCGGGCCGAGCCCACCTTCGTGTCCGCCGGCGTTTCTCCGCGATCACTTGCAGGCCGTACCATTCGGGTGCGCGGGGTGATCGAGGAGCGTGCCGGCCCGTGGATCGAGGCCACGGCGGCGGATCAATTCGATTGGGACGGCCAGCGATGAGCCGTCGCGACAAGGGGACGAAGCGTTTGCGGGGTTCGGGTCCAAATCGGCTGATGGCTGCGGGGATGATCGCGCTCGCGCTCGCCCTCGGCGCCTGCTCGGGCGGCTCGTATCAGGCGGCGCGTCACATCTCGCTGCCCGACCCGCCGAACGAGCGCGCCGAGCCACTCACGCCCGCACAACGCGAACACCGCCGCATCCTCGC
>CAZIKZ010000126.1:0-8169 GCA_964539845.1 uncultured Hyphomicrobiales bacterium
ATCTTGATGTCCATCTGCAGCGAGGTGATGCCCTGCTCGGTGCCGGCCACTTTGAAGTCCATGTCGCCGAGATGATCCTCGTCACCGAGGATGTCCGACAGCACGGCGAATTTTTCGCCTTCCAGGATCAGACCCATTGCGATGCCCGCGGTCGGCCGCTTCAGCGGTACGCCGGCATCCATGAGTGCGAGCGAGGTGCCGCAAACGGTCGCCATCGAAGACGAACCGTTCGACTCGGTGACTTCGGAGACAACGCGGATGGTGTAGGGGAAGTCGTGCTTCGCCGGAAGAACCGGATGGATCGCACGCCAGGCAAGCTTGCCGTGCCCAATCTCACGCCGCTTGGTGCCACCAAGACGGCCGGTCTCACCAACCGAGTAGGGCGGGAAGTTATAGTGGAGCAGGAAATGCTCCTTGTAGGTGCCCTGCAGCGCGTCGATCCACTGCTCGTCCTCGCCGGTGCCGAGCGTCGTGACCACCAGCGCCTGGGTCTCGCCGCGGGTGAACAGCGCCGAGCCGTGCGTGCGCGGCAATACGCCGGCTTCGCAGACGATGGGGCGGACGGTTTGCAGATCGCGGCCGTCGATGCGCTTCGACGTGTCGAGGATGTTCCAGCGCACGATCTTGGCTTCGAGTTCCTTGAACACGCCGGCAACGCGCAGCTTGTCGTATTTCGGCTCGGCGCCTTCCGGGAAATAATGCGCGAGCATCTTTTCCTTCACCGCACCGACCGCAGCGTACCGGTCCTGCTTCCTGGAGATTGCGTAAGCCGAACGCAGATCCTTCTCGAACAGGCCGAGGATTTCCTTTTCGATCTCGGAATTGTCGATGACCGTGAGCTCACGCGGCTCCTTGGCGGCCTTCTCGGCGAGCTGGATGATCGCCTGGATCACCGGCTGGAAATGCCGGTGGCCGAACATCACGGCGCCCAGCATGATCTCTTCCGACAATTCCTTGGCTTCGGATTCGACCATCAGCACGGCTTCGCCGGTGCCGGCGACAACAAGGTCGAGCTCGCTGTCGGCCATCTCGTCGATCGTCGGGTTGAGCACATACTCGCCGCCGACGAAGCCGACGCGCGCAGCGCCGATCGGGCCCATGAACGGTGCACCCGACAGGGTCAGCGCGGCGGAGGAAGCGACCAGAGCGAGAATGTCCGGATCGTTTTCCATGTCATGCGAGAGCGTGGTGACGATCACCTGCGTCTCGTTGCGCCAGCCATCGGCAAAGAGCGGACGGATCGGGCGGTCGATCAGGCGGGAGACCAGGGTCTCCTTTTCGGTCGGCCGGCCTTCACGCTTAAAATAGCCGCCCGGAATGCGCCCGGCTGCATAGAATTTTTCCTGGTAGTCGACGGTCAGCGGCAGGAAGTCCACGCCCTCGCGCGGGGTCTTGGCCGCGACCACGGTCGCCAGAACGGTGGTTTCGCCGTAGGTTGCGACAACGGCGCCGTCTGCCTGACGCGCCACTTTGCCGGTCTCGAGCACGAGCTTGCGCCCGCCCCAGTCGAGCTCAACACGATTGATATCGAACATTTCGCTTTTCTCTCATCGATTCGGACTGAGGGAAAAGCCATGTGCAAGACGGCGAGACGCTGGCGCGCGTGGCGCTAGCGTCAGGCAACAACGTCCGGCGATCCTGCCATGGCTCATCCCTCCGGGATGCGAACGGGCCAATCCGTATTGTCACCGTTCGGGTCCGGCAGGTCACGCTGCCGGTCGCATGTAGCGGACGCTCACAATGCGTCCGCTCGTCGGGCACGACAGATCCGAAAAAGATAACGCCTTCCGGAATGTGCCCCTTCGCGGAGCGCGACGTTGGCATCGCGCTTCCTTGTCGAGGACGATGTTGTCCGAAAACCGCAAGGCGCTTTCCGGCATCGTGCTCTACCGCGCAAAATGCGCGGTACAATCAGCGGCGGATATTCAGCCGCTCGATCAGGCTCTTGTAACGCGCCTCGTCCTTGCGCTTGATGTAGTCAAGGAGTTGGCGGCGCAGCGACACGAGCTTGAGCAGCCCACGGCGCGAATGGTTGTCCTTGGTATGGGTCTTGAAGTGACCGGTCAGGTTGTTGATCCGCTCGGACAGGATCGCGACCTGGACTTCAGGCGAACCGGTGTCGCCGGACTTGCGTGCATACGCGCTGATGACTTCGGCCTTGCGGCCGGCTTCGATCGACATCGTCAGTGACCTTTTTCTTTGCCGGCGCTGCCAGTCAGGCCGGCGAGGTTGAACACGCGCTTGGGAACGATCTGGCCCTGACCGGTCTCGGCGAGAGCGATGAGTTCGCCCGCCACCGTGACGTAGACCAGGCCCTCAAGAATGGGAGCGTCCCGTCCGCGCAGGATGACGGCCTGGCCTCTCTGGAGCCTGGCCGCATCGGACCTGTTGACGGCCAGCGCCGGGATGTCGTCCAGCGCGGTCTCAACGGGCCATAAAGCGTCGGCGAGGCTTGCCTCGCCGACGGCGGCTCTATCGCACAAAGCCTGCAGCCGCTCCAGAGAAATCATTTCGCCCTCGCCAAAGGGGCCGACAGAGGTCCGCCGGAGCGCCGAAACGTGCCCCCGGCAGCCCAGGAGACGGCCAAAATCGCGGGCCAGCGACCTTACATAAGTACCTTTGCCGCAATCCGTCTCGAAGACCGCGTGGTCCTGATCGGGACTCTCGACCAGTTCCAGCCGGTCGATTTCGATCTCCCGCGCGTCGAGTTCCACCACCTCTCCATCACGGGCGAGGTCATAGGCACGCTCGCCGTCGATCTTGATGGCGGAGTAGCGGGGCGGAGTCTGGAGGATCACGCCGCAGAAGGACGGCAGAATCGCCTCGATCTGCTCCCGTGTCGGACGGACGTCGCTGGTCTCGACCACCCGGCCCTCGGCATCGTCGGTATCGCGCTCTTCACCCCAGCGCACGGTGAAGCGGTAGGTCTTGGTCGAATCCATGATGAAAGGAACGGTCTTGGTCGCTTCGCCGAGCGCGATCGGCAGGCAGCCGGTGGCGAGCGGATCGAGCGTTCCGGCGTGGCCCGCGCGCTTTGCCGAGAACAGGCGGCGGATCACCGCGACCGCGTGCGTCGATGTCATGCCGATCGGCTTGTCGAGCACCACCCAGCCATGCACGTCGCGCTTGTCGCGACGCGGCTGCTGCTTGCGCCTCTCTTTCTTTCCGCCTTCACGCGGGAGAACTGTTCGGTCCCCATCCTGAGCAGCAGGCGAAGCCTGCGTCTCGAGGGATGCGGGCAACGCAGCCGGTTCGTCTGCGGAGCGCGATTCGTCACTCATCTGCGTCTCCGTTCTTCTCGATATCCCGCTGTACCTGCGGTGTTCGCAAAAGCTTCTCGATCCGTTCCGCTTCGTCGAATCGTTCGTCGGCGCGGAATCGAATGTCAGGTGCGAACTTTAAGTTAACGCGATGCGCGATCTCGCCGCGCAGATAGCACTTGTTGTCGTTGAGCGCGGTGATCACCGCTTGCACGTCCTTGCCGCCGAGGGGCATCACGTAAATTGTTGCAAGCTTGAGGTCCGCGGTCATGCGCACTTCGGGGACCGTGATCATGTGACCTTCGATCACCGGATCATGCACCTCGCCGCGCGACAGCATCTCGGCGATCGCGTGCCGGATCAGTTCGCCGACGCGGAGCTGGCGCTGCGATGCGCTGACAGGGGCTGTGTCGTGTTTCGATTTCTTGTTTCGCATGAAGAAGTCTCTTCCATCATCGTCCGCACAGGCGGACGATTCACAGGTCGCCGCAACTGCGGCTTACTGGATGCCCCGCTTTCGCGGGGCATGACAATGCAGGTGTGATGATGGAGAGATCGACGAAACCGTGAGACTTGGACTCACAGGCTGCGTTGTACCTGCTCCACCCGGTAACATTCGATCACGTCGCCGGCGCGCATGTCCTGGTAGGTTTCGAAAGCCATGCCGCATTCCTGGCCCGCCTTCACTTCCTTAGCGTCGTCCTTGAAGCGCTTGAGCTGCGAGAGCTTGCCTTCGTGGACCACGACATTGTCGCGGATCAGGCGGACTTCGGCACCGCGCTCCACTGTGCCGTCGGTGACCAGACAGCCGGCGACCTTGCCGACCTTGGAGACGTTGAACACTTCCTGGATGCGCGCATTGCCGAGCAGGGTTTCGCGCCGCTCCGGGGTGAGCAGGCCCGACATCGCCGCTTTCACGTCATCCACGAGATTGTAGATGATGTTGTAGTAGCGAATCTCGATTCCTTCGCTTTCGGCTGCTTCACGCGCCTCCTTGTGGGCGCGCACGTTGAAGCCGATCACGGCGGCGCCGATCGAACCGGCGAGCGTGATGTCGGATTCGGTGATGCCACCGACGCCGGAAAGAACCACGCGCGCGCCGACCTCGTCGTTGCCGAGCTTGTCGAGCGCGCCGATGATCGCTTCCATCGAGCCCTGCACGTCGGACTTGATCACCAGCGGGAATTCCTTGCGGCCCGCGGTCTTGACCTGCGCCATCATCTGCTCGAGCGAGCCGCGCCTGCCGGTCTGGCGGGCGGCCTGCTTGTCGCGCTTCTGGCGCTCACGATACGACGTGACTTCGCGCGCACGGGCTTCGTTCTCGACCACGGCGAGGCGGTCGCCGGCATCGGGAGTGCCGTTGAAGCCGAGCACTTCGACCGGCACCGAAGGGCCGGCGTGCTGCACGGGATCGCCCTTGTCGCTGACCAGCGCACGCACGCGGCCCCATTCGGCGCCTGCAACCACAATGTCACCGATGTCGAGGGTTCCGCGCTGAATCAGCACGGTTGCGACCGGGCCACGGCCGCGGTCGAGTTTGGCCTCGATCACGGTGCCTTCGGCCGGACGACGCGGATTGGCCTTGAGGTCGAGAAGTTCCGCCTGCAGGCCGATCGTCTCGAGCAGCTTCTCGAGATTCATCCTCTTGGTCGCGGAGACCTCAACATCAAGCACGTCGCCGCCGAGCGATTCCACCTGCACTTCGTGCTGGAGGAGTTCGGTGCGTACGCGCTCCGGCTTGGCGTCCGGCTTGTCCATTTTGTTGATGGCGACAATCATCGGCACATTCGCCGCCTTGGCGTGCTGGATCGCCTCGACCGTCTGCGGCATCACACCGTCATCGGCTGCCACCACGAGCACGACAATGTCGGTGACCTTGGCGCCGCGCGCGCGCATCGCGGTGAACGCGGCGTGGCCCGGTGTATCGATGAAGGTGATCTTGCCGTGCGAGGGCGCTTCGACCTGATAGGCGCCGATATGCTGCGTGATGCCGCCGGCCTCGCCGGACACCACGTTTGCCGAACGGATCGCGTCGAGCAGCGATGTCTTGCCGTGATCGACATGGCCCATGATGGTGACGACCGGCGCGCGCGACTCGAGCTCCGCCGGATCGTCGGCCAGGTCGAACAGGCCTTCCTCCACGTCGGATTCGGCGACGCGCCTGACCGTATGCCCGAGTTCCTCGGCGATCAGTTGCGCAGTATCGGCGTCGATCACGTCGTTGATCGTCGCCATGTGACCCTGCTTCATCAGCATCCGGATCACATCGACGCCACGCTCGGCCATACGGTTGGCCAGTTCCTGGATCGTGATGGTCTCGGGGATGATGACTTCGCGGATGAGCTTTTCCTTGGGCTCGTCGGCGTGATGTCCCTTCAGGCGCTGCGTGCGGCGGCGGAACGACGCGACGGAGCGCTCGCGCACCTCGTCAGCGCTGGAAGCGTTCACAACCGTCAGGCGCGAGCGCTGTTTCTGAACGGTGACGCGCGGCGTTTTGACGGGGGGTGTCGGACGCGCGGCGACGCCGGTGCCGGTGCGCCGGGCTCTTGGCGCTTCCTCTTCGTCAGCCACGATAACCTGCGGACGTGCGCCGAGCCGGCCAGCACCCGGGCTGGCAGCCGTCGTCGCAGTCGTCGATGCGTCGTCGCCGAAACGCTTTTTGGCTTCCTGCTCGGCCTTGCGCTTCGCCTCTTCCTCGCGGCGATGGCGTTCATCTTCCTCGCGCTTGCGTGTCTCGGCGGCTTCGCGCTCGGCCTTTTCGATGCCTTCGCGGCTCTGGCGGCGGCGAGCGTCCTCTTCTGCGATCTTGCGCTCTTCGGCCTCGCGCACGCGCGCATCGGCAAGCGCATGAGCGCGCGCATTGCGTTCGTCGTCGGTCAGCGTACGAAGAACCACGCCGGATTTAGGCGCAGGTGCGGATGGCGCCGGAGCGCGCGGGGCAGGTGCCTGAGGCTTCTTCGGCGCCTCCTGGGGCGCAGGCTCGACGGCCTTCGTCTCCGGCTTGCCGATCGTGCGGCGCTTCACCGTCTCGACCACGACCTGCTTGGTGCGGCCGTGGCTGAAGCTCTGGCGGACCACGCCCGTTTCGGTGCGCGGCTTCAGCGTCAGCGTTTTCCCGCTGCCGACCTTCTTCTCGCCAGGTGCCTTCGTATCACTCATTCGTATTCCGTTCCCGAATCCGGTGTGTTGGGTTCCCTGTCCAGCGCACGCTTTGGCCCCGGCTTTTCAGTTTGGCCGGAGCGGAAGCGCATCATGCGCAGACAACGCGTGAGGAATCCCTGGCTCGCTGGGCCGGCGAGCAGGGCAGCATGTATCACATTTGACCGCCCCAATGCCAAATCCAATTGCGCGCCCGAAAAGGCCCGGATTACCGGGATTTCAGGGCTTTCGCTGTCGGCATTCCGGCGCAGAAGGGCTTTCACCTTGCGCAGGCCGTCTTCCGAGCCTTCGGAGGCGTGCAGAACCGCCAGGGGGGGGGCCCGGTTCAACGCCGCCTCGACCTTGGTAAAGCCGGTCGCAACCGTACCGGCCTTGCCCGCAATCGAGAGGGAATCCAGCGCGGCCCACTCCAGCAGGCGGTCGGTTACCTCGACGAGATCGGCGCCGGTCTTGATCTCGCGCTTGAAGCCTTTGGCAAACAGCTTGCGGCGGCCGGCGGTCTCCACCGCGTCGCGGGTTGCGGTCACCCACAAACCGCGGCCGGGGAGATTACGTTTGACGTCCGGCACCACCGCGCCGTCCGGGCCGACCACAAATCGGATCAGATCGTCTACCGGCTTGACCGCGCGCTCGACCACGCAAAGCCGCTCCGTTGCAGCCCCTTTGTGGGGGCCGCCGTCGAGCGCCGTATCGTCGAGCGTTGCGAGCATGCAGGAAGTTTCACCTCACGCTTCCGTGGATTCAGTCTCGACCGCTTCTTCTTCGGCGGCCTCCTTGACCAGGTCGGCCTCCTTGACCAGGTCGGCCTCCGTGATCCAGCCGGCCTTGAGGCGAGCCTGCATCACGATGCCTTCGTATTCGTCGCGGGTCAGTTCGAAGCCGTCCAGAATGCCGGGTTCGCGCTTGGTTTCGCCGTCCTTGCGTTCCGTCCAGCCGGCCAGATCGTCGGTGGCGCAACCGGCGAGGTCCTCGACGGTCTTGATGCCGTTCTCGCCGAAAGCCACCAGCATCTTGGTGGTAACGCCGGGAACGTCCTTGAGCTCGTTTTCGACGCCCAGGCTCTTTCGCTTCTCGTCGTATTCGCCCTCAATGCGATTGAGGAAATCCCTGGCGCGGGTCTGCAACTCTTCCGCGGTCTCCTCGTCGAAGCCCTCGATGCTGGCGATTTCCTTGATATCGACCAGCGTCAGTTCCTCAACCGTGGTGAAGCCTTCGGACGCCAGCAATTGCGCCACCACCTCGTCGACATCGAGCGCTTCGATGAAGGTCTTGGTGCGATTCTGGAACTCTGCCTGACGGCGCTCGGATTCTTCCTGCTCGGTCAGGATGTCGATATCCCAGCCGGTGAGCTGCGAGGCCAAGCGTACGTTCTGGCCGCGGCGTCCGATCGCGAGAGATAATTGGGCATCGGGAACGACAACTTCAATGCGTTCCTTGTCCTCGTCGAGCACAACCTTGGCGACTTCGGCGGGAGCGAGCGCATTCACCACGAAGGTCGCGATGTCCTGCGACCACGGGATGATGTCGATCTTCTCGCCCTGCAACTCGTTGACCACCGCCTGCACGCGCGAACCGCGCATGCCGACGCAGGCGCCGACCGGATCGACCGACGAATCGCGCGAAATTACAGCGATCTTGGCGCGCGAGCCCGGATCTCGGGCCACCGCCTTCACCTCGACGATGCCGTCATAGATTTCCGGGACTTCCTGCGCGAACAGCTTCGCCATGAATTGCGGACGCATCCGCAATT
>CAZIKZ010000126.1:8179-12031 GCA_964539845.1 uncultured Hyphomicrobiales bacterium
GTGGTCGTGGACCTCGGCCGCGCGGCTCGCGGCGCACGTCGTAGATGTGCGCGCGCACCCGGTCGCCGTTGCGGAACACCTCGCGCGGCAGCATCTCGTCGCGCCGCACGATCGCCTCGCCGCGGCCGAGGTCCACGACCACGTTGCCGTATTCCACGCGCTTGACCGTGCCGTTGACGATGTCGCCGATGCGGTCCTTGTATTCTTGGTACTGCCGGTCGCGCTCGGCCTCGCGCACCTTCTGCACGATCACCTGCTTGGCGCTCTGCGCGGCAATGCGGCCGTATTCCAGAGGCGGAAGTGCGTCGGCGATGGTGTCGCCGACCTGCGCCGACGGGTTCAGACGGCGGGCGTCTTCAAGGCTGATCTGGTTCGAAGTATTCTCGACCTGATCGACCACCAGCATGTGACGGGAGAGGCGCAATTCGCCTTTCTTCTGGTCGATCTCGGCGCGCACCTCGGTCTCGCTGCCGTAGCGCGAGCGGGCGGCTCTGGCGATCGCGTCTTCCATCGCCGCGATGACGATGCCGCGGTCGATCGATTTCTCGCGCGCCACTGCGTCGGCGATCTGCAGCAATTCGAGCTTATTCGCACTCACGGCTGCCATGGTCAGTCTCCTTCGTCATAACCACCGGACCGCAGTTTTTTCGCGCGGTCCAGTTGGGCTTGTTTCGGACGGGGTGTGTCCCGGTCCGGCTTTTGTTTCGGCCGATCGTCGGCCTTCGGCTTTGTTTTGGTCTTGGCTTTCGGTGCGTAATCGCGCTTCGGCTCGGGCTCGCCGCGCGCCTCGCGCTCGGCGGCTTTGCCCTTGCGCAGCGCTTCCGCGATCAGGTCGTCGGTCAGAACGAGCTTGGCATCCGCCATGTCCTCGATCGGCAGCAGAAATTCGGTGTTTTCGCCGGCTTTGCCGGCCTTGGCGTCCTCGAGCCGGATGCGGGCCGCTCCGCCTTCGACGCCCTGCACGATACCGCGGAAGCGTTTACGGCCCTCGACCGGCACGCTCATCTCGATCTTTACGACATATCCGGCATGCCGCTCGAAGTCCGAACGTCGCACGAGAGGACGGTCGATCCCGGGCGATGAAATTTCCAGCCTGTAGGCGCGATCCATCGGGTCGGCCACGTCGAGGACAGGCGACAAGGCGTACGAAATCTCCTCGCAATCCTCGATGGCCAGGGTGCCATCCGGCCGCTCCGCCATAACCTGGACCGTGCAGCCATCGGCCGCGGAAATCCGAACCCGCACCAGCCGGAAGCCCATGCCCTCGATCACGGGCTCAGCGATCGCGGCGACGCGCGCAGCAAGGCCGGGTTCCGCGATGAGACGCGGGTCCGCAGTGATCTTGGCGTCAGGCAACAGGCTCATCGAAGCTGTTCTTGGTCCGTGAATTCTCGTGTGCCCGGGAGCTTTCCGGTGACGCGCTGTGCGCGGCGTCCGGTCTTTCAGGTAATAAAAAAGAGCGGGTCCCGGGCGGGGCCCACTCTCAAAAACCGACCCAATCGGATCGTTATGAGGTGTCTTAAGACGAGCCGAATATAGCCGTTTTCCGCTATTTCGCAAGGGACAAAGGAAGGGAACCGGCTAACCCTTCCTTCAGACTCGGACGGTAGGTTTTGGAGTCTTTTCCCCGGCGTTCCCTAGTCGATTGGTCCAATGGCCCCCGCCTCCTCGCTAATTCCCGAACTCGAAAGCGTCGTGCGGCACGGCTCGGATGAACGGCGCGCGGATGCATTGCGGCGGATCACGGCGCTGTTTCTGCACGGATCGAGCCGGTTCACTGACGATCACGTCCGTCTGTTCGACGATGTTTTCGTTATGCTGATCAACGAGATCGAGAGCAAGGCGCGGGCGGAATTGTCTCGTCAGCTGGCTCCGGTCGCCAATGCGCCGCTCGCGGCGTTGAAGCGGCTGGCCAAGGACGAGGACATCATGGTCGCCGGCCCGGTGCTGGCTCAGTCGCCGCGGCTCGCAACTGCCGATCTGGTCGAAATCGCAAATACGATGAGTCCCGAGCATCTCTACGCGATTTCGAGCAGGCCGACGATTGAGGAGCCGGTTACCGACATTCTGGTCCGGCGCGGCGACTTCACGGTGAAGCGCAAGCTTGTCGGCAATGCCGGTGCGAAGATCTCCGAAAGCGGCTTCACCACGCTCGTGCGCAACTCCGAGCACGACAGCGTGCTGGCCGAAGCGGTCGCGCTCCGGCCCGATGTGCCAGATCACATGTTCCGCGAATTGCTGACGCGCGCGACCGAAGTCGTGCAGCGGCGTCTTCTCGCGAAAGCGCGGCCAGAGACTCAGGATGAAATCCGGCGTGTTTTGGCCCGGGTGTCGGGCGATGTGATCACGGCGAAGCCTGCGCGCGACTTCACGGACGCTCAGGCGCGGGTGCGTGCGCTTGCAGCGGCCGGTCGCCTTGGTGAAGCGGACCTCGCGGTGTTCGCGAAAAACCAGGCCTACGACAATACGGTCGCGGCGTTGTCGCAACTGACAGGCGTTCCGATCGATGTGGTGGATCGTCTGATGAACGGCGACCGCGCGGACCCGATCTTGATCCTGTGCAAGGCGGCCGGATATTCCTGGCCGACAGCGCGCGAGATCATCTGCGCGCGACTCGGCAATCGCGGCAAAGGCACGCCGACCCTCGACGCGGCCAGCGCAAACTTCGACCGTCTTTCGACATCGACGGCCCAGCGCGTGGTGCGGTTCTGGCAGGTCACGCCAGGCAGCCTGACAACCGCGCTTTAGCCGGACTTCCGGCGCGGCGCATCCGGCACAACGCCATTCATCGCTTTCGGAACGTCAGATAGCAGGGAGTCCGGCCCTCGCGCTTGGCCTTGGCTTCATAGCGGGTCCCGTGGAAGTCCGGCCAGGGCTTGCGCCAGTCATCGGCGCGCTCCGCGGTCCATGCGAAAGCCTGTGCGCGCAGAAGCCGCTCCAGCGCCCACGCGGTGTAGCTGTCGATATCGCTGGCGAAGCGGAATTCACCATCCGGCTTAAGCACACGCGCAATCTGCGCGACCGTCCGGTCCTGCACGAAGCGCCGTTTCCAGTGTCGGCGCTTCGGCCAGGGATCGGGATAGAGCAGGTAAAACGTCGCGAGCGCCGCGTCCGGCAGCCAGGCGAGCAGGTCGATGGCGTCGCCGTGATGCAGCCGGATATTCGTGAGGCTGTTCGCATCGATGGCCGCGAGGGCCTTGGCCATTCCGTTGATGAAGGGCTCGATGCCGATAAAGCCGCAATCGGGATTTGCAGCCGCCTGCGCGATCAGGTGCTCGGCGCCGCCGAAGCCGCTCTCGAGCCGGACTTCGCGAACGGTACCCGGAAACAGGGCGGCGAGGTCGGCCGGCGCAGGCGATTGCAGGTCGATGCGCAGAGACGGCAGCAATGTCTCGAACAGGCGCGCCTGGCCGGCGCGCAACGCCTTGCCCTTGCGGCGGCCAAAGAATGCGCCGTGAGAGGCGCGGTCGTGGGGATTTGGTTCGTCTGAATGCATAACGGCCGCATCCATGATGCGGCCGTTCGCAAAACTCAACAGTGTTGAGAGGTCTTACCGGACCGCCTTGCGGATCTGATCGGCGAGATCGGTCTTTTCCCACGAGAAGCCACCGTCTTTTTCCGGGGCGCGGCCGAAATGGCCATACGCCGCGGTGCGCCGGTAGATCGGGCGGTTCAGCTTGAGGGTACGGCGGATGTTGGTCGGGCGCAGCGGGAACAGTTCCGAGAGGATCTTCTCCAGCTTGCCGTCATCCACCTTGCCGGTGCCGTGGGTATCCACGAGCAGCGACATCGGATCGGCGACGCCGATCGCGTAAGCCACCTGAATGGTGCACCTGTCGGCGAGGCCGGCAG
>CAZIKZ010000127.1:0-11971 GCA_964539845.1 uncultured Hyphomicrobiales bacterium
GAATTTCATCTGTCCTGATGGCCGGCGCGGTGATCGCGACAGGGTCATTCGCTGCATTCGCGAGCGAATTTTCATCTGCCGGTAAATGCCGATTCGCCAAGCGTCCGCCGGTTGTGCTGAACGACAGGCAAATCGGGGGCTTCTGCAAGTTCGATCACGACGCACTGAGCTTTTCCGGCACGCCGGCCGAGCAGGCGCGCTGCCTGCTCAATCCGGTCGAGCCGGTCGGCCGCCTCGGACCGTCCATGGACACGTTGCCGGCCGCGCTCGCGCAGCGCGTTGGCAACGGCGCCGACCTGCCGTCACGCGAGACGCTGGCTTCGCTGCTGCGCGACCGCGGCGCAACGCCGGACCTGATCGACACGCTGGCGCAACCGGTCTCGCATGCCCACGACAACGATCCGCAGGCGCGCTCGGCAACCTATATCGTTTTTCACGACACCTCGACCCCGAACTACCGCACCCAGCCCTGGCCGGTGTCGATCGACGACGATCCCAAGATCAACAATCTCGCGCGCTATGAATGTTCGAACGATATCGAGCGCGCGCATGTCTTCATCAACCGCAGCGGCAAAATCTTTCTGGCGCACGATTTCACGGTGCCGTGGCGCGCGACCAAATTCGAGTCGGCCAAGAATTTCGGGACGGCGCTGAAAGGTCTGTTCCTGCATATCGAGTTGATCCAGCCGCGCCGCGCGCTGAAAGGCTATGGCCGCAACAATGACTTCCTCGCGCCCACGCCCGGCTTCTCGCAGGCCCAGTACGACTCGCTGGCGCTGATCTACACGGTGGCCAGCCGCAGGGCCGGCTTCTGGATGATCCCGGCCTTCCACTCCGTGCTGGACGAAGGCATCCGCAACAAGCACGACGATCCGCAGAATTTCGAGCTTGCGGCATTCACGCAAAGTCTCGATGCGCTGGTCAGCGAACTGCACACGCGCACCGCCGCGGCAGATGCGGAGACGAAAGCCAGCAAGCCGGACTGAGCGTCAGGCTGCCTGCCGGAATTCGAAAAAGTCCGCGGCACCATCCGTCAGCACCGGCGCTTCAAGCGACGCGGGTTCTTCCAGATCGATCTGCTGCAAGGTGCGGCCCGCCTGCATGCGCTCGACCACCCGCTCGAGATCGAGACCGGCGATCTGCGCCTCGCGACGCGCCCGGCGTGCAACGGCAAGCTCCAACTGCAATGCTTTGAGGTCGACCATCATCAACTCCATCCGTGGCACAGAAATCGTAAGACGAATCGTTTTGTTCTGCAAATGTTCTTGTGGTCTGTGCCGGATTCGGCTACCTTTTGCACAGCCGCGGTTGGGGCAACGGGGCATGGTCCAGCGAGTTTCCACGGTAGCATTTCAGGGCATCGAGGCTCGTGCGGTGGACGTGCAGGTCCAGGTCGCGCCCGGTCTGCCGGCATTCAACGTGGTCGGTCTCGGCGACAAGGCCGTGTCGGAAGCGCGCGAGCGCGTGCGCTCTGCGCTGATCGCGTCCGGCCTCGCGCTGCCCGCGCGGCGCATCACCGTCAATCTTGCGCCGGCCGATCTGCCGAAGGAAGGCAGCCATTATGACCTGCCGATTGCACTTGGTCTGATGGCCGCGATCGGCGCTATCCCGCACGATGCTGTCGCGGGCTTTACGGTACTGGGCGAACTCGGACTCGACGGATCGATTGCGCCGGTCGCAGGCGTCTTGCCTGCCGCGATCGGTGCGAATGCGCGCGGCGAAGGTCTCATCTGTCCCAAAGCGTGCGGCGCGGAAGCCGCCTGGGCCAGCCCTGAAATGGAAATCATCGCCGCATCGTCGCTGATCCAGCTCGCCAATCATTTCCGCGGCGCGCAGGTGCTGACGCGCCCTCAGCCGAAGATCCGCGAGGTTGAAAGCACACAACTCGATCTCGCCGACATCAAGGGACAGGAAAGCGGCAAGCGCGCGCTCGAAGTGGCGGCGGCCGGCGGACATAATCTGTTGCTGATCGGACCGCCCGGCGCAGGCAAATCGATGCTCGCCGCGCGCCTGCCGTCCATCCTGCCGCCCCTGACACCGGAAGAATTGCTGGAAGTTTCGATGATCGCCTCGGTCGCGGGCGCGATCGAGGGCGGCTCGCTGACCAATCGGCGTCCGTTTCGCGCGCCGCATCATTCCGCATCGATGCCGGCGCTGGTCGGCGGTGGATTGCGTGCACGGCCGGGCGAAGTGTCCCTTGCGCATAACGGCGTGCTGTTCCTCGACGAATTCGCGGAGTTTTCCGGGCAAGCGCTGGACTCGATGCGCCAGCCACTCGAGACCGGTGAAGTCTCGATCGCACGCGCCAATCATCGCGTCACCTATCCGGCGCGCTTCATGCTGATCGCGGCGATGAACCCCTGCCGCTGCGGGCACGCGAGCGAGCCGGGCTATATCTGCAAGCGCGGCATGAATGTGCGTTGCGCCGCCGATTATCAGGGACGGCTGTCGGGTCCGCTGCTTGATCGCATCGATCTGCATATCGAGGTGCCTGCGGTCACGGCCGCGGACCTCATCCTGCCGCCGCCCGCCGAAGGCTCGGCTGAAGTCGCCGCCCGTGTGGCGCGCGCCAGAGAGATCCAGATGCAGCGCTACGCGGCGCTTGGCCTGTTACAGGTCCGGTCAAATGCGCAGGCCTCGGGAAGTGTGCTGGAGCAGGTGGCCCAGCCGGACAAGTCCGGTCTCGCGTTGTTGCGGGATGCGTCGGACGCAATGCGGCTTTCGGCGCGCGGCTATCACCGGGTGCTGCGGGTCGCGCGCACCCTCGCCGATCTGGACGGCGCCGATCATGTCGGCCGCATCCATCTCGCGGAGGCGCTGTCCTACCGCGCGCTGACCGATGAGATGCGGCGGGCTGCCTAGAGCAGCACGCTCAAAGCGACGGCCTTCGTGTCGACCGAACGAGGCAGCCTCTCTGGCGGACGTCCGTATCGAGCGAAAGCCTGTCGATTTCCATCGGTTTTTCCCGATCGATAAAATCTTACACTTTCCCGTAGGCACACATTCACGCTGAGCGGCGCATTATCCGACACGCCGTCCGATCTCAATCCAATCGCAACCGTCCCACGCCCATTTTCGCCGCAAGGGAAAGAGCCGTCCGTCACCAGCGGGGCGGCCAATGGGACGTCAGGCATGCAATCGACCTCAAAGCCGCGGGGCGGAATCCGCGCATTTCTATTCCGTATCGTACGGATGGCCTTCCTGCTGCTGGTCGGCATCTGGATCGGGATAGGTCTGCTCTCCGCCACTGTGACCAGCACATCGAATTACGATCCGGCGCTGTTCGCAATCGGGGTTGCGACGCTGTTTGCTTTTGTCTGCACCTTCGCGGCCTTCCTGATCTATCGCAACCGCGTGTGGCGATCGTATGCCCTGCGGCTGGAAGCGCGTAACGAGGATTTGTCCGACCGTACGTGGAAGCTGCAGGAAGCCGAAGAACGCGCGCGCTCCTTCCTCGACATGCAGGGCGACGTGATCGCCCGCCGCCGCGCGCCAAACGGCGCCATCACTTTCGCCAATGGCGCATTCTGCACGCTCGCCGGCGGCACCGCCGAAACCATCCGCGGATCCGACTTCTCGTTCACCGTGCTTGAACAGGGCGATGTGGCCACGCTGACAGATGGCAGCCGTGTCCACGATCAGATGATCGCGTCAGAGAATGGTCCACGCTGGATCGCATGGCGCGAAGGCGCGGTGCGCGGCGAAAAAGGCGAGACCGAAATTCAAAGCGTCGGCCGCGACGTCACCGACCGCATGATGTCGGAACAGGCGCTGTCGGAAGCGCGCGATCAGGCGGAGGCCGCGAACCGTGCCAAGTCGCGCTTCCTCGCGATGGCGAGCCACGAAATTCGCACGCCGCTGAACGGCATCATCGGCATGGCCGACCTGCTGCTCGACACCAGGCTCACGCCCGAGCAGACGACCTATGCCCGCGCCGTGAAGACTTCCGGCGATACGCTGCTCGCCTTGATTGAGGAAATTCTCGACTTCTCCAAGATCGAAGCAGGCCGCCTCGATCTCGAGGCGCGACCGTTCCCGCTAGCGACGATGATCGAGGACCTGACCGAGCTGCTCGCGCTCCGCGCGCAGAGCAAGGGCCTCGAGATCGCAAGCTACGTCGACGAGCGCCTGCCCGCGCGCGTGATCGGCGACGAGACGCGCCTCAAGCAGGTGTTGCTCAATCTTGCCGGCAACGCGATCAAATTCACGAGCGAAGGTGGCGTCGCGATTGTGGTCGAGCCCGGCGCATGGCCCGGCGAAATCCTGTTCAAGGTGCGCGACACCGGCTCAGGCATCGCGCCAGACGATCACGACAAGATCTTTCAGGAATTCGAGCAGACCGAAGCGGGCGCAAGCCAGGCGGACGGCGCGGGTTTGGGCCTCGCCATCGTCAAGCGTATCGTCGAAGGGATGCAGGGCCGCATCGCGCTCGAAAGCGCTCCCGGGGCCGGCGCCCTGTTCGAAGTCACCGCGCCACTCGCCGCCGCAAAAGACATCGAGTACGCGCCGGTCTTCTCCGCTCCCGATCTCAGCACGCACTCGATCATGATCGTCGCCGCGTCGCAAATCGAAGCCGCGCTGCTGGCGCGGCGACTGACGCGCTGGGGCGCACGCATCGCAATCGCACCGAACGAGGCCGTGGCACAGGCGCTGTTACCGGAACGCGAATGGAGCGCGGTGCTGATCGATCACGCGCTCGGCAGCACTGCGATCGACACGCTGCTCGACGCAGCCCGCAACGTGCCTTGCCGACTCGTCACCATCATGCCGTCGGCACGCTCCGAGCTCGAGGAGCTGAAGGCCCGCGGCTTCACCGGTTATCTGGTGAAACCGATTCGCGCCGCCTCGCTCGCCGAACGCCTGCGCATGGATCGCGACGGCTTCGCGCAGCCTGCGGACACCGCGAGCGAGTTGCCGAATTTCGGCACCCCCCGCAAGGACGGCCTGTCGATCCTGGTGGCGGAAGACAACGAGATCAACGCGCTGCTCACGCGCGCTCTGTTGCAGAAGCTCGGCCATCGCCCGCAGGTGGTTGCAAGCGGTCACGCCGCGATGGAATCCTTCTTCGCGGCGAATGGCGCCGGCCTGCCGTTCGATCTGATCTTGATGGACGTGCGCATGTCGGGCATCGACGGGATCGAGGCGACCCGCCGCATCCGTGCGATCGAGGCGAAAAAAGGCACCCGCACGCCGATCGTGGCGCTCACCGCAAACGCGCTCCCGGAGCATCGCGAGGCCTGCCTCGCCGCCGGCATGGATGCGTTCTTGACCAAGCCGCTCGACCGCGAAAAACTCGCAGCCGTGCTGGCCGAGGTCCGGGGCATGGTGGCGAAGGCGGCGTAGCAGGAAAATATGGATCACCGGGTCTCGCCGCAGCCCGGTGATGACCAACATTTAGAGCCGCCGCAGCGCCACCTCGTCGATCAGGTGGCTCTGGTTCTTCGTCAGGATGAGGTCAGCACGCTGACGCGTCGGCAGAATATTCTCGCGCAGATTGACGAGATTGATCCGGTTCCAGATGCCCCTGGCGGTATCGACCGCCTCGGTATCCGACAGCCGCGAATAGCGATGGAAATACGACATCGGATCGCGAAACGCGGTCAGCCGCAGCGCGAGAAAGCGGTCGACATACCAGCGTTCCAGCACGTCCTCGGCGGCATCGATATAAACCGAGAAGTCGAAGAAGTCGGACACGAACGGCACCGCCTTGCCGTCCTTCGGCGGCCGTCCCGCCTGCAGCACGTTCAGTCCCTCGACGATCAGGATGTCCGGCCGGTCGATCTCGACCCATTCATGGGACACCACGTCGTAGACGATGTGCGAATAGATCGGCGCGCGCATCGGCCGCCGCCCCGCCTTGATGCCGGATAGAAAGCGCAGCAATTCCTGGAGATCGTAGCTCTCCGGAAAGCCCTTCTTCTCCATCAAGCCTTCGCGCTCAAGCACCGCATTCGGCAACAGGAAACCGTCGGTCGTGACGAGATCGACTTTCGGCGTGTTCGGCCAGCGCGCAAGCAGCGCCTGCAGCACGCGGGCCGTGGTCGACTTGCCGACCGCGACCGAACCCGCGACGCCTATGACGTAGGGCACTTTCGAATCTTCCGTTCCGAGGAAGCTTTGCTGCACGCGGAACAGCCGTTGCGAGGCCGCGACATACATCGCCAGAAGACGCGACAGCGGCAGATAGATCTCCTCGACCTCCTTCATGTCGAGGCGATCGTGCACCGAACGCAGCGTCTGGACCTCCTCCGAACTGAGAGTCATCGGAGTGTCTGCGCGCAACGCCGCCCAATTGGTGCGGCTGAAGGCGCGGTACGGAGAAACCTCGGGTTCGGTCCGCTGTTCCATGGCGGCCACTACAGATCCGGCGGACGGCGGTCAGGCATGCGCGACGCTTTCTCGGCCAGCCCCGACTGGGCGGACCGTTTCTGCAGCACCGCCTCGACCTCGGCGAGTTCGACGCCGCGCGCCTGCAGCACCACGAACAGATGATAAAGCAGATCGGCGGCTTCCCCGATCACGCGATCGCGATCCTCCGCGACCGCCGCAAGCGCCATCTCCACCGCCTCCTCGCCGAGCTTCTTGGCGCAATGCCCGACGCCGCGATCCAGCAGCTTGCGCGTATAGGAAACCTCGGCGGTTGCCTCAGCGCGCTGTTTTACGATTGCGGCGAGTTCGGTGAGGGTAAAGGGGGTTTCGAGGGCCACGTCCAACTCCAGCTTCCACCTGCGTCCCGCAAAAGCCAAGAGCGGAAACCCCGGACCGGGCTTCCCACCTTCGCCGGAACGAGCGGCAGATAGGCGTTCAATATCCCAAATACCACGCCCTGCCCACCACTTGGCTCCGTCTCCCCGCCGCGTTAACCGTAGGAAGCGGAGGATGCCACTTGCCGTATCGAGAAAGCGTCGAAACCATCTCCGGCTGCAGGATCCGCATCATGCGCGGCGGCGCCGGTGAACCACTCCTGTTCCTGCATGGCGCACGCGGCGCCTCAGCCTGGCTACCGTTCTTCGAAACGATGTCGCAGCACTTCGACCTGATCGTGCCGGAACACCCGGGCTTCGGCGGCTCCGATACGCCGGACTGGCTCGATAACGTTGGCGACCTCGCCTATTTCTACCTCGACCTGATCGATGCGCTGAAACTGCCGCGTCTCAATCTCGCCGGCGTCTCGCTTGGCGGCTGGATCGCAGCCGAGATCGCCGTGCGCAATCAGTCCATGCTGAAGACGCTGACGCTGATCTGCGCCGCGGGCATCCACGTGAGAGGCGTCGCCAAGGGCGATATCTTCATGTGGTCGCGCGAGGACTTCATCCGCAACATCTTCCACGACCCGAAGGTCGCCGAGGCGATGCTGGCGCAAACGCCGAGCGATGCCGAGCTGATGATCGAGATGAAGAACCGGCTCGCCACAGCCAAGCTCGGCTGGCAGCCGCGGCTCTACAATCCCGATCTTCGCAAATGGCTGCATCGGATCACCGTACCGACGCTGCTCGTGTGGGGCGACGATGACAAGGTGTTTCCGCTGCCCTATGGCGAGGCTTACAACGCGCTCATTCCGGGTTCGCAGCTGGAAGTATTGAAAGACGCCGGTCATACCCTGCAGATCGAAAAGTCCGATGAACTCGCGGCGCTGATGCGCACATTCCTCGACGACAATGAGAGCGGTCGCCCCGCGAAGGCGGAGAATAAGCGCCGATGAAATTCTTCTTCTTCCACCTCATGCCCTATGCGGCGCTCGATCCGGATTACGACAAGCAATACAACTCCGCATGGGTCACGCTGCCGAATACCTATTACGACCCGGAGATCGGCCATCAGCTCTACAACCGCTATCTCGACGAGCTGGAATATGCCGACGCCATGGGTTTCGACGGCGTCTGCGTCAACGAACATCACTCGAACGCCTATGGGATGATGCCGATCCCCGGCGTCATGGCGGGCGCGCTCGCGCGCCGCACAAAAAATTGCAAGATCGCAGTCCTCGGCCGCGCGCTGCCGCTCCTGAACAATCCGCTCACCGTCGCGGAAGAATTCGCGATGCTCGACACCATCACCGGCGGCCGGCTGATCGCGGGTTTCGTGCGCGGCATCGGCGCCGAGTATCACGCATGGGGCGCCAACCCGGCGGAGTCGCATGAGCGCTTCCATGAAGCGCACGATCTCATCATCCAGGGCTGGACACGGCCCGGTCCCTTCGCCTTCGAGGGCAAATATTATCACTTCAACTACGTGAATGTGTGGCCCCGCCCGTATCAGCAGCCGCATCCGCCGGTCTGGATCCCGTCGCAAGGTTCGCGCGAAACCATCGAATGGGCCGCACATCCGTCGCGCAAATACACCTATCTGCAGACCTTTTCGCCTGTGCAGGCGCTCGCGCGCTACATGCAGATGTATCGCGACAGCGCCGAGCGGCAGGGCTGGCAGGCGGGCCCTGAGAATGTTGGCTGGGCGATCCCGACCTATTGCGCCGAAACCGACGAGATCGCGCGCCGGGAGGCGAAGCCGCATATCGAGTTCTTCTTCAACAAGCTGTTGCGCATGCCGCAGGAAATGCTGCTGCCACCCGGCTATCTTTCGCTTGCCTCGATGCAAGGCGTGATCGCTGCGAAACGCACATTGTCCGGCGGCGCACAGACCATCGACGACCTGATGGAGAAAGCGATCTTCCTGTGCGGCAGTCCCGCGACGCTGCGCGCGAAGCTCGAGCGATATCAAGAGCAGATCGGATTCGGCTATCTGCTACCCACCATGCAGTTCGGCACGCTGCCGCATGATCTCGTGACCAAGAGCACGGAGTTGTTCGCGACAGAGGTGATCCCGCATTTCCGCGGCAAGCCGGATCGCGAGCCCGCCAAGATGGGCGCAGCATGACCATCCTTCCGGAGCCCGCCATCCTTGCCGCCTTCATCGTGACGTCGCTGATCCTGATCGTCACACCCGGTCCGGACATGACGCTGTTTCTCGGTCAGACCATCAATGGCGGACGCGCATGCGGCTTTGCCTCGATGCTCGGCGCCACGGCCGGTTTGCTGGTGCACTCGATGCTGGCGGCGTTCGGACTGTCGGCGCTGCTTGTCGCATCCGCCACCGCATTCACCGCGATCAAGATCGTGGGTGCGGGCTATCTCCTTTGGCTCGCGGTGCAGGCGATCCGGCATGGCTCGTCGCTGTCGCTCAAGCGCGGCAAGCCGGTGAGCACAAGTCTCCACCGTGCGTTCGCGATGGGGTTCAGCGTCGACATGCTCAATCCGAAGGTCGTGATGTTCTTCCTGACGTTCCTGCCGCAATTCGTGTCAGCATCCGATCCGGATGCGCCGATACGACTATTGGCGCTCGGGCTGCTATACGCGCTGCTCACACCACCGGTGTGCGCACCGATCATCCTCGGCGCCGAACGCTTCGCTGCAACGATGCGCAACTCGCCGCGGCTGATGCGCGCCTTCGACTGGGCTTTCGCCGGACTGATGGGCGCGTTCGCGGCACGGCTTCTGTTCGCGCGGGCCAACTAGCCAAATCGCAGCCTGGCATGCATGATGCCCGCAAGCGCCGGCTCAAGGCGCGTACGGGAGGTTTCACATGCGCGCCGTGTTGCGGATCGCCGCCATTCTCTTTGCATTCGCCCTGCCCGCCCACGCGCAGGACTTTCCGACCAAACCCATCAAGCTGATCGTCCCATTCCCGCCCGGCGGACCGAACGACATCATCGCGCGCGTGGTCGGCTCGAAAATGTCGGAACTGCTGGGCCAGCCGGTCGTCATCGACAATCGCGGCGGCGCCGGCGGTGTGCTCGGCACCGACGCCGTGGCGAAGGCGGAGCCGGACGGTCACACCATCGCCATCACCAGCGCTGGCGCGCTCGCCATCTCGAAAAGCCTTCAGGAAAAGCTGCCCTACGATACGCTGAAGGACCTGAAGCCGGTCACTCTCGTCGCCAAGGTGCCGGAACTGCTCGTTGTGGCGACCGATGTACCCGCCTCATCGATGAAGGAATTGCTGGCACTCGCGAAGAGCAAACCGGGCCAGCTCAACTTCGCCTCCACCGGACCCGGCTCGATGCCGCATCTCGCCGGCGAATTGTTCAAGAACGCGGCCGCCATCGACATCGTGCATGTGCCTTACAAGGGCGCGGCGCCGGCGGTGAACGACATCATCGGCAATCAGGTGCACATGGTGTTTCTCGATATCCCGGTGCTGCTGCCGCAGGTGCAGGCCGGCAAGGTCAAGCCGATCGCGATCGGCAGCAAGGAACGCGTGCCGTCGCTGCCGAATGTGCCGACAACGAGCGAAGTCGGGTTGCCGCAGATCGAGGCAGAGAACTGGTACGGCATGGTCGCACCCGCCGCGACCCCGCCCGCCGTGATCGCGAAACTGCACAAGGCCGCGGTCGATGCGCTCAAAAGCGCGGAGGTGCGAGACAAGCTTGCACCGCAGGGCGCGATCCTCGTCGGCAATACGCCGGATGAGTTCGCGGCCTATATCCAGAGCGAGATCGACAAGTGGGGCAAGGTCGCGAAGGCCGCGGGCATCAAGGCGAACTGATAACTCTACGCCTTTACCGTATCCGTCATGCGCGGACATAGCCGTCCGAAGGATGGCGTCGCTTTGATCGACTATGACCCGCATCCATCCTCTTCGTAAGATGGATGGCCGGGTCAAGCCCGGCCATGACGCATCAACTCAATCACCCCGCCGGCCTGAAAAAATACTGCAGCAGCAGGTGCGTCGGCCAATAGATCGCAAGCGGCAGGCCGAAGAACAAAAGCGCGAACCACGCATTCGGGGACATCCACGTTTGCGGTGCGCGATCGTCGAAGCCCCAGACCAGATTGATGTTGACCGGCGTCATCCCGGGATCGGGTTGCGCGGGCGGCATCAGGAGGTAACAGACCGGCAGTACGACGCAGGACAGGGCCGTCCATGCGAGCAACGCCCGGCTGTCATAACCCATCTCCCATACGAGATAGAGCAGGAGAAACGGCAGCCAGCCGTGGAACAGCGACAGGCCACGCAGAAACCGCGAGCGATGCGCCTCGAACATATAATTGGTCAGGCCGGTGGTCCGCAGTCCGAACAGATTGGCGATGAAATCGGCCACCCACAGGGTCTGCGGCGCCAGCAGGCCGACCGCGCACATCGAAATCAGCAGCGGGCTTTCCAGCCAGAGACCGGCAAGCGTGAGCAGCAGCGCGATGTCGCAGAAATAGAGAAAGTTCGTCCAGCCGTAACGGGTGAGATAGACCGGGATCAGCACCACCATGAAAGCGGTGTAGGACAGCTTGACGAGGAGCGGGATGTCCAACGCCGTCACGTCGCCGCGTAAGGATCTTTCCAGCGGCCCGCCTTGCGGCCCGCAAGCAGCCAATAGACGAAGCCGCCGATGATGCCGGCGGCCGCAACGAGCTGGAGGCCATAGGTGAGCGGCGAGAGATCAGTGGTGTTCTCGAGTTGCAGCGAAATGTCGGACATGTACCAGGAGACCGCCGCGATCAGCGCGCCGCCGATCGCGTAATAGAAGATCGAACGGATGTCGAACGTCTCGGCAATCGCGATCAGGATCGCCGACGGGATGAAGGCGGTCGCGCCGACGAAGCTGGTGGAAAAGAACGCGATCGCGAAGAAGGCGAATTTCTCGATCGGATCGGCGCTCACGGTGACGAGTTCCGGCGCCATGACGCCGATGGCGAGCGCGATACCGGCGGCCAGGAGGGCAAAGATCAGCGAAAACAGAATGACGAAAAAGCGGGTGATGAACATGCGAACGGCCTCATGAAAGGCCTCTTTACGGCGGAGCGCGCGGCTCTGTCGACTCCCTCCCCCTGAAAGGGGGAGGGTTGGGGTGGGGGTCCACACAAGAATTGCAGTGGGATCGCGAAAAGACCCCCACCCGACTTGCTTCGCAAGTCGACCCCCCTCCCCCGAAGGGGGAGGTAAAGAAAGTGCCTAATCCGTCATCGACATGGCCCGCAGC
>CAZIKZ010000128.1:0-1439 GCA_964539845.1 uncultured Hyphomicrobiales bacterium
CCGGAATTCAAGACCGGCACGCCGGAATCCGATCGCGCATTCCTGCGCGATCTCGTCGCCTTCTACGTGATCTTCGAGGGGATGTGGTTCTATACCGGCTTCGCACAGATTCTTTCACTCGGCCGGCGCAACAAGATGATCGGCATTGCCGAACAGTACCAATACATCCTGCGCGACGAGAGCCTTCACCTGAATTTCGGAATCGACGTCATCAACCAGATCAAAATCGAGAACCCGCACCTTTGGACGAAAGACTTCCAGGTCGAAGTGGCGGCGATGGTGCGCGAAGCGGCCGAACTCGAAGTCGCTTACGGACGCGATACCATGCCGCGCGGGTTCCTCGGGCTAAACGCCGCACTCTGCGAACAATACATGCACTTCATCGCCAACCGGCGATGCGCGCAGATCGGCCTTTCGCCGGTGTTTGCAGAGACCGACAATCCTTTCCCATGGATGTCGGAGGCAATGGACCTCAAGAAGGAAAAGAATTTCTTCGAGACGCGCGTGATCGAATACCAGAACGGTGGCGCGTTGACTTGGGACTAGAGTGAACTAACGAAGCCAAATCCAGGCTCTGAAAGGCACTGATGCAGTTTACATCGATAGGTTATTCGCCCCTGTTCGAGAGAAGTGGACCCGCATCGTCTGGCCGAGATTGCTGATACCGCAGACTAGAGCGGTTCATGGTTTGACGGAAGCGTAGCCGGCGTTGACGAAGTCGTTGCTGCACTCGCCGGGTTTGATGGTTGTGACGAGGGTTCCGATCTGTCGCCATGTGTCCTCAAGCGTCCGTCTTTGGGCGGTTCGCATCCAGTGTTTGATTTTGGCGAAGGTCTGCTCGATCGGATTGAGGTCGGGTGAGTAGGGCGGCAGGTACCAGAGCCTTGCGCCAGCGGTCTTGATCATCCGGCGGATGGCCGCGGACCTGTGGCTGCCGAGATTGTCCATGACGACGATGTCGCCGGGTTTGAGAACCGGCAGGAGTTGCTGTTCGACATAGGCCCGGAAGCTTTCGCCATTGATCGGTCCGTCGAAGACGCAAGGCGCGGTCAGCCGGTCGCAGCGCACCGAGGAAGGTCAGCGTGCGCCAGTGTCCGTGCGATCGCGCTGCATCCGCCGCCACCGGCTCCGGTAAGACGGCGCAAGCCGACGGCTCCGACAAGCTATTTGGTGTCGCGCGCGTTGCGAGCCTATGCGGCACAGCCCACCGCGTTCGATCTTCAAACGGTCATCTGCAGCGGCGGGTGCAATCATGATCGCAAGAACTGTTATCCGTGCCGGGCAGGGCGATGTAACGGCCATGCTTGAGCGCGTTTCATTTGCCCTTATCCAATGCTCTGCTACATTTACGTGAACAATGCGGGCGCGCGGCCACCAGAACGCTCGGAAATAGGGATTTTTGGTCAGGACCCTCAGTATCCTAGTCCCCCAGCCAATTC
>CAZIKZ010000128.1:1539-11948 GCA_964539845.1 uncultured Hyphomicrobiales bacterium
CGGAAATAGGGATTTTTGGTCAGGACCCTCAGTATCCTAGTCCCCCAGCCAATTCTGAAATTAATGATAGTCTTCAATGGCTTGGCGGAAAAACGTCCGGCCTTCCGGCGCGATATCCGTCACACGTTTCGGACAGCATTCTGACCGGCCCACCGCTGGCGAAAATCTGGCATGAGGTGCCGCGGAAAAAATCTCACACCTCCGACGTGAGAAACATGACCCCGATGCTTCTGGCACGCCGCCACTTCACGCGCGCTCTGCGTCTGATCTGTTCGTCGGGAATGACCAGCGTGACCTGATCAGGAATGTAGGTTGAATGCCGGACCATGATCATCGCTCCGGCGTTCGAGATATTTCTGACCACGCAGGCGATCACGCTCGTCTCATCGACTTCGAGATGACCAAGCTTGTTGATTCTTCGCCTGGGTGCATTTCGTTGCTCGACAGTTTTCTGCGCGGGCTCCGTCATTTGCAGATCCTTTGGTATTCCGTCTCGCAGATGAGCGGGCGCCAATCATGTGCTCGCTCACGCATCGATCACGGTGGTAGCATATGCCAAGCGCAGCAGATGAAGCCGGTATCCCGAGAATGCGTCCGTCGGATTTTAGATATTAAGCACTCCGGCATGTTCGCAAACTTTGTTGTGGAGTGGACGCGTCAGCGCCGCTTTCTCTATCGATCGTTTCCCCTCGACGAAACCAGGGGAGCGACCAGAGGAATGACGCAGTACTTCTTCCACATGGCGACGCGAGACAAGAAGCTGCTCGACAGTGTCGGGAAACATCTCTCTTCTTTGAATGCCGCTCATGAGCATGCGTTGCATCTGATCAACCGGACGATGAAGTATGTTGAAACGCCTTGTAACGAGCGCTGGATGATCGAGGTGTGCAGCGGCGCGGGCAGCATCGCGCTTGTAGTGCTGTTCCCTGTTCTGGATCATTGGGCTGGCGGCTGGACGTCATCTTGCAACCGGCAAGATGTCTTCAGTGTCGATATTCTTGACGCCCCCTAGAGCGTTTTCGAGCGAAGTGGGCACCGGAAACGCTCAGGCCGTATGCCCGTCATCCGGGTCGAGCGGCATATTCTTTTTCTGCTGAGGCGTCATGCGTGCCGGATCGGGCTCGCCCGGCACGCCGCGCGGGCCGAGATGCTCGCGCTGCATCTCGTCCTCGGTCTTCAGGTGGTCGCGGTTTTCAGACAAGGGGCGGGGTTCGCTCGGACGCTTTGAAGTCATGACGTTCTCCTGCGCGATGCGAAACGTTTTATTCCCGCGTATGTTCCATCACGCCTTGTCGAGCGCGATCGACAGATCCTCGATGATATCGTCGGGATGCTCCAGCCCGACCGACAGCCGCAGGAAGCCGTCGGTGATGCCGAGATCGGCGCGCGCCTGCGGGGTGATGCGCTGGTGTGTCGTGGTGGCGGGGTGCGTGATCAGGCTCTTGGCGTCCCCGAGATTGTTGGAGATGCGCACGACCTGCAGCGCGTCCTGCACCGCGAAGGCTGCCGTCTTGCCACCCTTCACCTCGAACGCGACGAGGTTCGAACCGCCCGTCATCTGCCGCTTGATGACATCGGCCTGCGGATGGTCGGGGCGGCCCGGATAGATCAGCCGGGAAACCTTCGGATGCGCCGCGAGCGCATCCGCGACCTTGCCGGCGGAGTCGGTCTGCTGGCGGACGCGCAGCGGCAGCGTCTCCAGACCCTTCAGCATGACCCAGGCATTGAACGGCGACATCGAGGGCCCGGTCTGCCGGTGCAGATTGTGGATGTTGTCCTGGATGAATTTTGCCGATCCCAGCACGATGCCGCCGAGACAGCGGCCCTGACCGTCGATGTGCTTCGTCGTCGAATAGACCACGCAATCGGCGCCGAGCGCGAGCGGGCTCTGCCAGAGCGGGGTCGAGAACACATTGTCGACGACGACGGTTGCACCGGCCTCATGCGCGATCTTCGCAACGCCCGCGATGTCGATCACCTCAAGCGTCGGGTTGGACGGCGTCTCCATGAAGAAGGTCTTTGTGTTCGGCCGGACCGCATTCTTCCACTGATTGAGGTCGGTGCCGTCGACCAGCGTCGAGGACACGCCGAAGCGCGGCAGCAATTCCTCGACTACATACAGACACGAGCCAAACAATGCGCGCGACGACACGATGTGATCGCCGGCCTTGACCTGACCCATCAGCGCGAGTGTCACTGCGGCCATGCCGGTCGCGGTGGCGCGTGCGTCCTCGGCGCCCTCGAAATCCGCCATGCGGGTTTCGAACATGCGCACCGTCGGATTGGAGAAGCGTGAATATTGGAAGCCTGGGCTCTCGCCCTTGAAGCGCGCTTCGGCCTGCGCGGCACTGTCGTAGACATAGCCTTGCGTCAGAAACAGCGCCTCCGACGTTTCCGCGAATTGCGACCGCAGAATGCCGTGATGAACGAGACGCGTCTCGGGACGGAAGGTGCGTTGCGACTTTGTATCGGAAGGCTTTTTGTCAGACGACATGGCTGGCTCCAGGCACAAAAAATCCCGGCCGAAAATCCGGGCCGGGCACACGCGTCCCCGGCCTTTTAGCGACTTATTTTACGTGGCTGCAAGCCGGCCGGCTCAAATTGACCACGGAACGACGTTGGTCTTACGACGCGGGGCGAGGCTGCGTCAAGATGCTCACAAGGGCTTCCTGCAGTGCATCAAACGCTACGCCGCCTTTGACGTTTTCGCCGCCTGGATCGCCGCCCACACCCGCGCGGGAGAGGCGGGCATATCGATATGGCGGATGCCGTAAACCGACAGCGCGTCCACGATTGCATTCATCACGCAGACCAGCGCGCCCGCGCAACCCGCCTCGCCGCAACCTTTGGTGCCGAGCGGATTGGTGGTCGCCGGCGCTGGGTGGCTGACAAAGCCGATATCGGGAAACTGCTTCGCGCGCGGCATTGCGTAATCCTGGAACGAGCCGGTCAGCAATTGCCCGTCCTCGTCATAGGACACGTTCTCCATCAGCGCCTGGCCGATGCCCTGGATCACGCCGCCATGCACCTGGCCTTGCACCAGCAGCGGATTGACGATGGTGCCGAAGTCGTTGACCGACGAATATCTCACCACATCGACGACGCCCGTCTCCGGATCGATCTCGACCTCGGCGACGTGGCAGCCGTTCGGAAAGCTCGACGGCACGCCGTCGGAGACGAGGCTGGCGTCGAGTGTCGTGGGCGCACCATCCGGCAGCTTCAGCCCGGCGCGCAGTTTGTCCGCGAGCTCCATGATGCCGATCGAGCGATCGGTGCCGGCGATCGTGAAACGTCCCTTGCCGAATTCGATATCGGCGGGCGCGGCTTCCAGCACATGCGAGGCGATCACCTTGCCGTTCTCGATCACCTTGCCGGAGGCTTCGATGATCGCGGCGCCGCTCGCGGTGATCGAGCGCGATCCGCCGGTGCCGCCGCCCGCGGTGAGTTGATCGCTGTCGCCCTGCAGAAGGCGAATGCGTTCGAACGGAACGCCGAGTTCGCGCGAAAGCACCTGCGCATACGGCGCGGCATGACCCTGACCGTAATCGAGTGTGCCCGTGATAATCGTGACGTCGCCATTCGCCTCGAAGCGGATGCCGCCCATCTCCTTGCCGGGAGGCGCCGTGACTTCGAGGAACGAGCCGATGCCAAGCCCGCGCAGCTTGCCCTGTGCCTCGCTCTCGCGCTTGCGCGCGGCGAAGCCGCCGAGGTCCGCACCGGCGAGCGCTTCGTCGAACAGCGCCGCGAAGTCGCCGCTGTCATAATTCATGCCCGACGGGGCCGCGTATGGGAGCTGCGACGGCGCGATGTGATTGCGGCGGCGCAATTCGAGGCGATCGATCCCCATCTCACCCGCGGCGGCATCGATCAGCCGCTCCATGTAATAGTTGCCTTCGGGACGTCCGGCGCCGCGATAGGCGGAGACCTGCGTGGTGTTGGTGAACATGCACTTGGTCGCGACTTCGAGAAGCGGCGTTCGATAGACGCTCGGCGTGTTCTTCACCGCATTCATCGTACCGGGCAATGGCGCGACCATGGCGAGGAACGCGCCCATATTGGCGTAGCCGGAGAGCCGTACCGCGAGAAAGTGCCCGTCCTTGTCGAGCGCAAGCTCGGCGGTGATCTCGTGGTCGCGTCCATGCGAGTCCGATACGAACGCGCCGGAGCGGTCGTCGGTCCACCTCACCGGACGGCCCAGCAGCCGCGCGGCATGCAGCACGCAGACATATTCGGAATAGACCTGCGCCTTCATGCCGAACGAGCCGCCGACATTGCTGGTGAGCACGCGCATCTGGTCCGGCTTGACGCCCATGATGTCGACAATCTGGCCCTTCATGCCGAACACGCCCTGGCTTTGCGCATGCAGCGTGAAATGCCCGGCCTTCGGATCGTATTCGGCGACAGCCGCGCGCGGCTCCATCGCCGCCACAATGAGCCGCGTGTTGCGAAGCGACAGCGTCGTCACATGCGCAGCCTGCGCGAATGCGGCCGCGACCTTTTCGGCGTCGCCGTAATGATAGTCGAGCGCGACATTGTCGGGCGCCTCGTCATAGATCTGCGGTGCGCCGGGCTTTGCAGCGTCGCTCGCAAGCGTGACCGCGGGCAGGGAATCGATGTCGAGCACAACCGCTTCCGCCGCGTCGCGGGCCTGCGATGCGGTTTCCGCCACGACGAACGCCACCGGATCACCGACATAGCGCACCTTGTCCGTGGCCAGCGCGAAGCGTTGCGGCTTCCTCATCTCGCTGCCGTCGCGATTCTTGAACGGCACGATGCATTTGAATGTGCCGTAAGCCGCGAGATCCTTCGCGGTATAGACGCCGAGGACGCCCGGCATTGCGGCCGCGTCGCTCGTGTCGATGCCATTGATGACGCCATGCGCGTATGACGAGCGTACCATCACGGCATGGGCCTGGCCGGGCAGGACGATATCGTCGGTATAATGCCCCTTGCCCTGGACGAGCGTCGGGTCCTCGGTCCGCGGTACCGGCTGACCGACCCCGAATTTGGCCACGGCCCAGTCGTCGCTCTTGGAAACGTCTTCGCGGATGTTCATGGGGGCTCGCGGCTCTGGAGGGACACCCGGAGATAACGGTGGGACAAGCACCCGGCAAGGATGGGCAGCGGAATGCCAGTCTCCCGGCGGTTGCAGGGCGGCGGACGCCTGGCGTCCTGCATTTCAGACGGCGGTCAGCAGACCCGTTTCCAACCGGACGAAAACCGGGCTAGACTTTGCCTGATCTTTGGACACAACGCCGCCGAACCCGGGGAGGGCGCGCGCGGCAGGACGAGTTTGATGAGTGACGAGGTTCGGGCGACCGGCCTCGATCCCGCGCGTGACCGAGCGGCGGTCGATCGTGCGCCGCGGTCCGGCTATCAGGGGGGTCGAGGCTCGCCCAAAAGCCCTTCGCAAGAGGGCAAGGTGCTGGTTGAACCGGCACCGTATGAGCGCGTGCGCCGTGAGGGTCGCGCGGACGCTTCGGCGTTGGGAACCGATATTTACGGTCCCACCTATGCCGCGCTCGACCTGGGCACCAACAATTGCCGTCTGCTGGTCGCCCGCGCGACCCATGACGGCTTCCGCGTCATCGACGCATTCTCCAGAATCATCCGGCTCGGCGAGGGAATCACATCCTCCGGACGGCTGGGGGAACCGGCGATCGGCCGCGCCATCGAGGTGCTGGCGATTTGCCGTGACAAGATGCGTAACCGCGGCGTCACGCGCTCGCGCCTGATCGCCACCGAAGCCTGCCGGCTCGCCGAGAATGGCAACGCCTTCCTCGACCGCGTGCGCGCGGATGTCGGCATTGCGCTGGAGGTCGTCGACCGGGAGACCGAGGCCATGCTGGCCGCGATCGGCTGCACGCCACTCGTCGATCCGGAGTCCGAGGGGGCGATTCTGTTCGATATCGGTGGCGGCTCATCGGAGATCGCCAGCCTCGGCCGCCCGAAATCCTGCCGGCGCGGACCGCCGGAGCCCGCGATGCGGGGATGGATCTCGTTGCCGGTCGGGGTGGTGACGCTGGCGGAGCGCCATGGCGGTGTCACCGTGACGCGCGAGATATTCGAAGCCATGGTGGCGGAAGCTGCCGGTCATATCGCGCCGTTTGCGCGCGACCATGCCGGGCATTCGCCAACGGCGCATCTTCTCGGTACATCAGGGACGGTCACCACCATCGCGGGCGTACATCTCGGACTGAGGCGCTACGACCGGCGACGGGTCGATGGTTGCTGGATGATGGACGACGAGGTGACGGAAGTGATGGAGCGGCTGCTCGCGATGTCTTATGACGAGCGCGTCTGCAATGCCTGCATCGGCGCGGAGCGCGCCGACCTCGTGCTCGCCGGTTGCGCAATTCTGGAAGCGATCCGCCGCGCCTTTCCGAGCGCCCGTCTGCGTGTTGCCGATCGCGGTCTGCGCGAAGGCATGCTGGTGCAGATGATGCGCGCAGACGGAGTCTGGCGCGAGGCAGGGGTTTCGTGAAAGCGTCCAAGGGTAGCGGCGGACGCGAACTGAAGACGCGCGTCAAGACCGGCAAGAGCCGTTCGCTGTCTTCCAAGATCTGGCTCGAGCGTCAGCTCAACGATCCTTATGTCGCGCGCGCCAAGCGCGAAGGCTTTCGCTCGCGCGCGGTCTTCAAGCTCATGGAGATCGACGACAAGGCGAAGTTTCTCAAGCCTGGCGCGCGCGTGATCGATCTTGGCGCGGCTCCCGGCGGCTGGAGCCAGCTGGCCGCGCAGCGCGTGCGCTCGACCGATGGCAAGGGACGCGTGGTCGCGATCGACATTCTCGACATGGGCCCGGTGCCGGGTGTCGATTTTATGATTCTCGATTTTCTCGACCCGGCGGCGCCCGATATTCTGAAGGATCGCCTCGGCGGTCCGGCCGACGTCGTCCTGTCGGACATGGCCGCGAATGCGACGGGCCATCGCAAGACCGATCACCTGAAGATCGTTGCGCTCGTGGAAGCGGCCGCCGCTTTCGCCGCGGAAGTTCTGAAGCCGGGTGGCGCTTTTCTCGCCAAGGTGCTGCAAGGCGGTACCGAGGGCGATCTGCTTGCCATGCTCAAGCGCGACTTCGCGAGCGTGAAGCATGTGAAGCCGGCGGCGAGCCGTCAGGATTCATCGGAGCTTTACGTGCTTGCGACCGGCTTCCGCGGCGGCGCGAACGCAGCGTGACCAATAGGCTGGTCATTCCGGGACGCGAGCGAAGCTCGCGGACCCGGAATCCATAACCACGACTGGGAAAAAATGGATTCCGGGTTCGTCGCTGCACGACGCCCCGGAATGACGGCGCGCTACTTCTTCTTCGCCAGACACTGATCGAGCGCGTAATTCGCATCGCAACGCTTGTGGGCGAGATCGGCGGAGGCGCCGGCCGCTGCTTCCTTCAGCCTGCATTCCGCAACCGACACATTGGTTTGCAGGTAGCGCATCTGGCAGGACTCGCGGCGATTTTTCGCACGGATGCCTTTGCGCACGATCGCCTGGTAGCGCTTGCGATAGTCCGTATCCTTTGTTGCGATCGCGGCCAGCGCATTCTCATAGTCACCCGCGGTTGAAAAAGGCGCGGCGTAGAGGCTGAGTGCGACCAGCGATTCGAACGCCTTGCGGCCCTGTTTCGGCGGCGGCAGGTTGTCGCGAAACGCCGTGACCAGTGCCAGACCTTGCTTGCTCAAGGCCTCGCCCTGCACCTTTTGATCGGCATTGCCGATCTCCACCTTGCGCAAGGAATCCTGCAGCTTCGACGCCTGTTCGCAAACCGGACACCCTGTCTGCGCGAAGACTGATGTGGCTGAAACGAGCAGGAAAACGATGGCGATTCTGGTCATGCGACCTTCGTCCAGTGCGGTTTGGCGGCGTTAAACAACTCTATCGCGTTCTGGACCAAAATCCTTACCGTCCTGTCTCTGTTGCGCATCGGACACAAAAACGGTGCATTTACAGGCTTTTTTGATGCTGCACTGCCCCACAAGCCCCATTTATCGACACTTTTTGCACCTCGGGCTTGCTCTTTCCCTTCGCAAGCCACCGCGAATCTCCTATGCGGGGCTCTTGCGCACACCGCGCACCTAAGAGGACATTTTCCATGGCGGCAAAACCAAAGGCAAAATCGGCAGCAAAGGCGGCCAAGAAGACGGCGGCGCCGAAAGCCGCTACGCCGAACAAGATCACGCTGAAGCATCTCGCGGCGACGCTCGCCGAGGAGCATCAGATGACCAAGAAGCAGGGCGAGGCGATGCTGAACGACCTCGTCGCGCTGATCACCAAACATCTGAAGAAGGGCGAGCGCATCCGTATCGCGGGCCTCGGCATCCTTCAGGTTCGCAAGCGCGCTGCTCGCATGGGCCGCAATCCTGCGACCGGCGAAGCGATCAAGATCAAGGCCAGCAAGAAGGTCGCCTTCCGTCCTGCCAAGGAACTGAAGGAAGCGGTGTAATCGTTTCGATCCGCGGGTTTCCGCGCAAGCGGACGTCCGGAGCAGCCAGCCTCCAGAACTGACATTGCTCCAGGTCCCCGCCTTTGGCGGGGACCTGTGGATTCGTACTTTCGCTGAATCGCCGAGACGGCCTCAACCGAGACGGCGATCGGATGTTTCGGCAGCCGCGATTGGCTCAGCCGCTTCTTCCGCGGCTTCGGATTTTGCAGGCAACCGGCCTGACATTTCCGCACCGGCATCGGCCGGCAATCTCCAGAAAAACAGCGCTGACGCCGCCGATATCGCCGCCACGATCAGGAAGGCCGCGGTGAAATCGCTTGCCATCAGGTCATCGGTGCCGGTGGCGCCGCGCCAGCGCAGCGACATATCCACCATCAGCGCGCCGACTGCGACACCGGCCGATATCGATAATTGCTGGCCGACCGAGGTGAGCGCGGTCGCGCGGCTCATGCGGCGCTGCTCGACCTCCGCATAGGCGATGGTGTTGGCGGCAGTGAATTCCAGCGCGCGGAAGAAGCCGCCGATCAGCAGGATCGCGATCAGCACCGTCACCGGCATGCCGGGCCGGAAGACCGCGATTGCCGCGATGAAGACCGCACTGATCAGGGCGTTCGCGATCAGCACGCGCTTGAATCCGAAGCGGTTGATGGTGCGCGCGGCGACCGTCTTCATGCCGATGGCGCCGACCGCACCCGAAAATGTCACGAGACCGGACTGAAACGGCGTCATCTTGAATCCGGTCTGCAGCATCAGCGGCAGGAGAAATGGCAGCGCACCGATGCCGAGACGAAACAGGAAGCCACCGACCAGGCTCGCCTTGAAGGTTGGATAGCGCATCAGCGAAAAATCGAGGATCGGCGCCGCCACGCGTCGCGCATGAAAGAGATAGGCCGTCATCGCGACAGTTCCGCCCACGATCATGGTCACGACGATTGGCCAGGGGATCATGTCGAGCCCGGCGACCGACAGGCCGAAGGCCAGGCCCGCGACACCTGCGCCCGCGAGCAGCATGCCGGTGGCGTCGAATGGCTCCTGATGTTCGGACGGCACAGGATCGATGTAGAGCAGCACAAGGATAATGCCGACGATCCCGATCGGGATGTTGATCAAAAAGATCCAGTGCCACGACGCATAGGTCGTGATGAAGCCGCCGACCGGCGGCCCGACCACGGGACCGATCAGCGCCGGGATGGTCACCCAGGCCATGGCGTTGACGAGGTCGCGTTTCTCGATGGTGCGCACTAGCACCAGCCGTCCGACCGGCGTCATCATCGCCCCGCCCATGCCCTGCACGATGCGCGCGGCGACGAAGCCTTCAAGCGAATTGGCGAGCGCGCAGCCGATCGATCCCAGCATGAAGACGAAGATGGCGGCCGCGAAGACGCGGCGCGCGCCGAAGCGGTCGGCGGTCCAGCCGCTCACCGGAATGAACACGGCGAGCGAGAGCAGGTAGGAGGTGACGGCGAGTTTCAGCGCGAGCGGGTTCGCACCGATATCGGCGGCAATCGCCGGTAGCGAGGTGGCGATCACCGTGGAGTCGAGATTCTCCATGAACAGCGCGCACGCGACGATCAGCGGCACAAGACGCGGGTGTTGCTGCATGGAAAGCCCGGAACGAGATTTTGGGGGGTTGTAGCATTTCGTTCGCAGAGGGGAGCGGGAAGTCTTGCGTGGGAGGCTGCCCTTCCTACATGGAATGCCTGCGAATGGCCGCGCGTGTTCGGCCGGGAGGGTGCTCTGGAATGATCTACGTTCTGGCGTTCTTTCTGCCGCCGCTGGCGCTGCTGCTGAACGGACAGATTTTCGCGGCCATCTTCAACGCCGTGATATTCGTGGCGCTGCTCGTGGTCGGTCTTCTGACGCTGACGCCGTTCCTGTGGCTGATCGCGCCGGCGCACGCCATCATCGCGATCTATATGCGCCGCGAGGATCGCAAGCATCGCGAACTGGTCGAGGCGATCGGGAAGCA
>CAZIKZ010000129.1:0-11875 GCA_964539845.1 uncultured Hyphomicrobiales bacterium
CGGTGTCATCCAGCTTGACCAGCAGTTGCTGAGGCTCGACCCTGTCCCCTTCCCGCACTGCGATCTCACGGATAACACCACCCTCGAGGTGCTGAATGATTTTGTTCTGGCCGGTGACCACGAAGACACCTGATGCAACCACCGCACCCGCAATCGGCGCAGTGCCTCCCCACACACCAAAACCCATCACCGTTATGGCGAGAATGACGCCCCCAAAAAGGGTGTGCATTTTTGCCGATCGCGGAATGCTCGCGTACCACAATTTCTCGCCTGCTGAACCGTAAGACATGACTCCACCTATCCGTTAAGAGTCCATGATCGGCCGGTCATCGGCCGAGGTCTGCTTACTGCCATTCAACGTCTTCCCGCTGGCGATAAGCGGCAGGAGTTCGTCGCGACTGCCAAAGGCCTGGACCGCACCATTGTTGAGAATCATGATCTTGTCGACGCTACGGAGCAGCGCGGGACGCTGCGTAATCGTGACAACCGTCAGACTCCGCTTTTTCGCGCGGATCAGTGCATCCGCCAACGCGCGCTCGCCACGAGAATCAAGGTTCGAATTCGGCTCATCCAGCACGATCAGGCGTGGGTTGCCGTAGAATGCCCGCGCGAGTCCGATGCGCTGCTTCTGTCCGCCAGAGAGCGGACTTCCATCGATAGCGATCTGCGTCTCATAGCCTTGCGCAAACTCCGAGATCATCTCGTGCACATCCGCCATTTCCGCTGCGTCAAAGATCGCCTCATCGGTGGCGTCGTCCCTCATGCGCGCAATGTTCTGCTTGATGGAGGCCGGGAACAATTGGACGTCCTGAGGGAGATAGCCGACGCTTTCCCCGAATTGTCGCGGATCCCAGTTGCGCAGATCCATCATGTCCAGACGGACGTTCCCGGCGGTCGGCGATATGGAGCCGACAAGCATTCGGGCCAATGTGGATTTTCCGGTGCCTGAAGAACCAATGATGGCGAGCGACTCTCCTGGATCGAGCTGGAAGGTGACGCCATTCAGGATCACCTTCTTGTTCGGCGGCGGTACGTAGAGGATACGCTCGACGTTGAGCCGGCCCTCCGGCCGCGGGAGGCGGAGCCGCGCCATATTCAGCGGAGAGTTCTGCAGGAGAGATTTGACACGCGCGTAAGCGGTTCTGGCGTGAACAAAGCTTCGCCACCCTTCGATCGTGCCTTCGAGCGGCGCCAGTGCACGGCTGCCAACAATCGAGGCCGCGATCAGCATACCGCCCGTAAGCTGGCTCTCCAGCGCCAGCACCGCGCCCCATGCCAAAATCATGATCTGGGTCGAAAGGCGAAGGAATTTCGAAATTCCCGTCATGATGATGTTTCTGTCGTGGCCCTCGACCTGCGCCTTCAACGACTCAACTGTTTCTCGCCCCCAATGCATGACGCCTTCGGGAATCATACCCATCGCGTTGATCACCTGAGCATTGCGCGCCATGGACTCGGCCTGCAGATTAGCGCGCGTCGCATAGGCGTTCGCTTTCGCAAAAGCGACTGCCGTGATCTTTTGATTGATCAGCGCAATGGTAACCAGCACGAGCGCCGCGCCCGTTACGATGAATCCAAGCTGGGGATGCACCAGAAATACGACCAGAAGATAGACCGGTGATACCGGCGCATCGAGCATGGTCAGAATGACCGGTCCGGTAATGAATGTCCGCAGCTGCTGCAGATCGGCGACCGTTTGGAATTCACGGATCGATCCGCCTTGTGCAGATTTCGCGGCCGCACTGAGAACCGGAGCGCCCAGCTTGCTTTCCGCCTCAACAGCGACCCGCATCAGGATAAACCTGCGCATCATGTCCATGAGCACGTGCGCCCCGATGGCGCCGAAGACAACCACGGTCAGCATGATCAACGTGTCTGTGCTTCGGCTCGTGAGGACGCGGTCCGACACGTTGAAGAGGTAGATGGGGATCGCCAGAAGCAGAAGGTTGGTGGCGACTGAAAAGATTGCGACGGTGACGAGATTCCGGCGGCACACTGCGAGGCCCTTGCGGAGAACCTCGCGGAAATCCTTGTCCTCGGACCGCTGTTCGAGCGAACCGGATCCATTGCCGCCACCCTTCCCTCCGCCGCTGCCATTCAGCGACCGGCCATTGCCATTGACGCCTGGCGTCGCCGCATTTGCTTCGGACTTGCTTGGCGCAATAGCGCTGCTGGGCGGCGTGTGGCCGTTAGCCTTGCCATCACGTTCGGGATTCGGCGCACCCGCCACGGGAACAGCCTCTATCCTCGTATTCGGAGCATCTGGTCCCTGAGGCAGAGCGACGTCAATCGTGGGCGCAGCTTCTCCTTCTGCTTTGTCGGATCGAGACTCGACGAGGGTCGTTCTGGTTAAATTCTCCGCGGCATGGTCGACGCGCGAAGCAAGGGCATCCAGACGCTCGCGCAAGGAGACGATTTTTCCATCGGCGCTCGAGTGCGGGCGACCACGCCGGTCGCCTTGATCTCCGTCCATTGCGCCTCTTCCCCTCTGTTATCCACGATCCGGCAGTTCGATCCCTCGCGGGCCGGACTGCTCTTTTTTCAAGCTCAGGTCAGGACGCTGGCCAACGTATCGTCCGGTACGATCGGAGCCCGGATGTCGGTCACTTCTTCGACCGGGCATTCCTCACTTGTGAAGGCGATGATTTCGGATACGAGTGCCGATGGGTCTCCGAACGAAACCTTGTCGTTATTCTCGCCTAAAAGGTTTCCCTGGATCAGGATCGTATCCTGATACACATCGCCCATGACGAACGACGATGTGGCACCGGCGTCCACAATGATGGCCTCGTTCGTGGCCAGGTTGCCGCCGCTCGCTACGGATTGCGTTAGACTTCCATCGCCGGCGAGATCCGCAGGCGGCGCCTTGCCCAGAAACTGGATGGCGGTATCGACATCCGAGATGATATTGGTCTGCCAGATTACGTTGATATCGTAGTAATCGCCGGTAACGTAGAGCACATTCAGGACGCCAGAACCGTTTCCTGGCACGAACCAGCCGTAGGACGTACTGAGACTTGACTGTTCCTCGGCCAGTGCGGCAACAAGACTCTCCATATTTTCGGTTGGCTTGGCGAATACATCGTCGCCGTAACTGACGATCTTCGCGTCGTTCAAGAGTTCATTCGCGCCGGTGGAAGCCGATTGACCTGTTGTCGCTCCCGCATCACCCGTTGCCGCGATCTTTATAATATCTGAATCAAGAACGACGTTGTGCTGGAAGATCCAGTTGGCGCCGTGATAATCCCCGCCGATAACAATCAGATCGTATTTGACGTTACCGTCGATGATCTTGGTCGCGTTGATCTGCTCGTTCTCGCCAACGTGCACTTCATAATGCGTCAAGCTGGTATTCTGAACCGTTACATCGTTGTCGCGCAGCACATTTTCCTGCACAAGCACATTGATGTCGTAGAAGTCGCCTTTGAGCACCTCTACATTCCAATGGATACCCGCAAACATGGCCGGAAACTCCGCATACGGTCCGGCATGCTGTTCGAACGCGGCGATGTTATCTGCGATTGTCCCACCGGTGATGACGTTCTGACGACCCGTCGACGAGATATCGACTGAATCGTTGTCGATGTACGAATTGGTCTGGACGATCGCGTTGGTCTTATAGAAATCGCCCAACACGATCATCGTATTTGTGCCCTCCTTGAGGTCGCCAATCAGCGCGGCATTGGTTGCCTCGTTACCTCCAAGGATTGCCCATTGCCCTTTAAGCGCATGATCCAACTCGGGCTTCGGATCGGTCTCAGGTGTCTCGGGGGATTCCGGCGGCGGCACGGTCCGTTCGCCGTTCACGTAGCGGCCGGGCTCGACCGAATACGGGCTTGGATCGCCGCCCTCAGCGGTCGCCACGTCTCGCGCGACGACGAAATCGACGATGGAGGCCGTTCCGGGCTGCCATATCGCGAGATCCTCCGGAACCTCGCCCTTTGCATCCGCTATGAGGCGCTCCAGAGCCGCATCGATGTCGAAGTGGTGCAAAGTCTCAACGCCGGTACCGTCGGTCATCAAGAGCAGATCGTCGTCAAGCATAGCGTTGAGCTGATGAATATCGACTTGCTGCTGGTCGCGTACGTCCGAGTAAGCCACCGCGATATTCGGCATCTCGAAGCCCGGCGGCCCGATCAGGACCGGCACTTCCTTGATGTTTTGCGCCAGAAGCCGTGCCGGGCGGTCTACGTCGTAATCCGCCTCCTCTATCGGCGGAATTGACCGAAGGTGATGCCCATTCAAAACCGGGTCGGAGAGAGTGTCGAACACGCCGGGCAAGGAGAACGGAATTTTGTCGGTCTCAAATTCATCCAAATCGTTCTTTGCCAGAAACTCTTTCAGCTGCGCCACGTAGTCGTCCGAACGCACGCTTATGCCGCCATCCTCATAGACAAGGCGATTTTTCATAACCTCATCGATGTGATGAAACTGGCCTATGAAGTGCCAGATTGTCTCGGTGACACCGCCAGGAACCATTGACGCCTCCCGCTGCCAGAGGTCGGTGCCAACCGACCGGACGCAGTTTGGGTCTTCGATCCTGTCCTGATTCGAAAATGGATGGCCCGCGCGGCGAACCGCGCGGGCCGGGATTGCATCAGACAGAGTGATCGTCGGTCAGGTCATTGCCTGCGACGCTCATCTCGATGCTGTTGAACTGGATATTCGCACCCATCACGATGTTCTGGGTGAACGCCTCCTGACTCACGATTGCATCCGCGGTCGATGTGACTGCATCGCCGAACGTAGAGCCGTCGCCCGTCATGTCGACCTTTGCGTCGCCGACATCGACCCAGCCGCCTTCCGCCTTAACATCCCAATTGAACTTGCCGTCTTCGGCGGAGACCTTCGGGTTATACAGGCTATCATTGTCGACCAGATTGTTGACCTGATCGATATTGAACTGATTGCCGTCTCCGTTGAGCGTCTGGTTGACGACGTCCGGCATCACGACGCTGCCTTCGATACCCTGAATCTGTTCGATATCGATGATGTCGTTATCCGACGGAGCGTAGCCGGATAGATCAAGATCGATGTCCACATCGACCTTCACGTCGACCTTATTCTCAACTGTATTCGAGACCTTGTTGTCGACCTTGTTCTCGATGCTGTTGTCGACTTTGTTGTCAAGCTTGTTATCGACGCTGTTGTCGACCTTGTTGTCGATATCGTTCTTTATGTCGTTTGAATTTTCATTCTTGTTATCATTGCTGTTCTTGTTGTCGTTGTTATTCTCGATGTCGACCTTCGAATCGAGAGACTGTGCCGCTACCTGGAACTGGCCTTGGGCCTGGGCCTGGCCCTGGCCTTGGGCCTGCCCTTGAAGGCCACTCGGCAGATCCGACTTCGGATCGTCATGCTTCGGGTCGTGCTTCGGATCGTCGTTCCGCGGGGGCTTATTCTTGGATGACTTGGATGCCATATCGATAACTCCTGCTGGCATCAGGAGCATCGGATCCGTTTGATATCGCTGATCATCTGCGTCTGCGATGACAAACTTGCTGCGATGCCACTGTGCGATGGATGACTACGCTTCACATTTGATGACCGCTTGAGCATCCGGTACCCGCTTCGCAAGGCACCCGATATCGCAGCGATCAGTCGAGCTGGCGATGATCGTTTCTGTGGGCGGCTCCTCCTCGGCGTTTGTTTGCTCTGTTGTGCAAACCGGTCCGAACGCACGTACACGGATCAGGAACCAGAATGCCCGTGAAGATTGGCCGAGCTCACAGACGGCGCATAGATGCACGTTGGAGTATGGGCATACGCTTTGGAGTATGCGGGTGCGCTTTGGGGGAGGGTGCGAAGGACATCATCCGGATAGCGCAGGCAACGCCCAATGGCCGCGCGCTCTGGTGCGGCTCCGAAAGCACCCGGCAAATGCAATGGTTTAAGGCCGCGCCTCGTACGCGAGCTGCTGTCCAGCGCGCACTGGCGGATCGATCGATGCGAGGCGTTCGTTGACGTCCCGATATTCGGAGTCGATCTCCGCCGCACGACGATAGCTCTGCCGCGCACTCTCCACGTCGCCTCGTGCCTGGAAAAGCTGACCAAGCCCGTAGTGGGCCCGCACCAGATCGCCGTTCATCGCAATCGCCTGCTGATAACAGCGCACTGCGAATTCCGCAGAACCTTCCGTGCTGATCCTGTCTCCGAGGTCGGCGTTCATCTCCGCGTAGTGAATAGTCTGGTCCGGCGGCAGCTTCCCAAGAATAAACAGTGTGTTGGCCCGGCTGACGTCGGCCTCGATATTATCGGGTTTCAGCTCCATTGCCTTTTCGAAGGCGGAGACCGCTGCTTCGTATCTGTGCTGCTTGAAAAGGAGAGTGCCTAGTTTGCTGTAGGCACTGGCGGATTGCGGATTTATTTCGATGACCGTCTGATAAGCCTTCGTTGCCTCGGGCAATCGCGCTCGGGCCTCCAGCGATTGAGCCAACCACGTCCACGCCTTCTCGGATTGCGGCCGCACTTCGGTCAGCGTCGTAAAGATCCGCTTTGCCGCCCCATGCTTGCCCTGCACCGCCATCAATTGCCCGAGACAATAAAGAGCCTGCGCATGCTTCTGATCGGTATCGAGTATTTGGCGATAGCCGCGTTCCGCCTGCGCGAGCTTTCCAGCTTTGTGCAACTCTGTCGCCCGCCCGAACACGGCGGCCACGCTGCCGGGCATGAGTTTGTCCCCGAGGTTGCGCTCGCTTCTGGTGCTGACAGCGATGCAACTGATAAGCCGCTCTGTCGCGCCGAACGAATATTTGTAGCTCTCGTTACCGCGCAGAAAATCATATGTCTTGAAGCCGCGGCCAATCGCGTAGCGAATGCTGTGGGCATGCAGAACCAGTCCGGGCGGCGGGTCGTTGAACGATTCATCCCGGCCGGCGAGATAGAACAGGATCGATTTCTTCTGCGGATCGACAAGGCACGCGAGTCCGCCGAGCGGCCTATCATCCCGCCAGAGCATCGGCATGAAGAGATGTCCGATTTTCCCGCACCGTCGCAGCATATAATAGTTGGATTTCAGGATGCTCGAAAGCCTGTTGCCTTTCCGGGCACCCCATTTATCGGCCCAGAACTTCAGTAGGATTTTCAGATCCGGCTCGATGGATTCGCCTTCTGAATGTGTGATCCGGAACGATTGATCGGACTCGATCTGGCGGAGAAACCTTCTCAGCTTCTGCCGCATATTGGAGCTGGTACAATTTGCCAGGTAGCTGTCCCAGTCACCCGGCAAAGACACCGCCGGGCAAATGCAGTTATTGATGTTGTCACGCTTGTTGATACGGGAGGACGCCCTCGTTTCGAACCGCTTGTCGGAGAAATTGGAAAGGAACGTGCGCAACCGCACGTCCGTTGTGCGAATGTAGTCCAGACTCAGCCGGCGCCAGTTCGACCGCTTGAAATGTCGCGAAAATGCGCTGATGGCACGCTCATCGAATTCGGGCTTGCAGATGAAGCCAGTATAGTCCGCCGCAAAATTTCCGGTCATCGCAATTTCATTATAGAATCCACCCTTGCTGTCTTCCCTGAGCCGCGGTCGCAGGGGGAAAATAGCCACATATTTGGTGCCCTCGGCCGGCTTGGCGGCAAGGATGAACCATGGGCCGGATAGCACCTGGAGCCACTGCGACATCCATGTCCAGGACAGAAAGAACTGCGCGTCCGGGTCCGCGTCATAGATCTCATCCCAATCGGATTTCAGCCGCTCGAACGAAGCAAAATCATCAATGACGTCGATCAGCATCACACGCTCCCAGCGGCAGGTGTCGGACGCAGAGCTCGTTATGTCCTGAAATAAATTCTAGACTGAACGCGCCGGTCTGTACGGATGATGCCGCTATTTCAAAGGAGTATAGGCCGGAAGGCGTAGCGGTCGCGCACGCGGCGCATGCAGCCGGCGCTGCTTTACCCTTTATGCGTAGTGCGCCACCGCCAAGTGCATTTGACTACCGTCCGGAACACACGCGTAGTTGACGTTGCGACATACAAGCCGGAATTGCGCGCCGCAGATGCGCCGGATTTCAGCGGCAAGTCTCGTGACGTTAGCCTCGCGGGTGAAACGTCACGGCGACGTGAATTCACCGTCTTGTGTCGCCGGTCCCTGGAACGCGACGAATGGCTACAGATTAATGCAGCGATCACGATGGAGGGGTTTATGACCGAGCGCCCCACTCTGCTTGGCCGAGCCGACCCGTTAGGCCACGTCTATCTTCCGGAAGATCACAGCGAAAACCATACCGCCCGCTGTGGTTGCGTTCTGGATCAGGCTGCAAGGGATGAGCATGACGCGGAGTCATGCTGGAGGAGTGCGAAATCGATCGTTCTTTCAGCTCGCACTCACATTCCCGTCAAGCTCTGACCCAGCGCGCCGCACCGGCACGGCCCGTGATAACGGAACCTCGGCCGGTGCAGCGTTTGCTGCAGACGTTTCGATCAAGTGCGGGAGCACTCAGCGCTGATCTTTGATACCCAGAAGCGCCTGCGCATTCCGGAAGCAAATTTTGTCCCGATCTTCTGGTGAGAGATCGAGCTTCTCCAGCAGCGCGATCGTGTCGCGGATATAGCCGGGGCCGCGTTCCGGATCGAACGGGCTGTCGGAAGCAAACAGCACGCGGTCCGCACCGTAGAAAGCAAGACCGCACTGCGTGGCCGTCAGTGACCCGAACACCGCTGTATCTGCGTAAAAGTCCTTGAAATAGTCGAGCGGACGTTTCTTCAGCCGCTTCAATACGAGCGAGTAATCCTCGTCCGATGTGCGCTTTCCGAGCTGATCCCAGCCGGGACCGACGCGCCCCTCAAAGAATGGCACCATTGCGCCGAGGTGATGCGCGAGAACCTTCAAATCAGGCAGCCGGTCCATCAGACCGGAAAAAACCAGCCGCGCCATGGCAGCCGACGTTTCGTAGGGCCAGCCGAAGGTCCACCAGATTTCGTACAGTGATTTGGTCTCGGATTTGTAGTCGGGCAGGTCAGCCGCGGCCCTTGACGGGTGCAGGAATACTGGCCGGTTATGCTTGGCGGCAACCTCAAATACCGGGAAAAAGCGCTCGTCGTCGAGCGGCAAACCGTTGATGTTTGTATGGATCTGCAAGCCATTGGCGCCGATGCTGAACGCGCGCTCGGCCTCCTTCGCCGCGTTGGGCGAATTCATCGGCAGCGATGCAAGGAAACCAACGAAGCGATCCGGGTGGCGTTGCACCAACTCGGCCATTCCGTCATTGCCAAGCTTGGCAAATTCTTCCACCTCGGCCGCATTGCCCAAGGCTTCGAGCGGCGGCATGCCGAGCGATATAACCTGCGAATAGTTCTTCGACGAAAACTGATCCATCACCCGGAAGCGTTCTTCGAGATCATAGATGCAGGGAATACCACGCATCCGCTTTCCGATATCCTTCGCGGCACCCTCCGCGTTCAGCATCTTGTCCCACAGACGTTGCGGGAAGAAGTGATTGAATACGTCGATGTAGCGCATGCGTGCTCCAGAATTGGATAGATGTGGATTGGTTGGGATATCGGGTCAGCGAACTACCAGGGACGAAGGAGAACCTTGCCGAGACCGGCGCGCTCGGAAACGAGCTTGTGGGCGGTCGCGGCCTCTGACAATGGAAACTCCCGATCGATCAGGACATCCAGTTTTCCCTTCGTCGCAAGATCGAGGCTTCGTTCGACATCGGCGTCGGTCTGGGCCGTCGACCCGGCGATGGTGATGTAGTTCAGATAGAGATGATTGAGATCGAGCGGTACGAGGCCTCCGGCGTGCGCTCCCGCGGTCACAAGCCGCCCATTGCGAGCGAGGCATGAGAACGCCTTCGGGAACAGGTCCGCATCCCCTACATTCTCAAAAACAACGTTCACACCCGCGCCGTTCGTGATGTTACGAACTTCCGCCGCGAGATCGCTGCCGCGATAGTTGATTGCGAAGTCGGCGCCGAGTTTCATCGCCGCTTCGGTCCGCTCATCGGCCCCGGCCGCGGCGATCACCCGCGCGCCCAGATGCTTTGCGACCTGCAACCCGGCGCTTCCGAGGCCGCCCGCGGCGCCCATGACCAGCACCCATTCACCGGCCGCGAGTTTGGCTTTTTCCGTGAGAAGATTGAATGCGAGCGGCGCGTGGCGCGCAACGATGGTCGCCGAAGCGAAATCCAGTCCGTCGGGAATGATGTGCGTATTCGCCGCCGGTAGGCGCACAAACTGCGCATAACCGCCCCAGACCTGGACGCCGAGCATAACCGGGCCATGCGTCGCAGTCGCGGGCTTGATCCGCGGCGACGTCACCACGCGATCTCCGATTTTCCGCGACGTCACACCCTCTCCAACGGCAACCACCGTTCCGGACGGGTCGGCACCGAGGACGTGGGGCAGCGTGACCGACCGGGCATAGCGCCCTGCCCTCACAGCAAGATCGAGCGTGCGGTTGACTGAAACCGCTTCGACCTTCAGCAAAACTTCACCTGAATCCAGCGCCGGAACGGAAACGTCTTCGAGACGCATCACGTCCGGTTCCCCGAATTCGCGGATGACCATGGCCTTCATTGGAATGGGCATTGGTGTCGCCTCAGTCCCGGAACAGTTGAGGCGTCGGGATACCCCAGATGTTGGAGGTCTGCGGACCCGGCTGCCAGATTTTGGGGCGCTGAGGATTGTCCTCGTGCCAGGGACGCGCGTCAAAATAGCCCGCCGCCTCGTCGGTCATCTGGTCGAGCTCGGCATATAGCTCCATGATCTGACCGTCAGGCGTGTGGTGGTAGATGAAGAGATTGTGCCCGATGCCATGACGGCCGGGTCCCCAAATCAGCGGGATTTTGCGCTTGCCGAGATAGTCACAGGCATTCTTGATGTGACCCCATTCCCCGGCTTCAAACGCGATGTGGTGCATCTTGTTCTTCTGCCCATGCAACAAATTCACCGTGTGGTGGTCCGGGCCGCAACGCAGAAAGCAGAAGAAATCACCCATCCAGTCGGAAACCCGAAAGCCGAGAAATTTGACGAAAAAGTCGACCGCGCCCTGCACGTCGTGAACATTGAACGCGATGTGGCCGAGCTTGCGCGGCCCAATGCCAGCGGCGGGCTCGGGGCGCTGCGGCACGGGGCGCGCGCGAATGAGCCCAACCCGGATATCGTCGGGACCGTTGAATGAAATCAGTTCTTGCATCGCCGGTTGGCTATACGTTTCCCGCTTTGGTGAGGCGCCATTCGCCGCGAGCGATCTGACCGCATCGTTGAGATCCGTTTCCGCCGGAAGCTGCAGTGTGATCTGGGTGCAGCGCGCGTTAGAGCCCTGTTTCAGAACGACAGAGTGAAAGTCCTGTGGCGACGCGAGGAACGCCGTGTCTCGATCACGATCGACCAGAACCAACCCGAGGACCTGCTGATAATAGTCCAGCATGCGCTCGAGATCGGGGGTCTCGAAGGTGGCGTGTCCGATGGCAGAAACCTTGATCATGCTCTTGTCACTCGTATCATCAGGGGGATGTGGTTGGAATGGGTCGCCGGGATCTCGATCAGACCGGCTGCTTTTTCAAAATCGGCAGCACGTGTTCTGCTGTCCGATCGATGTGCCCGCGCAATTTCCCGACCGCGGCGGGATCGCGTGCGAGCGCCGCTTCCATGATGTCGCGATGTTCGTCGACGGTGTTACGGGCTTGCTGGCGCAGCGAGGCCGATAAGCGGCGATAGCGTTCGGATTGGTCGAAAAGTTTGGAGCACAGTTCAATCAGACGTGCCGAGCCACATGCCGACACGAGGGACATGTGGAAATCCTTGTGCCGGGACGTCCATTCGTCATCGCGTGGCATTTCCCCGAGAGCAATGCGCCGCTCGATACGATCGAGCCGGTAGAAGGCCGCGACGACCTGACCTTCCCACGCATCCGAGCCCTGCT
>CAZIKZ010000130.1:0-11810 GCA_964539845.1 uncultured Hyphomicrobiales bacterium
CGCTCAGGCAATTGCCGGAACGCAATCGGTTCTTCAAGGGGCTCGCAAGCTGGATCGGCTTTCGGCAGCTGCGCGTCGACTACGAACCCGCGGCGCGCGTGCATGGCCGCACGGCCTGGAATTTCAGTTCGCTGATCGGGCTGTCGATCGAAGGATTGACCTCGTTCTCGGTTGCGCCGTTGCGCGTCGCGAGCCTGCTCGGCGTGTTGCTCGCGGCCGGTGCGCTGATATTTGGTCTGGTGATCCTGTACGAGACGCTGATCTACGGCAAATCGGTGCCGGGTTATCCTTCGGTGGTCGTCGGACTGATGGTGCTCGGCGGTGTCCAACTCATCATGATCGGCGTGCTCGGCGAATATATCGGCAAGATATTGTCAGAGCAGAAAGCGCGGCCGGTCTATTTCGTGGCCGAGCACCAGACTCGCAGCGAAGCGGGCGAGGAGACCGGCGAAGATCGCCGGCCCGGCGCGGCCGCCTGAACCCATGACAACAACAAAGGCGCGGCGCATCGTTCTGTGCGCGGATGACTACGGCATCTCGCGCGGCGTGAGCGAGGCGATCCGCGATCTGATCGCGCGCGGCCGTCTCAACGCGACGTCGGCCATGGTGGTCGCCCCGTCACTCACTGCGTCAGAGGCGGCCTCTCTCACCCGTCTGAAGCAGGACATGCCGCAGTTGCAGATCGGGCTGCACTTCACCCTCACCGCCCCGTTCCGGCCCGCGAGCCACGCCTATACGCCGCTCACGCAGGACGCGTTCCTGCCGCTGCCCGCGACGCTCGGCAGCGCGCTGATCGCACGCCTCAAGCGCGATCAGATCGCACATGAATTGCGCGCGCAGATCGCCGCGTTTTCGGAACGGTTCGGGTTTCTGCCCGATTACGTGGATGGCCATCAGCATGTGCAGATCTTTCCGCAGATCCGCGATGCGGCGCTTGCGGTTATGCGCGACATGCTGCCCGGCGCATGGATGCGGCAATGCGGCCGGATCACACCGCTTGCGGCGCGCATCGCGGACCGCAAGGGAGTCCTGCTCGACATGATGAGCAGAGGCTTCCGTAAACGCGCGGCGGCAGCGGGCGTCGCGTTCAATCCCGCCTTCGCAGGGTCCTACGATTTCGGTTCGGATCCCGATTTCGCCAAGTTGTTTCCCAAATTCCTCGAGGGCTTACCGGACGGCAGCGTGGTGATGTGCCATCCCGGTATTGTCGACGATGAACTCAAGGCGCTGGATCCGCTCACGAATTTGCGCGAGCGCGAATACGCTTTCTTTGCGTCCGACGGGTTTCCGGAACTTCTGGATAAACACCGCGTCACGTTGTCGTGACATCTCCCCGCGCGCGATGCGGCTCACTACATCTTGCCGGTCCGCAGATGCGGACATGGAGGAGGAACGATGACACCGCAGGAACGCAAACTGGTCGACGATCTGTTCGAACGGCTTGCGACACTCGAGCGCAACCCGCGCGAGCCTGATGCTGAAGACGTGATCCAGGCCGGCCTGCGCAAGGCGCCGAACGCGACCTATGCGTTGGTGCAGACCGTTTTGCTGCAGGACGAGGCGCTGCGGCAAGCCGACGCGCGCATTCGCGAACTGGAGTCCGCCGAGCCGCCGCAACAGCAGGGCGGCGGTGGTTTTCTGGATTCGATGCGTGACGCCGTGTTTGGCGGCAACAATACCAACCCGCGCGGTTCGGTGCCGCCTGTCGGCGCCGGCCGGCCGATGGGTGTGCCCGCGGGCTTCCCGCGCGCTGGCGACCAGTATCAGACGCAGGGCGGCGCCCCGTATCCGCAGCAGGCTGAGCCCGCACGCGGCGGGGCCGGAGGCTCGTTTCTTGGTACGGCTGCGGCAGCCGCGGCCGGCATGATCGGCGGCACGCTTCTGATGAATTCGTTGAAGGGCTTTGGCGGCCAGCAGGCCAACTCACAATCGCTCGGCGATCTCGGCGGGCAGCAAGCCGGCGCTTCGTCCAATCCGTGGAGCGACGCCAGTTCCGGTGGCGGCGACCTCGCGCGTCAGGCCGGTCTCGACAACGTCGGGAAGTCTGGCGGGGAAAGCCAGCGCACCGCCGCCTACGAGCCGGCACATGAGTCGGAAGGCGAAGGCGAGCCTGGTGAAGAGGACGGTTTCGATCTCGACTTCGATACCGATTTCCTCTGAGGCGCAGACGCCGCGACGAGAAATAAGAAAGGCCCGCTCATCGAGCGGGCCTTTCTTTTATGGCCGGGCCGGCCAACGCCTGCCGGAAGGCTGGGGTCCTTCGGTGACAGACGAAGGCACGGCCCGCTGATCGCCGCTTTGCGATCAGATTACGATCACTCTGGTGCCGACCTTCACGCGCTCATAGAGATCGGTGACGTCCTCGTTGCGCATGCGGATGCAGCCCGACGACACAGCCTGGCCGATGGTCCAGGGCTCGTTCGAACCGTGAATGCGATAGAGCGATGAACCGAGATAGAGCGCACGTGCGCCGAGCGGGTTGTCCGGTCCGCCGGCCATGTAATGCGGCAGGTCCGGACGGCGGGCGAGCATTTCCTTCGGCGGTACCCAGTCCGGCCATTCAGCCTTGCGCGTAACCGACTTTACGCCGGCCCAGGTGAAGCCCGGACGCCCGACGCCGATGCCGTAGCGCATCGCCGTGCCACCATCCTGCACCAGATAGAGGTAGCGCTGCGGCGTATCGACGATGATCGTCCCCGCACGTTCCTTGCCGGAATACGGAACGATCTGCTTGGCAAAGCGCGGATCGATCGCGCGCGACATGCCCTGATCGGGCCCGCGATAGGCGAGCGGCGGCGTGCCGTTCGGATCCTGATACATGCCCGGCTGATAATAGCCCGGCGAACGCCCATACTCGGATTGCGCGGGATCGCCCGGATAGGCCGGCTGTTCGCGATTGCGCGGCTGCGCACCCGCCTGCCCGCCGCTGAACAGAAACTCGATGAACCCGCCGCCCATAGTCGACCGGCCGCCCGATTGCGCTTGGTAGGATTGCGCTTGGGCCGGCATTGACACGACCGCAGCGCCGGCAAGACCGGACAAGGCTGCGGCAAACACAAGACCAGTACGCTTCATCGACGCTACTCGCACTTGATGGATAAAGGCGCTGCAAACTCAGGCGCCGCTCACGCCACCGACTACATGGGAAAAATTGATGCGAATGGTAAACAGCCGCGCGGCAACGCCGCGCTAACCACGATCGCGCGGCCTTTACCTGCAGTTAGCGTTTATTTTGGGTGAAGCTTCGTAGTTAACACTTCGCTTCCGCTAGTGTCCCGAATCCGAAGTTCGCATGATCATGCGGCAACCCCTTTTTGCGAACGTCGGATTCGAAGGGACGAAGTTGCCGCTATAATGAAGCAGATTTCCGAACCACCACACCAGCGCATGAACCGGGCATTAAGCCGGCCCTGCTATCGACGGTGCGGGGAACAAGCATGCCATCGCAACGCAAGATTTTCCGCGTCGAAGAGATGATGCGAGCCGAGTCCGCGCCGTCGGACGCGCGCGCGCCGGACTCATCCCTGTTTCCATCCGACGTGATCGCCGAACTGCGCGCGCTCCGCGCTCTCATGGAGCAGCGGACGCCCGACGCCGCCGGCCCGCCTACGACGGCTGACGCGCCGGCGCAGGAGGTGCGCAAGCTCAAGATCGAACTCGACGTGATCGGTAACGCCATCAAGCAGACCCGCGACGAGATCGTGTCGTTGCGGGATCAGGGCTTCGATTCCGCCCGCGTGTCGCGGGTCACGAAGGAGATCGAAGCGGTGTTTGGCGACGCCACGCAGGCGACGGACCGTATCCTGAAAGCCGCCGAGGATATCGACCAGCAGGCCCAGGCATTGTCAGGTCTCCTGAAAGGCGGCCACGAGCAGGGGATCGCGCAGGACATTCAGGACCGGGCGACGGCGATCTTTGAAGCCTGCAATTTCCACGACCTGACCGGTCAGCGCCTGGCCAAGGTCGCGGCCATGCTCAAGATGGTCGAAGAGCATCTCGCACGCATGATGGAAATCTGGAGCGTGATCGAGCGATTTAATATCGAGGCCGCGCAAACGGCCGCGTGCGATCTCGACGGGTTGCTCAACGGCCCGAAGCTCGCCGACGACAACGGCCATTCGACCCAGGACGAGATCGACAAGCTCTTTCACTGACCTGGGGGCAGCATCGCTCCGGGGCAAGCAAACGCGTAGCCCGTGGTATAAGGAACCACCCTCCTGTGGTCGGGCCCTGAATCATGTCCGCCTTGTCGCCAGCTACGCCAGCCGCACCTTTGAAGCCTGCACGCTCGGCGCGGGCCGCGGCGGGGGCGCGCCTCGTTCGCGCCTATGCACGTCTGGTCAGCGGGCTGGTGCTGCTAGCCTTCGTGCTCAGCCATTTCGGGAGCCATATCTTCCTGATCATCTCGGTGCCGGTGGCGCAGAGCGCCTTCGGCGTGCTGATGTGGTTTTGGCTGACCAAGGCCGGCCTCGCTCTGCTCACGACGGCGGTTCTCGTCCACGTGCTCAATGCACTCTGGTCGATCTATATCCGCCGCTATCTGCGGATGCCGCCATGGGAGGTCGCCCAGATTGCCCTCGGCCTTGCAATCCCGCCGCTGCTCATCATCCATGTCGTCGGCACCAAGGTCGCCGATGAGTTCTACGGGACCCACAGCACCTACGAGACGGTGCTGGCCTCGCACTGGCTCGGCCCGCCGGTGCTGTTCGCGCCCTGGTTCGTGTACCTGCACATGGCCGCCATCCTGACGGTGTGGATCCATGCCTGTATCGGCCTGCATTTCTGGCTGCGAACCAAGCGCTGGTATGCGGCCTGGCTGCCTGCGTTCGGAATCGCCGCGATCCTGATTCCGGCGCTGGCGCTGGCGGGATATATTTCCGGCGGAAACCAGATCGTGCGCGAGGCTCAGGATCCGGACTTCATCCCGGCAATGATCCGCGAGGCCAACTGGTCGCCGGCAGCGATCGCCAAGGCCTGGCACACAATCTATCTCACGTTCGCCGTCTATGCGGGACTGGTCGTATTGCCGTTCGCCGCGCGCGTAGTGCGGCACCTCGTGCACCGCATCCATCGCCCTCCGCGGCTGACGCATGCCGCCGGACGAACCATGGCGGTGCTGCCGGGCGCGACCGTCCTTGAAACGCTGCGCGCCAACGGGATCTTGCATGCCTCGGTCTGCGGCGGACGCGCGCGCTGCAGCACCTGCCGCATCCGTGTGACCAACGGGCTCACGTCACTCCCGGAGCCGGCCGGGCTCGAGGCGACGGCGCTCGCGCGGATCGGTGCGCATGAAGGCATTCGGCTTGCATGTCAGCTCCGTCCGACAAGCGACATTTCGGTGCTGCCGCTGCTGACGGCCGACGCCAGCGCCACCTATGGCCTGATCCGCGCTGGCAGCGAAGGCAGCGAGCGTCTGGTCACGGTCATGTTCATCGACCTGCGCGGTTCGACCACGCTCGGCGAAGCGCGCATGCCCTACGACGTGCTGTTCATCCTGAACCAGTTCTTCGACGAGATGAGCAAGGCGCTGGCCGCCACCGGCGGACACTATTCCAATTTCACCGGCGACGGCCTGATGGCGATCTACGGGCTCGACACGCCGAATCCAAAAACCAGCGCGGTGCAGGCGCTCAGCGGCGCGCGCGAAGTGCTCATGCGTCTCGACACCGTCAATGCGCGGCTCAAGGCCGACCTGAAGGAGCCGCTGCGGATCGGAGTCGGTATCCATTTCGGAGAAGCCATTGTCGGTGCGATGGGCCCGCCGCACTCGCAGATCATCACCGGCATCGGCGATACGGTGAACACCACGGCTCGGCTCGAGGGGCTGACCAAGGATTACAGTTGCTCGCTGATCCTGTCGCAGGCTGCGGCGCTGGCGGCCGGACTCAAACTCGGCGACCAGGATCTGCATCATGCGACGGTCAAGGGACGCACAGGGTCGATCGGGTTTTACGCGTTGAATACAGTGCCAGAGCCGCGGAAATAACCCGTTCGCGCAGCGCCCTTCTCAGGTCTTCGGCCGCCGGATCATGATCAGGCAGATCAGCGACGCCACGCCAAACGCGGCCGTAACTGCGAGCGCGGTCGCGTCGCCGCTGCGCTCGACCACAAAGGCGAGCGCCAGCGGCGCGACCGCCTGCATCAGCAGAAACGGCTTGGCGATGCGGCCAAGCACACGGCCGTAACCTGTCGCACCGAACAGCGCGAGCGGTAGAGCACCGCGCACGATCGTCAGCAGGCCGTTGGCGGCGCCGAACATCACCGCAAACGCTATCGCGGCCCACAGGGTGAAGCCGAACAGCGCGATCAGCGCGAAGCCTGCCAGAACCAGCGCGACGGAAAGGCGCGCCAGATTGAGCGGATGCGCGCGGCCGCCGAACATCAATTCGCAGATACGGGCAGCGACCTGCGACGGCCCGAACAATGCGCCGATCATCACCGCCGTCGCCGGGTCGATGCCGGAGCGCCCGAACATCGCGATCAGATGCGCCGCGAGGCCGGAGGGGATGAACGCGTAGGCCGCAAAGGCGGCGGCGACGAGAAAAAACACAAGGCCGCTCGCCGGCAGATAGGCCGGCAGTGTTGTAGCCACATTATCGTTCACAGGCAGCGGTGCGGCCCTGGTGCGCGGCAGCGCAAAGGCATGGAGCGGCGCTGCGACGAACGCCAGTACGGCAGCGAACAGAAGATAGGTGCCGCGCCAGTCGGTGAATGTCAGCGAGAGCTGTGTCGCCGGCCAGCTCACGGTCGAAGCGAAGCCGCCGGCGAGCGTGAGATAGGTGATCGGCTTGCGCGCACCTGTGCCGAAGATGCGGCCGAGTGTTGCGAAGGCCGGATCGTAAAGATTGGCCGCGATCGCGACACCGAGAATGACCCAGACGGCGAGATAGGCGGCCGGGTGCTCGACCAGGGCGAGCAGCGCCACGGCACCGGCACCGATCAGCGAGCCTGCGGCCATCACCACATGCCCGCCATAGCGGTCGATCCAGCCGCCGATGGTGGGCGCGGTCGAACCCGCGACCAGAAGCGCGAGCGAAAAACCCGACATCGCAAATGACAGCGACCAGCCGCGGTCGGCGGCGATCAGCGGCATCATCAGGACCGGCGGGTAGAACAGAATGCCCCAGGCAAGAATCTGCGTGACGCCGAGCACCAGCACGGCGCGCCATGGACCAAGGAGGAAATCGCGGAGACGGGACATGCGACAGCCGGCAGGACGAACCCGACCCTAGCACGCCGCCGGCAAAAATCGGCCTGCCGGCCCTGCAATGCAGCCGTCAGCTGAACAGGCGGGTCGCGTAGAAGCAGAGTGCCGAAATCGCGGCGGCGCAGGGGATCGTGATGATCCAGGCCATGACGATGCCGTTGGCGACGCCCCAGCGCACGCCCGAGACTTTTTTGGCGGCGCCGACACCGACGATGGCGCCGGTGATGGTGTGGGTGGTCGAGACCGGAATGCCGAGCCCGGTCGCCATGAACAACGTGATCGCACCGCCGGTTTCCGCGCAAAATCCCTGCACCGGCGTCAGGCGCGTGATCTGCGAGCCCATGGTCTTCACGATGCGCCAGCCGCCCATCAGCGTGCCGAGCGCCATACCGGCCTGACAGGCGATCACCACCCAGAACGGGACGTAGAACTCGCTGCCGAGATGCCCCTGCGAATAGAGCAGCACCGCGATAATGCCCATCGTCTTCTGCGCGTCGTTGCCGCCATGCCCCAGCGAATAGAGCGAAGCCGACACGAACTGACCGGAGCGGAAGAAGATATCGACGCCATAGGGCGTCGAGCGGGCGAAAATCCAGGACACGGCCAGGACCAGGACCAACGCCAGCACAAAGCCTGTGAACGGTGACAGAAAGATCGCCGCCGAGGTCTTTGCGAGCCCGCCCCAGACGATCGACGAGAAGCCGACCTTCGCGAGCCCGGCGCCAACGAGACCACCGATCAGTGCATGCGAGGAACTGGACGGGATGCCGTAATACCAGGTGATCAGGTTCCAGGAGATTGCGCCCATCAGCGCCGAGAAGATCACCCGCGAATCCACGATGTCGGGCGAGATGATCCCGGTGCCGACAGTATTGGCGACATGCAGGCCGAAAAACAGGAAGGCGATGAAATTGAAGAACGCCGCCCATACCACCGCGTAGTGCGGCCGCAGCACGCGCGTCGACACGATGGTCGCGATCGAATTCGCGGCATCGTGCATTCCGTTCAGGAAGTCGAAGATCAGCGCGATCGCAATCAGCGCGATCAGCAGCGGAAGGGCAAGCGAAGCGTCCAAGCCAATATCCTTAGACGTGTTCGATCACGGTCGCATGAATCACGTTGGCGACGTCGTCGAAGCGGTCAACGACCTTTTCGAGATGATCGTAGACCTCGTTGCCGGTGATATAGCCCATCGGGTCGGACGCCCGGTGACGCTGGAACAGCTCCTTGAGCCCCTGGTCATGCAACTCGTCGGCCTGACCTTCAAGCCTGGAGATCTCTTCGGTGATTTCGCTCAACCGATGGGCTTCGGCGCTTATCGATCGCAGCCGGGGGATCGCCTCCTCGACAAGCGCGGCGCAGCGCCCGATCACATCACCCATCTCGCGCATCTGCGGGGTGAATTCCCGAAGCTCGAATATCATCACGGCTTTCGCCGTCTTCTGCATCTGGTCGATGGAATTATCCATCGACGTGATCAGCTCCTTGATCGCGCCGCGATCGAACGGCGTAATGAAGGTCCGGCGAACCGCAATCAGAACGTCGCGTGTGATGACATCGGCGTCATGCTCGCGATCCATCACCAGCTGGAAATTCCGGGGTATCGAGTCACCGCCGTCCAGCAGCGCGCGCAAGGCCGCAGCCCCCGCCACCAAGGTCTTGGAGTGTGCTGCGAACATATCAAAGAAGCGCTCCTCTTTTGGAAGCAGCGCATTGAACCAGCGCATCATGGGAGGTGGCTCCGGTCGACCGATCCCGCCGGACGCTATCCGATTCGAGAAGTCAGGAAACCCGCGTCAGGCCCGCGGCGCACAGCGTACGTAGACCTGCGTCCCGTAGCGGCCGGACACCTCGGGATCGAGGAAGCGCACGGTCATGGTGCGTCCATCGAACGAGGTGATCTCACGGTCCTGCATGCCTCCGGCCGGCTCGCCAGGCGGGCCGATATAGGTCTTGTTGCCGGGTGCGCCCTTGAGCCGCAATTCTTCCGGCTGTGCCTTGTCGGGCATATGCATGACCACGCCGCCGCCCGGGCCCATGCCGATATTGTAAGGCTGACGGCAGCCATTGCGCGCGGCGGCTTCGGTTCGCTTCAGATCCTGCTGATTGTGATAGGCCGCGAGACCCCAGCGGCCGGTGATTTCCTGCGCCTTGATCGCAGGAGGCACTTCGGCAACAGCCGGCATCGAGGTGGTCGGCGAAGTACCCTGCCCGGCGCAAGCGGACACGGCCAACGCGGCGGAAAGCCCCCAAATCGTTTTCATCGGCAGACGAAGCCGTACAGACAACATGACTCGACCTCGTTATTGCGGGGGAACCCCGGCCCCCTGCTCTTCCACTTTGCTGTCAAGATCGCCTTGGCGCAAGCCCCTGGTGCTCTCGACGATGGGCGATCTTACCAGATTTGAATCGAACATGACCCCCGTTGCGTAAATCCGGCCTTAATGCCGCGCGACCGCCCCGCCTTCCGAAGGCCGGCGTATGAGGCTTCAGCGGCGCCATAAAGCCTTGACAGCAAGCCCTTTGGCCACCTATCAACCTGCCCGGTTGGCACTCTTTTGATGTGAGTGCCAAGTAGCTGCAATATCAGCAAATTTTTAGCTCCTGCAGCGCAACGCCCGCGAGGAAATCATGGCCAAGACCAAATTCCGCCCCCTGCATGACCGCGTGGTCGTGCGCCGTATCCAAGCCGACGAAAAGACCAAAGGCGGCATTATCATTCCGGACAGCGCCAAGGAGAAGCCGCAGGAAGGCGAAGTCGTCGCCGTCGGCCCGGGCGGCCGCGACGAGGCTGGCAAGCTGATCCCGATCGACGTGAAGGCCGGCGACCGCGTGCTGTTCGGCAAGTGGTCCGGAACCGAAGTGAAGCTCGATGGCGAAGAACTCCTGATCATGAAGGAGTCTGACATCATGGGCGTGGTCGGCTGATCGCCCCTACCCGTCATCCTGAGGCGGGCCGCGCGCGGCGCGGCCCCTCAAAGGATGACCCCGCTGCCGCCACCCTTCGAGGCTCGCTGAGCTCACGCTTCGGGATGACGGATCAACCCAATCCTCAGGAGTAAGCTCTCATGGCTGCCAAGGACGTCAAGTTTTCCACCGACGCGCGCGACCGTATGCTGCGCGGCGTCGATATCCTCGCCAATGCGGTGAAGGTGACTTTGGGCCCCAAGGGCCGGAATGTCGTGCTCGACAAGTCGTTCGGCGCACCGCGCATCACCAAGGACGGTGTGACGGTCGCGAAGGACATCGAACTTGAGGACAAGTTCGAGAATATGGGCGCCCAGATGGTGCGCGAGGTCGCGAGCAAGACCAACGACCGCGCCGGTGACGGCACCACGACCGCGACCGTGCTGGCGCAGGCGATCATTCGCGAGGGCGCGAAATCGGTCGCCGCGGGCATGAATCCGATGGACCTGAAGCGCGGCGTCGACCTCGCGGTCACGGCCGTGGTGAAGGACATCGAGAAGCGCGCGAAGCCGGTGGCGTCGTCGGCCGAAGTGGCGCAGGTCGGTACCATCTCCTCCAACGGCGACCAGGCCATCGGCAAGATGATCGCGCAGGCGATGCAGAAGGTCGGCAACGAGGGCGTGATCACGGTCGAAGAGGCAAAGTCCCTCGATACCGAAGTCGAGATCGTTGAAGGCATGCAGTTCGATCGCGGCTATCTCTCGCCGTATTTCGTCACCAATGCCGACAAGATGATCGCGGAGCTTGATGACGCCTATATCCTGCTGCACGAAAAGAAGCTGTCGGGCCTGCAGGCCATGCTGCCACTGCTGGAAGCGGTTGTGCAGTCGGGCCGTCCGCTCGTCATCATCGCTGAGGACGTCGAGGGCGAAGCACTCGCAACGCTCGTCGTGAACCGCCTGCGCGGCGGCCTGAAAGTCGCCGCAGTGAAGGCGCCCGGCTTCGGCGATCGCCGCAAGGCAATGCTCGAAGACATCGCCATCCTCACCGGTGGCCAGCTGATCTCCGACGATCTCGGCATGAAGCTCGAGAGCGTCACGCTGAACATGCTCGGCCGCACCAAGAAGGTGATCGTGGAGAAGGAAAAGACCACGATCGTCAAGGGCGCCGGCAAGAAGGCCGACATCGAGGCCCGCGTTGCCCAGATCAAGGCGCAGATCGAAGAGACCACCTCTGACTACGACAAGGAGAAGCTGCAGGAGCGGCTGGCGAAGCTCGCCGGCGGCGTAGCGATCATCCGTGTCGGCGGTGCGACCGAGATCGAGGTGAAAGAGAAGAAGGATCGCGTCGAGGACGCGCTCAACGCAACCCGCGCTGCGGTCGAAGAAGGCATCGTACCGGGCGGCGGCACCGCGCTTCTCCGCGCCAAGAAGGCGATCGGCCGTCTGAACAACGACAATTCGGATATTCAGGCCGGTATCAATATCGTGCTGAAGGCGCTGGAAGCTCCGATCCGTCAGATTGCCGAAAATGCCGGCGTGGAAGGCTCGATCGTGGTCGGCAAGATCCTGGACAACAAGTCCGAGACCTTCGGCTTCGACGCACAGAACGAAGAGTATGTCGACCTGGTCGAGAAGGGCATAATCGATCCGGCCAAGGTGGTGCGCGCGGCGCTGCAGGATGCGGCGTCGGTGGC
>CAZIKZ010000131.1:0-2710 GCA_964539845.1 uncultured Hyphomicrobiales bacterium
CCCCGCGGGGACCCAGAGCCAGGGCGACTGGATTCTCGCTTTCGCGGGAATGAACGGAGTATGCATCTCCTTCGAAATGACGGGTGTCAGAACTTGTTCTTCCGCGCGCGGAGTTCGGTGAACACATCGGACGCGGACTTGCCGCTCAGCCCGACAGCGTCCGCGACCGAAGGCATGTCCGAGCGCAGGAACACGTTGGCGGCCTTCTCGGCGCCGAGCGTCTGCGGCAATGTCGGCTTGCCCGCCGCGCGCAGTTCATCGACTTCGGCAGCGCGCTTCTCCAAAGCCGGATTTTCCGGCTCGATGGAAAGTGCGAACTTGATGTTCGACTGGGTATATTCGTGGCCGCAATAGAAGGTGATGTCGTCCGGCAAGGCGCGAATCTTCAGCAGCGAGTTCCACATCTGCGCGGGCGTGCCCTCGATCACCCGGCCGCAGCCGATCGAGAACAGCGTGTCGCCGAAAAAGCCGATCTTCTCCTTGTCGAACACCAGCGAGATATGGCCGGCGGTATGGCCCGGCGTATCGATCACACGCGCTTCCAGCGTGCCGACCTTCACGGTGTCTCCCTCGCCATAGGTCGCGTCGACATCAGCGATCTTCGCGGCCTCGTCCTTCGGCGCGGTGACGCGGCATTTGTGCTTCGCCTTCAACTCCGGAATGCCCTGGGTGTGATCGGCATGATGATGCGTCACCAGAATGTCGGTCAGGGTCCAGCCCGTGTCCTTCAGGGCCTGCTCCACGGCGGCCGCTTCCGGCGCGTCGATCGCGGCGGTGGCGCCAGTCTCGGGGTCGTGAATGAGAACGCCGAAATTATCGGAGAGGCAGGGGAATTGGTGGATTTTCGCCGGCATGTCGGTTCCGTCTTTTGAGATTGGATTTTAAAGCTACCACGGTGCGACCGGTTCGAGAATGCGCGGGGTGCCGCGAAAATCCACGTTTCATGCTACCGTCCGGGCATGTTCATCGATGTCGTGGACCTGCGAAACTTCTACGCCCAGCCGCTCGGGATCGTGGCGCGGCGCTTCGTCGGGCAGGGGATTCGCGCGCACTGGAACGAGGTTCGCGGCGAGCGGATTGCCGGCATCGGCTACACCTCGCCCTATCTCGGCATTTTCCGCGAGGACGCCGAGCGCTGTCTCGCTTTCATGCCGGCGTCCCAGGGCGTGGTGAAATGGCCATCGAACCGGCCGGGGCTCGCCGCGCTGGTGGACGAGACCGAATTGCCGCTGACCGATGCAGCGGTCGATCGGGTGCTGCTCGTGCATGCCCTGGAGATGGCCGACGATCCGGTGCGTCTGCTGCGTGAGGTGTGGCGGGTGCTGTCGGCGAATGGGCGGCTGCTCGCGGTGGTGCCGAACCGCCGCGGCTTGTGGGCCCGCACGGATACCACGCCGTTTGGTCATGGCCGGCCCTATTCGCGCTCGCAGATCACCCGCATTTTGCGCGAAACCATGTTCACGCCGAAGGGCTGGGGCGAGGCGCTGTTCGTACCGCCGGTGCAGCGCAACTGGTTCCTGCGTTCGGCCGGCGCCTGGGAGCGCGTTGGACCGACCTTCCTCGCGCCGTTTCCCGGTGTGCATATCGTGGAAGCGAGCAAGCAGGCCTATCGGGCCATACCGGTGCGGCGTGAGAAGCGCGTCCTCTTGCCGCGGCTTGAACCGGTCCTGACGCCATCGCCGGGCGGTGCGGCGCGGACCGGCTTTTTACCGTCCCCTGAAGGCAAGGGGGGCAGGAACAAATAAGGGAGGGTGGCCTTTCGACCCCCTCCCTAAATCGCCCCCTTTCAGGGGCGGAAATCCAACGCGCGTTGCGCGCCTGTTATTCTCCAGCCGGCGGCAGGGTCTGCTGTACGGTGTCGCCACCTTCGCCGTCGGGACGTGCCGTGCGTGGCGCACCGCGCCGGCGCCGCCGGTGCAACGGAAAGCGATCGCCTTGCTGCTCGGCGTCACCGCCCGCCGCAGCAGGCGCGGATGGCGCCGGGCTGCCGGTGATGAAGGACGGCAACCGCTCGACATCGTCGTCCTGGGCGCCACTGGCGGCCTGCGGCTGACGATTCTCCTGATAGGGCTGGCGATCCTGACGCGGCTGACGATCGTGACGCGGTTGCTGATCGTGCCGCGGCTGGTGATCGCGCTGCTCGCGCGGCTGATAAGACTGATCGCGCTGTTCACGCGGCTGATACGGCTGCGATTCACGCGGCTGTTGGCTCTGGAACGACTGATCGCGCACGGGAGAATGCGGCTCGAAATTCGGCTGCGAATCGTCCTCGCCGTCAAAGTTGTCGTCGTTCGACTCGCGCTGCTGCTGGAAAGGCTGAGTCTGCCGGAACTGCTCCTGCGCCGCCGCGATCAGGCGGAAGTAATGTTCGGCATGCTGATAGTAATTCTCGGCCGCCACCGGATCGCCGGACGCGGTCGCGTCACGCGCAAGCTGGATGTATTTCTCGGCGACGTGATTCGCGGTGCCGCGGATTTTCACATCCGGCCCGTTCGATTCGTAAACCCGCGTCAGCGGATTGTGGCCCTTGCCGCCGCCGCCACCGCCGCCGCGATTACGACCTCGCATCCGATGCTTGTTGTTCTGACCGTTTCTCATGGCTTGCCTGTTGCCAACTCCTGATGACGCGGCCTGGGCCGCGTTTGCGGTTCACTCGAACTCAAATTCGTCGCGTCGCACGACCAAGGTGTGACGACCCATTTGCCACGAC
>CAZIKZ010000131.1:2810-11772 GCA_964539845.1 uncultured Hyphomicrobiales bacterium
ACGACCCATTTGCCACGACTGAAGTAGCAGCGATCAACTGCACCGATCGAAGCGTTGCGATCCAGATGCCGCAACGATCCCGATGCACTCCGCCCGCGGCGAAGCGCGTTCCATGGACCGTCGTTTCGGGCCGCTCGTCTCGAACCGCCGTCGTCTCGGATCGTTGTCGTCTCGGATCGTTGTCCGACAGCCTCTCAACCCCCGGCGCAAGCAAGCGCCGCCTCTCAGCCGATGCCGACCGGTCCGCCGATGCTCTATCGTCATCGGTCCGATGCTGCCGTTGCAACACCCGATCAATCCGGCAAATCGTTGTTCGTTCGGCCTTATTTCGTGGTTCGACCTGTTGTGTCGATCATGCCCGTTTCGGCTACATGCCCTTGATGCTGGTTTGCCGCCGCCTTCGCGGGAGCCAGTTCGGGGAAGCCCTCTTCCCTCGGGAACTGCACCCGGGCCTCAATTGGCGGGCCGCGTCAGGGCCGATATCTGCGACCGAAGCTAATCTGTCCGCTGCGATAATCCAAGCGTTATTTTTGCGGGGCGGAATGCCATCTGCGAATGGCAAAAGTGCCGGTTTTCAACCGTTTATCGCGCGCTCCGGCGCACGGTTACCGCCCGTTCCACACCACCCAGATCGTGCCTCACCGCCACGACGTCAAGGGTTTGGCCCGCGGTTAAAATGGCCTCGATATCGGCCCTCTGACCGGCCCCGATTTCGACAATGAGCACGCCGGCGCTGTGCAGCAGATGCGGTGCGCGCCGCGCGATCGCGCGATAGCAATCGAGCCCGTCGGTACCGCCATCGAGCGCACGATGCGGATCGTATTCGCGCACCTCGCGTTCAAGAGCTGCAATGTCGGCGGTCGGAATATAAGGCGGGTTCGAGACCACGACATCGAAGGTCTCGTTCAGGTCCTGCTCGAAATCGGCCAGCCGGAACTGCGCGCGCGTTTCAAGTGCGAGCGCTTGTGCATTCGCGCGCGCAGTCTCGATGGCTTGCGGATCGATGTCGGTGCCGAGCCCTGTCGCGTTCGGCCATTCATGCAGAAGGGCAAGCAGGATTGCACCCGTGCCGGTGCCGAGATCGACGACGCGCAGCGGCTCGTTCTTTCGTGCTTCGCCGACGGCGGCAAGCGCTGCGTCCACAATCGTTTCGGTATCGGGGCGCGGCACCAGCGTTGCCGGCGACAGCGCAAGCGGCAAGCCCCAGAATTCCTTCACACCCACGATGCGCGCCACCGGCTCGCCTTGCATCCGGCGCGCCGCCAGTTGCGCGATCGCGTCGCGCTCCTGCGGCGTGAGCGCGCGTTGCGCCGAGGAGGCGAGGGCGGTGTGACTGAGAGACAACGCATGTCCGACGATGAGTCGCGCATCGAGGGCGGGCGATTCGATACCGGCGGCTTCGAATTGCGCCGCAAGCACACGGCGCGCCGATGCGATGTCAGGGGCGGCCGCGAGATCGGGCCGGCTCATGCAGCGTCGTTCTGCGCCGCCAGCAACGCGGCCTGGTGCTCCGCGACCAGCGCGTCGATGATTTCGCCGAGCGCCTCGCCTTCGACGATTTCAGGCAGCTTGTAGAGCGTGAGATTGATCCGGTGATCGGTCACGCGCCCTTGCGGATAATTGTAGGTGCGGATGCGCTCGGAGCGATCGCCCGATCCGACCTGAATCTTGCGGTCCGCGGCTCTGGCGGAATCCAGCTTCTCACGTTCGGAATCGTAGAGCTTGGTGCGCAGGAGCGCCATCGCCTTCGCCTTGTTCTTGTGCTGCGACCGATCCTCCTGCACGGCGACCACGATGCCCGACGGAAGATGCGTGATGCGGATCGCCGACTCCGTCTTGTTGACGTGCTGGCCGCCCGCACCTTGCGCGCGCATGGTGTCGATCTTCAGATCGTCGTCGCGGATGTTGATGTCGACATCCTCGGCTTGCGGCAGCACTGCGACAGTTGCGGCCGAGGTGTGGATGCGGCCCGAGCCTTCGGTCTCCGGCACGCGCTGCACACGATGCACGCCCGATTCGTATTTCAGCTTGGCGAACACGCCGCGGCCGGTGATATCCGCGATGATTTCCTTGTAGCCGCCGACCGCGCCTTCGCTGGCCGATACGATTTCGACCTTCCAGCCCTGTTTTGCGGCATGGCGTTCGTACATGCGAAACAATGCGCCCGCGAACAGCGATGCTTCGTCACCACCGGTGCCCGCGCGGATTTCGATGACGACGCTGCGTTCGTCCATCGCGTCCTTGGGCAGAAGTTCGAGCTGGATCTGCTTTTCCAGCTTCTCGATGCGATCGCGCAGGTCGTGGCGTTCGGCATCGGCAATCGCGCGCATCTCCGCGTCGGTGCCGGGATCGTTGATCATGGCCACGATGTCCCGGAGCTCGGCTTCGACTGACCGGTAGTCCTTGATCGTTTCCACGACGGATCCGAGGTCCGCCAATTCACGCGACAGTTTCACGAAATCGTCGGGCGAAATCTGCCCGGACAGCCGGGCTTCGATCTCGGCATGGCGGGCGATCAGGGCGTCGAGTTTGACTTGTGGCAGCATCGTCTTGCTTACGGTGTGTTTCGATCGTGTGGAATTGCCTCTTTCAGCCGTTCATCTCCGCGCAAGCGGAGACCCAGGAGCCACGGGCGCATGAACAAGCGGTCCTGGGTTCCCAATTGCGCGGGAACGAACGGGAAGAGCGTAACGTCCAATCGTAGTCCCACGTCAGAGTTGCAGATTTTCGGACGCCGCGAATTGTTCGATGCGTTGACGCAGCGTCATGCCGGTTTCGGAGTGATCGAGCAATGGCCCGATTGCGGCCAGCGCCTTTTCCGCATCGAGTTCGAGCAGCATGGATTTAACCGGGCCGACCGCCGATGGGCTGAGCGACAGCGCGCGATAGCCGAGCGCGACCAGCGTCAGTGCGCCGATCGGCTTGGAGGCGAGTTCCCCGCATAGCGTGACCGGCTTCCGGTGCTCGCGGCCCTTGCGCGCGATCAGCCGCAACGCGCGCGCCACCGGCGCGGAGATCGGGTCGTAACGTTCAGCCACCCGCGCATTGCCGCGATCGGCCGCGAACAGGAACTGGCACAGGTCGTTTGAGCCGACCGACAGAAAGTCCACATGCGGCAAGAGGTCGTCGAGCTGGAACAAAAGCGACGGCACCTCCACCATCACGCCGATATCGACGCGCTCCGGCAGGGTATGCCCATGCCGGCGCAGATAGGTGAGCTCGTGCTCGACCATCAGCTTGCCCTGGTCGAACTCGGACACATCCGCGACCATCGGAAACATGATCCGGAGCGCCTTGCCCGAGGCGGCGCGCAACAGCGCGCGGATCTGGCTGCGCATCAGGCCGGGCCGGTCCAGCCCAAGCCGGATCGCGCGCCAGCCCATGGCCGGGTTTTCTTCCTCGAACGCGCTCATATAGGGCAGCACCTTGTCGCCGCCGATATCGAGCGTGCGGAAGGTCACCGGCTTATCGCCGGCGGATTCCAGCACCGAGCGGTAGAGCGCCAGCTGTTCGCCGATCCGCGGAAAATTGGTCGCGACCATGAATTGCAGTTCGGTGCGGAACAGCCCGATGCCGGCGGCGCCCGTCTCCTCGATATGAGGCAGGTCGACGAGCAGGCCGGCATTGAGATGCAGCGCGATTTCGTGCCCGTCTTTCGTAATGCAGGGCTTGCCGCGCAGCGTCTGATATTGCGCCTGCTTGCGCGCGCGTAGCCGCACCCGCTCGACATAGGCGGACTCGATATCGGGCGGCGGACGCAGATAGACGTCGCCGGAAATGCCGTCGACGATCACCGGATCGCCGGATTCGACCAGGCCCGACGCGTTCTCGACCTCACCGACAGCGGGAATGCCGAGCGCGCGCGCCACGATCGCGATATGCGAGGTCGGCCCGCCTTCTTCGAGAATCAGGCCGCGCAGACGTTTGCGGTCGTAATCGAGTAGCGCCGCCGGACCCATCATGCGCGCGACGATGATGGCATTGTCGGGCAACTGGTCGCGATGCGGCGCGTGCTCCACGCCCATCAGCTGACGCATCAGCCGGTTGGCGAGATCGTCGAGATCGTGCAGCCGCTCGCGCAGATAGGGATCGGTGGCGCGCAGCATGCGTGCGCGGGTATCGGACTGCACGCGCTCGACGCCGGCTTCCGCGGTGAGGCCGGTGCGGATGGCTTCCCGCATGCGCTGCAGCCAGCCGCGGTCATGCGCGAACATGCGATAGGTTTCGAGAACATCCTTGTGCTCGCCGCCGTCCGCGATCTCGCCGCGTTCCAGCATCACGTCGACATCCGAGCGCATCGCCCCGATCGCGTCGTCGAGCCGCTTGATCTCGCCCGGGATATCGTCGGCCACGAAATTCTTGATCACCACGCGCGGCTCGTGCAGCACCACGTGACCGAGCGCGATGCCGTCCGCGAGCACGGTGCCGGACAGGTGCCGCCGCGGATGTACTGCGGGTTCTGCGCCGGGCATGGCGAGCGAGGAGAGTTCGCCCGAGGCGATCATCTCCGCAAGCACCATCGCGGTGGTTTGCAGAGCCTCGTCTTCCTCTTCGGAATAATTCCGGTGCGCGCGGTTCTGCACCACCAGCACGCCGAGCGTATTGCCGGCGCGCAGGATCGGAACGCCGAGGAAGGAGTGGTAAATTTCTTCGCCGGTTTCCGGACGGTACGAGAACGCCGGATGCGACTGCGCGTCCGACAGGTTGATGGGGTTGGCCTGGCTCGCGACCAGGCCGACCAGGCCCTCGTCGATTCGCATCACGGTCTGGTGGACCGCTTCCCGGTTGAGGCCCTCGGTGGCGTAAAGCTCAAGCGTGCCGTCCACGCGCAACACGTAGACGGAGCAAACCTCCGCAACCATGTTGGCGGCGATCAGCACGACAATCCGGTCGAGCCGGTCCTGCGCGCTGACCGGTTCCGCCATCACTTCGCGGAGCCGGCGCAACAGCACGCGCGGGCCGCCCATTGCGCCTCGCATGGGTCAATGTCCTTGGTTCCGAAGGGTCATAGCGGTTGCGATGCGCCAGCCGCAAGCTGGGTCTGCTCCCCTCCCCCCGCGAAGCGGTGGGGAGCGGTCGGGGGTGGGGGCAATTTGCGAATCTCAGACCCCCCACCCGGCTCGCGCTACACGCTCGCCACCCTCCCCACCGCTTCGCGGGGGGGGGAGGGATAACGGCCGTTTCCGCGGGGACGAACGGAGAATTATTTCCCGGACGACTTTTCGAAAAATTTCGCCAGTGCCGCGATATCGGCCTTCGCGCCTGCATTGTCGTCCGCAAGCCGCTGATAATGCCGTGCGATCGCCTCGTACATCTCGCGCGAAGGGCCGCCGCCGGTGAAATGCGCGATTTCCTCCATCTCGGCGACCCATCGATAGGCCTTGCCGAACATGTCCGGCACGCTGCGCTGAAAATAGGCAAGGAGGTTCGGCTGGCTCGCCGCAAGCTCCGCATGCAGCGCGTCCGCCACGCCGGCCCGCTCGGCGGCAAGCAGCATGGCGGACCCGACCGCGGTCAACCCCTTGGTAATGCCGCCATAGCTCATCTTCAGCGCGGAGGCGGCTCCGATCCCGCCGTCGACGCACCGAAACACCAGCCCGTAATCGTTCAGCCGCGCAAGTACTTCGCCGCCTGCGCCGGAATAATAGAAAACCGGTCCGCCATAGCCCGCACGCGGCGGCCCGCCGATGATGCCCGCATCGGCGAAAGGCGTGCCGGTTGCCGCGATCACAGTGGCGATCTCGTTCACCGTGTCCGGGCTGACGGCATTGCAATCGGCATAAACGGGCTTGCGGTTCGCGGCGGTGAGGGCAGGGGCCAGGCGCTGCGCGAGCGGCAGCGCTTCTCCCGGCGGCACGATCGAGAGGATGACATCGGCGGATGCGATCTCGGCGTCGCTCGCCTCGCGCATGCCCGCGGCGTTAGCGCGTTTCGCGCTCGCCTCGCTGCGGCCTGAGAGCGAGGTCAGCACCCGCACGCCGTTTTCGGTGAGGCGCGCGGCGGTTGCGGCCCCCATGCCGCCCTGTGCAATGATGGCGATGGTGGGTTTATCAGACACCGCGTACTCCCTGCAGTAGGGTGGGCAAAGGCGCTCAGCGCCGTGCCCACCAACTCATTCGCCAAAGGAACCGTCTGGCGTACGGATGTCCCCGCCCCAATCTTGCGGCAAGGTGCCATCCGCAACATAGCGATGAAAGCTGCTATGCGGCCAGTCGCAAACGCGATTCACCAGTCCGTGCTTTACCGGATTGAAGTGGATGTAATCGATGTGGGTGGCAAGGTCACGGTTATCGCGGATCGCATGCTCCCAGAAGCGGCGCTGCCAATAACCTTTCTCACGTTTCGCGGCCTTGCTGTCTGAGCGTTGGGGGTCCGGCACTAAGTCGCGCGAGAAGCCTGTCTTGATCGAACTCCAGCGACTCGAAAAATCGCTGTCGTCTTCCGGAAGGCGCCAGATCGCATGCAGATGGTCCGGTAATATGCAGATGGCGATGGTTTCGAATGGCTTGCGTTGTGATGCGGCTCGATATGACGCACGGAAGCGCTCGATTTTACGAACCAGAAAATCGCTGGGCCGGTTCGACAACGTGATGGTGAAGAAATAGTACCCGCCTTCGATCCTGGCGCGTCGATAATCGGACATGCAGCATCACCTGACCCGGTTTGGTGGGCACGGCGCTCGGACGGCGCGAGGCGCCGATCCGAGTTCGCCTTTGCCCACCCTACTGTTCCCCCATCTTCTCGATCAGCGCCGCAAGTTCGGCGCGCTCGTCCGCGGTGAGGTCGGTGAGCGGTGCGCGCACCTTGCCGCCGGGGCGGCCGACAATCTCGGCGCCGGCCTTGACGATGCTGACCGCATAACCCGGCTGCTTTTTGCGGATGCGCACATACGGTTCGAGAAAGTCCGTGGTCAGCCGCTGCACCGTTGCGTCGTCGCCGTCATGCACGGCGCGATGAAAGTCGATCGCGGTGCGCGGAATGAAGTTGAAGATCGCCGACGAATAGGTCGCCATGCCGAGCGCGCGAAACTCACTGGCATAGGCTTCCGCCGTCGGCATGCCGTTCAGCATCAGCATGCGCTCGCCGAGCAAACCATGGATCGCGTTGATCGTCTCGACATCGCCGATGCCGTCCTTGAACGCGATCAGGTTCGGGCAATCCTGCGCGAGCCGCGCGAGCGTCTCCGCCTGCAAGCGGCAGGTGCCGCGATTGTACACGATCACCGCCAGCCGCGTTGAGCGGCAGACGGCGGTGATATGCGCGCGCAGGCCGTCCTGCGGCCCTTCCACCAGATAGGGCGGAAGCAGCAGAATGCCGTCTGCACCGATTTTCTCGGTCTTCTGCGCATAGGTGATCGCGGTCGCTGTGCCGTAGCCGGCGGCGCCGATCACCGGAATCTTGCCGCGCGCGGTCTGCACCGCGACCCGCAGGACGTTGGAATATTCCTCCGGCGTCAGCGAAAAGAATTCGCCCGCACCGCCCGCAGAGAACATCGCAGCCGCGGGATAGCGCATCAGCCATTCGATCCGCGCGGCCGACGAACGCGAGTCGAACACGCCATGCGCATCGAAATCGGTGAGCGGGAATGACAAAAGGCCGCCCGACAGCGCGCGTTTCAGCTCGTCCGGCGTCATGCCGCTGGCCCAAACATTTTGCTGCCCATCATTGCCCACCGCTCGTCGTGACAGCTATTTGTCGCATAGAATGCGCCATCACATAACAAAGCAAATTTTGATTGGGAGGGTAACATGCATCGCTTTGCCATCCGCGTCTGTCTGCTCGGCCTGTGCGCCGTCGCAGCATCGACATTGACTCACGCCCAGACCTTTCCGAACAAGCCGATCCGCCTGCTGGTCGGATTCCCGGCCGGCGGACCGAGCGATGTTCCCGCGCGCATCATCGGCCAGCAATTGCAGACTGCGCTCGGCCAGCCGGTGGTGGTGGAGAACAAGACCGGCGCCGCCGGCATGATCGCGCTCAACGAAATGCTGGCGCAGCCGCGCGACGGTCACACGCTGTTGCTGTGCTCCTATATCGATCCGACCAACGTGCATCTGTACAAGAAGGCGGCCTACAAGGTTGAAGACCTCGCGCCGGTCTCGATGATCACCAGGGCCTATTACGCCATCGTGGTGCCGCCGGATTCGCCCGCGAACAACATCAAGGACTTCATCGCGCTGGCGAAGACCAAGCCCGGGGCGCTGAATTACGGCAAGGTCGGTTCCGGCTCGGTGACCGAGATCATCCCGAAACAGCTCGAAAAGGACACCGGCGTCAAGATGACCGGCGTCACCTTCCGCGGCACCGGCCCCGCGATCCAGGAGGTGCTGGCGGGCCGCATCGACTTCGCGGTCTCGCCGCTCTCGATCGCGATCCCGCTCTACAACGAGAAGAAGGTGAAGATCATCGCGATGACCAGCCCGGAGCGGCTTCCCGTCGCGAAGGATGTGCCGACGCTGAAGGAAGGCGGAGTCGATATCGTGAATTACGGCTGGTGGGGCGTCTGCGCCGCGTCCGGTACGCCGCGCCCGATCCTCGATGCGCTGAACAAGCATGTCGGTGCCGCGGTGGCGTCGGACCAGTTCAAGACCACGATGGCGAAGACCGGTGTGATCGCGGAAGCGAGCGGCGTGGACGCCTTCGGTAAGCTGATCGTGGATACTGCGGCCGATGCCGGCAAGACCATCAAGGATCTCGGCATCGAGCAGCTGGATCAGTAGGGCATGGGCGCGCGCAACAATCTCCGTTCATTCCCGTGAAAACGGGAATCCAGAAAAGCAAAACGTGAGTTTGGTGCCGTGGCCCTGGGTCCTCGCCTGAGACTGTCATCGGGCCGCGCTTCGCGCGGGCCCGTTGGCGGAGACGAGCGGAAATTAGTGCTCTGTAGGGTGGGCTAAGGCGCAACGCGCCGAGCCCACCAATGATGCCAGTGATTTAAATGGTGGGCTGGCTTCGCTTAGCC
>CAZIKZ010000132.1:0-11672 GCA_964539845.1 uncultured Hyphomicrobiales bacterium
TGCTGCATCTTTTCATTCAGCGCTTCGGCAGGCGGGTACCACATGGTGAAAGGAATTTGACCGAAAACTCCGTGCGCTGACAGGAGTTCGGCTTTCAGTTCGCTGCCCCTGCTCATCGTGCATGGCGTGACCGACGCTATCCGAAGCGCAAAACGCTGAGAGTCTAACGGGAAAATGGCAAGTTCATTCGCTGCCAGCTACTGTTGAGCACTTACTATATCTCTTACCTTCCTCCTCCATATCCATCCGTCAGCCAGTCAGTCTAAACAACTTTCAAACACTCTGCTTCTCCTTCCCTTCCCTGTCTGTCTGCAAACACTCTGTCTGATCTCCTTGCCTCGTTTGCCTTTTTGGCCGAGCTGCGACCAAGGAGAACAAGGGCCGGCGCCGGCGGGGCAGCTATTTATTTGAAGGAGTAGTGCTCGCCAAGCACTTCTGTACGAATGAATGCGTAGAAGCGTGTCCATGGCAATATGAGAGACCACCGCAGGTTTCGCATGCGGGAGCGGCGCCCTGGTTCCCAGAGCACGCTTGCAACCCTTTTATTGACGCAGGCTTCCCGCGCATCCCTTTCCCACGAATCCTTTTATCCCGATCCAACCGCAGAGGAACCACACTCCTTATGGGATTCACCTCATGCTCCTACTCTTCGGAGCAGCCTTGATTGCTGCTTCTCATAGCAACGCCCTCCTACTGGGCTGAACCCTTGGACCATGACCGGGGGACAATTGTCGAATGGCATCGACACCTAAGGTCTCGCACGAGACCAGGAGTGGGAAACCGTGACACTTAGGAACCACAGCTGTGATGTTGTTTGCTAGATAGCTGCATCGCTAACAGCCGCGCCAATAAGCGGCGAATAAAGGCCGACCGCATGACCCCGGCCTCCCTTCATTCCGCGAAGGTTTCGCTTATCTAGACCGACTGGCGGAATGGGTCTTTTTGAAGCCCATTCTTCAGTTTCACTCGCGATGGAATAGAAGTCAGATTCGACGTCCGGACCTCGACCGACCCATCCCAGCGGTAAAGTGCATTTGCGATTCCAAACGCTGGCACGATGCATTCCGTCCACTGCAAAGCAAACGACGGATGGTGATGTTCAAGCTACCCGAGGTAGACAGCCTCGGTCTAAGGCGCATGGGATACGCGATCCAAACTCCAAGCTACTCGATGGGCCACCCAATCGGATTGGACCGCTGCACGAGTTTGGATAGTCCGAGAATTTGCGGTTCGGAAAATCGTGGGCCAACGATCTGCAAACCGACCGGTAAACGGGCAGCGGTAAGGCCGGCGGGGACTGAGCCCGCTGGGAAGCCGACCAGCGTGACCAGAAAGGCCGGCGCGATCCAGTCGATATAATTCTCAAGCTTGTGGCCCCCGACTTCATCCGGATAATTCTTGTCGACCGGATAGGGCGGCACCGGTGCTGCGGGCGTAACCAGGAAATCGTATTTGCCGAAAAGACCGCAAAACCGCTGCCACACTTTCTCACGCAGGTTTTCCGCCACAGCGGTGTCCCGCACGGTCAGCTTCAGTCCGTCACGGATATTTCCGGCGAGGTTCGAGCCGAATTTGTCCAGCATCTCGATGCGCTGAAGTTGCTGTCCGACCATCCATTCGCCGCGCAGCACCTTGTAAGCGTCGAACCCGTCGGCCGCGCTGAAATCGACGATCTCTACGGTTGCGCCATCCTGCTCAAGGCGTTGGACCGCCGCGCGACAAATATCGTCGATCTCTTTGTCCACGCCGAAACCGGCAATGTCCGGCGCATAGGCAATCTTCAGTCCCTTGGCGTTCTCGACACCGCGCACGATCTTCAACGCGCTCTGCCATGGCGGCACCGCCGAAATCGGCCAGAGCGGATCGAGGCCGACCATGCCGTCGAGCATCAGCGCGGCATCCTCCGCACTGCGCGCGAGCGGGCCATGGACCTGCCCGCCGTCCCAGGGGAGCCGCATGCCGCGGTTCGGAATGAGCCCGCCGGTCGTGCGCACGCCGACGATGCCGCAGAAAGCCGCGGGGATGCGGATCGAGCAGCCGAAATCCGTACCTTGCGCGAGCGGCACCATGCCTGTCGCCACCGCCACCGCCGAACCGCCTGACGAGCCCGCCGGACTCAATGCAGGGTTCCATGGATTTCGCGTCGCGCCGAACAACTCATTCACGGTATTCGCGCCGGTCGCAAATTCCGGGGTATTGGTCTTGCCGAGGATGATGGCACCGGCCTTGCGCAGCCGTTCCACGACCGCCGCATCCTCGTCGGGAACGAAGTCCCGGTAGAGCGGCGAGCCGAACGTGGTGCGTATACCCTTGGTGAGCGTGACGTCCTTGATCACCACCGGCAACCCATTCAACGGCAGGCCTTCACCGCTTTCCTGCTCCGCCTTCTTTGCCGCGGCGCGCGCTTGATCCTCGACCAGCGTGACAATCGCATTGAATTGCGGATTGAGGCGCGCGATGGCCACGAGATGCGCATCCAGAATCTCGACCGGCGAGACCTTGCGCTTGCGAACCAGATCGCGGAGCTCGACGGCGGAGAGCCGCGAGAGATCGATCGAGACCGGCATGGCTATTTCCCGGACCAATGGACGAAGCTTTTCTCGATCAGGAGAAACAGGACATTGAGACCGTAACCGAGCGCGCCTGCGGCGAAGATCGCGGCGTACATGTCGGGCATGTCAAAGAGCTGCTGCGCCTCGAACACGCGGAAGCCAAGCCCGTCCACCGAGCCGATAAACATCTCCGCGACAACCACGATGACGAGGGCGAGCGACACACCGTTGCGCAAACCCACAAACGTTTGCGGCAGCGATTCCATCAAGACCACGTCCTTCATCACCTGCCAACGCGACGCGCCCATCACGCGCGCTGCAAGAATGCGGGTCTTGCGCGCATTCATCACGCCATAGGCAACATTGAACAAAATGACGAGCGCGGCGCCGAAGGAAGCGACGTAAATTTTGGTGGCATTGCCCACTCCGAAGATGACCAGGAACAGCGGAAACATCGCCGAGGCGGGCGTTGAGCGGAAGAAATCGATGACGAATTCGACCGAGCGATAAAGCCGCTCACTCGAACCGAGCACGATACCCAGCGGGATCGAAATCACGGCCGCCACTGCGATCGCTGTGAAAGTCCGGATGACGGTCTGCCAGAAGTCGAACAGCAGCCGCCCGCCGGTCATGCCTTTCCACAAGGCCTTGAACGCCGCATCAGGCGGCGGAAGCAGAACCGGGTCGACGATCCGCAGCCAATAGCCGATGTACCAGACCAGGATCAGCCCAACCACGCCGACCAGCGGCAGAAACTTGTCGGCACGGGCACCGGTCACCGCCGCACCTCACGCTGGAAGATCTGCAGACAATGACCCTTGAGGTCCACGAAATCGGCTTGCGACAGCGTGTTGTCGTTGCGCGGGCGCGCCATCGGCACTTCCGGAAAATCGGCGATGCGTCCGGGACGGCGCGACAGTAACAGCACATAGTCGGCAAGATAGACCGCTTCCTCGAGATCATGCGAGACCAGCACCATCGTCATGCCGGTCTCCTCGAAAATGCGCTGCAACTGATCGCGCATGAACAATGTCATTTCATAATCGAGCGCGGAGAACGGTTCGTCAAGAAATAGCACTTCCGGCTCGACCACCAGCGCACGCATGATCGACACAAGTTGCTGCTGACCGCCGGACATTTCGTAGGGGTAGCGCTTGAGGTCGATCTTGACGCCAAGCCGCGCCACCAGCTTGTTGACGCGATCCGTCGCTTCCGGCTCGCCGACTTTGCGCAACTGCAGCGCATAGCGGATGTTGTTGAACGCCGTCATCCACGGGAACAGCGCCTCGCGGTAATTCTGGAACACATATCCGATGCGCGTTTCGGCAAGTGTCTTGCCGCCGAACAGGATCGTGCCGCTGTCAACGGGGATGATCCCGGAAATCAGGTTGATCAGCGTGGACTTGCCGCAACCATTCGGGCCGAAGATCGACGTGAATTTTCCTCGCGGAATGTCGAGATTGAACTTGTCGTAGATGACATCGCCCTGAAACTGCTTCGACAGCCCGCGCACGGTGATATGCGCGGGCGGCTCCCCGTCGGGGCCGAATGCGGTGCGATAGTGGCCGACAGCGGACGCCATTCCGTTCATGCCCTCAGCCTCAAGACCGAGGCCGCATCAGAATTTCGCAAGAAACTTCGAAACGTCCACCTTTTCGGGCAATGTTCCGGTCTGCACTGAGAAATCCATGAACTTCTGGAAGTCAGCGATATCGGACGGCTTCAAGTCGCTGACCATCTCGAATCTCACCAGCGGAACGGTGCTCGCGATGTCGTCCGGCGTGAAGGTGTTCTTGATCAGGTACTTGCGCGCTTCATCCGGGCTGTCGTTGATGAACTTGACCGCCTTGCCCCAGGCTGCGGTGAAGCGCTTGGCGACATCGGGCTTCGACTTGATGAAGTCGCTGGTTAGTGCGCAGCCGCCGACCCAGGCGTTGGCTTGCGGATTGCCAAGCACGTATTTGGCGATGACGCCCGCCTCGAAGGTGGTCGCAACGCCATTCTTTCGCATCACGCTGGCATTGGGTTCGAGCGTATAGCCGGCATCGAACGTGCCAGCGGTCATCGCATTCACGTGCTGGCCCATGTCGAGCTGATCGAGCTGGTAATCGCCCTCCTTCAGTCCGGCGGCTGCCAATGCAGCGCGTGCCATGGTCACGTTGGCCGGTCCGGGCGCCGACATGATCTTCTTGCCCTTGAGGTCGGCCAGCGACTTGATCTCCAGTCCCTTGCGGACAACGAACTGCTCCATCTGATACTTGGCGTTCTGGCTGTTCAGCGAGATGTACATCGCCACGCCCGGCTTCTTCAGATTGGCATTCATTCCTTCGATGGTTACGAGCACCGCGGACGCATCGATCTGGTTACCGATCATGGCCGCGACGTTCGGCGGGCCGCCGATCAGACGCGTCATCTCGATCTCGATGTTGTTTTCCTTGAAGAAGCCGCGCTCGATCGCAACGAAAAGCGGCAGGGTCGAAGAGACCGGGAATACACCAACGCGGACCTTGTCCTGAGCCTGGGCCGGATTGGCAACGGCGCAGACCAACGACAGCGCGAGCGCGGCAGCAGAGCCGCGGAAGAAACGTGGCAACATCGACATGATGACGGCTCCCCTTTTTCAGCCTGAAGGCAGACTAGGCGTCTTCCCAGCAACGTTCGATACGAATTCCTTGTGCCGAAGTTCACCGGCCGGCATCGACCTTCTTTTTGACCGATGTCGGCTGTTCGCCGACATCGGCATTCTTGTTAGTTGATGTCGGCTATTCGCCGACATCGGCATTCTTGTTAGTTGATGTCGGCTATTCGCCGACATCAACTATAGCAATAACCGGGCCACCGCCTTGCGGACCCTGATGCATCGCATCGACCGACACGAACACGGCCGGATCCCCGATGGCGGCGGCCGCGACGCCGCCGACCGCGCCCTTCGAATGACGATGATGATGCACGTCGGAATCATCCAGCATGATCTGACGGCGGCCGCGCAACCGTCCGCTGCGATCGGCCTCGCATTTCATGAAGCAATTGACGACCTTGCCTTGCAGGTCGCTGGCGCGCGGGCGCTCCGGAAGTTCGAGCCCGGCATTGCGGATCGCATCATAAATCCCGTCGATGTCGAGCGCGTCTTTCATCACACTGTGACCGATGCGATAGCGTCCGCCGGCGTCAGCCTTATTGCCAAGCAGCACGATCTGCGCCTGGTTCAGTTCCACCCCCGATGAGCATGACGCAACGGAGGAATACAGGTCGAGATTGCGGCAAATGTCCTCCGCCTTCGGCATTTTGATCTCGCCAAGCGCCACGGCGATGCCAAGCCCTGTGGTCCCGTTCGATACGCCCATGGAGTCATGCACTTCGCAGGCGACGTCCTTGCCCCGCGCGTGCGCGTCCTGCACCCAATCGATGGTCAGAAGCGGCGTCTTGGTCTGCACGTAATGCACGTCTTTGGGATCGGAAATGCCCGCGTCTTTCATCGCAAGGCGAACGCCTTCGGCCACCTTTTCCACCATCGCGGGGCGGCCGATATCCTCCGGCAGAATGTCCGGCGAAAGCGCGGTACCCATCGCAAGCCGCAGCTTGCCGCCAGAACCCTTTTTTCCGTTGCGCGCGAACACGGTTGCATGCGGGGTGATCACCCCGTCGCAGCCGCCGGACCACACCATCGGAACCTGCTTGATCTCCGCCTCCGAGCGCGTGCCGTGCTTTTTCAGAACGGCGCGAAAGGCCTGGTCGGACAAAATGCGGGTGAAGTCGTTGACGCCGCCGTTGCCTTCGGTCTTGCCGATGACGGCGATCACTTCGTCGGCCTTGAACTGCCCGGACGTAATGACGTCCTCCAGTCCCGAGGCATCCATTACGCTCTTGATTTCAACTTTTACGACGTCGATTGCCATAATTCTAAGCCACTTCCTCGCCTGCACCACGATCAATCATCGGCCGATCGCCATTTCGCGCCGCACTCAACTTCGCTCGCGCATCGGCGGTCGCCTGCATCTGCACGGCCGGCTCTCCCGAGCGCATCTCGAGCACGACTCCATAATCGTCCTTCGCCGCCTGCGCCGAAACCTTACCCTGCACTACATCGATAAGCACAAGCTCGGGCTCGCGGCCGAGCGGATCGCCCCAGCCGCCGCCGCCGGTGGTCTCGACCCGCACAACTTCACCCTTTTTCACCGGCTCGCCATCGACCAGCCCGCCGAGCCGTCGCTCGTTCGGTCCGCCCGGGTCGACAGTGACGACGAACGGCTTGCCGGCGCAGCCGCCATTGACGCCATAGCAGCCGAGCTTGACGCGATCGGCGGTGACGATGGTGTGGCAATCGACGAGCGCGCGGTAATGCTTGTCGTAGCCGAGCCCGCCGCGTCGCTCGCCGGCACCACCGGAATCGGTTCGCAGCGCCAGCTTTTCGACGATGAACGGAAACTTGGTCTCGGTGAATTCGGCAGGCTGGTTGCGCGAGTCCGGCACGATATGGATCGCGTCATTACCGTCGGCATAGGTGCGTCCGCCCGATCCGCCACCCAGCACTTCGCGCGACAGGAACGGCCTGCCTTCGGGGTCAGTGCCGTAAAAGCCGGTATAGCGGATGGTCTCCTGATCCGCAGGCATGCGGCCATCGACCGCCTGCGCGACCACACCTGCGAGCAGCGAGAGACAACGCAGCAGCACGAAAGAACGTGCATTGGTCGGCGCCGGCCAGACCGGCGTGATCAGTGTGCCTTTCGGCGGGAAGATCACCTCGAAAATCTCGCATACGCCTTCGTTGACGTTGATCTCGGCGGCGCGCTCCGGTGTGTCGGCGAGATTGCGTAGGATCGGCGCGATCCATTTGATGAGAAAGGCGCCGTCGGCATAGTCGGCCGGCCAGTTAAGCGGGCCGTCGCTCTGCGGATCGGTGCCGGAAAAATCGAGCACGATCCTGTCGCGCGTCTTGGTCATCTTCAGCGCGATCTTGTGCAGCCTGACGCGGCCTTCGACCTCGCGTTCGACATAATCGTGCCAGACATAATCGCCGTCGGCGATTTTCGGCATCAATTCGTCGCGAAAGATGTTGCGGCACTTCTCGATGATGGCCTGGAAGCAGGCCTCCACTGTCGCGGTGCCGAAGCGCTGGAACAACTCCTCCATGCGCCGGGCGCCCATGATGCAGGCTTGGATCTCGCTGTCGAGGTCGGCCGACAGGATGTCCGGCAGGCGCGTATTACGGCGGATGATCTTGAAGGCTTCGTCGTTGCGCTTGCCTTCCGAATAGACCCGGATCGGCGGCACCGCGAGGCCCTCCTCGAACACCGACGCTGCAGTGCCTGGCATCGAGCCCGGCACGCGACCTCCGATATCGTCGTGATGACCAAATGCCTGGATGTAAGCCACCACCTCGCCGTCGTGGAACACCGGCACGGTCGAGCATAGATCGGGCAGATGCCCGATACAGCCCTCGGTGAGATACGTGTCGTTCATCAGGAACACGTCGCCCGGCCTCATCGTCTCCGGCGGATAGTCGCGGACCACCGCCTGCGGCATCGCCGAATAGGAGCGGCCAGTGAGCTTGCGCGAATATTTGTCGAACAGGCCGACACGATAGTCGTGCGCCTCACGGATCATCGGCGAGCGCGCGGTGCGTTCAATCGCATACTCGATCTCGGCCTCGATCGAATTCAGCGTGCCTTCCACGATTTGCAGCACGATCGGATCGACGTCGCCTGCGACGTCGCGCTTCGGCGCGGTCGGCCAGGGATGGGTGTTCGCGGCGGCGACGGGACGCGATTGCATGTTCATGGTTTCAATGCCCCTTTCCCTGCCGGATCACCATGATGCCGTGATCGTCGACGGTGAGCACTTGGCCTGGAAACACCACGCTGGTCGAGCCGAATTCCTCGACGATAGCAGGGCCTGCGATCTGCGCACCGGGCGGCAACGTCGCACGGTCAAAAACCTGAGTGTCGCGCAAGCCGGCGTCGAAATAGACCGGACGCTGCCCCTTCGGCTCCGTCTTCGCACCGGACCAGACCGCAAGCTTCGGCAGGCTCGGCCGCTCGATCATGCCGAAGCCCGACACGCAGAAATTGACGACCTCGATCTTCTGCTCGCCGTTGTAATCGTAGCCGAAGGTGCGCCGGTGCGCGGCATGGAAGGCATCGATCAGTGCATCGACAAAGCCGCGGTCGACTTTTCCGCCCGGCGCCGTGACGCGCACTTCCATCGATTGACCGGCGTAACGAAGATCGGCCTCGCGCACGAGCCGGATACGATCCTTGGCGATGCCATCGGCTTCCAGCCGCCGCACGGCGTCGGATTCAAGCCCGGCATAAATGTCCGCAATGGCGCCGAGATCGATTTTGTCCTCCGCCATCACGCGCGTGACCATCTGATCGTTGCGCCAGTCCACAGCCAGAAGACCAAAGGCCGCGAGGTTGCCGGGGCTCGGCGGAATGATGGTGGCCTTCATGCCGATGAGCTGTGCCACCGCCGCCGATTGCACCGGACCCGCGCCACCGAACGATAGCAGAGCAAATTCGCGTGGGTCGATGCCACGCTGGATGGTCATCTGGCGAATGCGATTGGCCTGATTCCAGTTGGCGATTTCGATGATGCCGGCCGCCATCTGCAACGGCATCATCCTCGCGCCGAGGCGCTGCGCGAGATCAGCCAGGCCGCTTTTCGCGCGCTCGACATCCAGCGCGATGCCGCCTCCGATCAGCGCCGCAGGAAGACGGCCGAGCACGAGGTTGGCGTCGGTGATGGTCGGCTGGTCGCCGCCCTTCGGATAGCACATCGGCCCCGGATCGGCGCCCGCGCTCTTCGGGCCAACCTTAAGATGCCCTTCGCGCGACACCCATGCAATCGAGCCGCCACCGGTCCCAATGGTCTCGATGTCGATCATCGGAATGCGTACCGGGAACGGCCCGACCGACCCGGCATTGGTGAGATGCGGCACGCCCTGTTCGATCAGGCTGAGATCAGTCGAGGTCCCACCGGCATCCAGCGTCACGATATTCTCAAAGCCCGCGAGCTTGGCGATCACGGCGCTGCCGAGTACTCCGGCGGCAGGGCCGGACAATGCAGTGGTGATAGGCTTGTTGACGACCTGCCCGGCGCTCATCACGCCGCCATTCGACTGCATCACCAGGAACGGCTTCGTGCCGAGACTGTCGCCGAGCGCGTCCTTAACGCGCCGCAAATAGCGATCCATGTGCGGCTTGACGAAGGCATCGACCAGCGTCGTGACCGTACGTTCGTACTCGCGATATTCGGGAAGCACCTGCGAGGAGATCGAGACCGTGCCTTCGGGGTATTCCTCGCGCAGGATTTCAAGAACGCGCTTTTCATGCGCGTCATTCGCATAGGCGTGGATGAGGCAAACACCAATCGCGCGGATATTCTTGCGTTTGAAGAAGCGCGCTGCCTCGCGCACATCATCTTCCGCCAGCGGACGCAGTTCCTCGCCCTTGAAGTTCAGCCGTCCGCTAACCTCGCGGACCATCTCAAGCGGGACCGGTCGCTCGGGCTTCACCCAAAAATAGGAGTTGCCATAACCATCCGGCACCGCCTGACGCGCAATCTCCAGCACATGCCGGAAACCTTCCGTGACGATCAGGCCGAGCGAGTCGATCGAGCCCTGCAGGAGTGCATTGGTCGCGACCGTGGTGCCATGTGCTAGGCCGACGATACTGTTTTCGTCCGAACCGACCGCACCCAGGATCTTCGTCACGCCGGCAACCAGACCAAGCGCGGGATTGGCCGGCGTGCTCGGCACCTTGGTGACGGAAACGGCGCCCGAAACGGTATCAACGCAGACAATGTCGGTGAAGGTGCCGCCGGTATCGATCCCGATTCGAAGGCTGGCCGTCATGCGCTCACGCTCCAAAGTGAGATTGTGTTTTGGCGCCCTCTACCCGTCCAACAGCATTTTAAGATGAAGGTATCGGAAATTCCGATACTGTGATTCCGAATCTAGGAAAGACGTCTCGATTTTTGAGTTTTTGCCAGAACCTGATGCTCATTTAAGGTGCAGCGCAGCATGGAATTTCGGCAAATCCGATACGCGCTGGCGGTCGCTAAGGAGCGCAGCTTCACCAAGGCGTCGGTGCGGCTGTCGATCTCCCAATCCGCCGTGTCCGAGCAGGTCAAGCTCCTGGAAAACCGGATCGGCTTTGCGCTGTTCCGCCGGACCGGTCGCGGCATTGAACCGACCGAACGGGGACGAATGTTTCTCTACGAGGCGGAGCGCGTTGCCACCGATCTGATGAACCTTTCCGATGTGGCGCGGCGGTTATCTGGCGTCGGTGTCGAGGCACTGATCATTGGCATCGGGTCGGGGCTCGCACCGGCATTGCTGCCGCGCATGTTCCCGCCCGGAAGCTTTCCCGCAAATCTCCATCTCGAAATCAAGACGGCACCGACGCGCGTCATCTTCGACGAACTCCATGACGACCGGATCGACCTTGGTATCGTCACCGAAGTCGCGCCCGATCGGGTACCGTCGGGTCTTGTTGCATTTCCGCTGTTCGAGCTGGAGATGGCGTTGATCATGCCGCCGTCGCACAAACTTGCGGCCAGCAACGCCCTATTGGATATCGCGCTGCTGCTAGAAGAGCCGATCATCATGAACGAGCTTTCGATCGGCTACGGCCAGATCGTATCCGGCATGTTCAACGATCTTGGCCTGCGTCCGCGCATCCGCGCGATCGTCGACAATGTCGAAACCATCAAGGTCATGGTTCAAATCGGCACCGGGGTCGCCGTCATCCCGGCCGATGCCGCCAGAACAGAAGTAGAGCTTGGATTGCTCGCAATGCGACCGCTGGCACAGGCCAGGCGTATCGTCATCAACGCTTACCGCTCGCGGCAGCCCCTGTCGCGACGCAAGGAAACGCTTGTGCAGCAAGTTATCGAGGCATCGTGCAGACTGCCGTAGGCGCCTGTGACGATTTCGCAATGGCAAACAAGTGCGGCGATGCGATACGCGCACAAATTCAGCTCTATACTCTTCTGCTTTCATAGCAAAACGAATCGAAAGATCTGCCGACCAGCCGAGTTCGACGTAAACGCTGTTGCAACGTCTAATCCCCGTCATTTGCAATGCCGGCCATAACGAAACGGCTAGGAATATTGCAATTG